>NZ_FNWC01000007.1:319822-639644 GCF_900104635.1 Coprococcus phoceensis
AGATTCTGGATTGAAGGACTTCGAACAGATCAACTGCAATTTTTCAACGGAGTTGCCGTATCACAGGTTCTTGCAGCGGTGCTTGTTGTAGTATCGGCAGTTTTATTAGTGGTTGGAAGAAAGAAAGTTGTGCCAATTGAACAAAAATAGTAGACTAATTGAAATTAATTTGTTATACTTGTTGAAAAGAAGGGGATATCACTTACACTATTGATATAGGAGGATGAGAGATGTATTGTAAAAATTGTGGAAAAGAGATTGACGACAATGCAAATGTGTGCACATACTGTGGAACAGCACAAGGGCAGGGAGGCATGGTGCCGTCAGCAAACAATGACAGTGGGAGCTTTGGATGGAGTGTTTTAGGATGCTGTATTCCGATCGTAGGCTTGATTTTATTCCTTGTCTGGAACAAAGAAAAACCGAATACTGCGAAAAAAGCAGGAATCGGAGCGATTGTTGGTGTGGTTCTCAGTATACTGTTCTATGTTATTATCTTCGTGATTGGAATCGGATCGGCAAGTATGGGATACTATTACTAAAAGATGCGTGCTTTTATTTATAAGTGGTTGCCGATATTTTTCGGTTGTCACTGCAGAAAAGAACGATCATTTCATTTTCGAGGAATACAGTTCCCGATTTGTGCGAGATGTACAGGCGAATTGGTTGGCATGATTTTATTTTTCTGTCTGTGTGCATGGTACATACCAAATCTTGGGTTGACTGTTCTGCTGATGATACCGCTGCTCATAGATGGTTTATTACAATTTTTGACTTCATATGAGAGCACGAACAGCAGAAGATTTGTGACAGGTCTGCTCTTTGGATATGCGTTTGCGTGCCTGTTTGTGAAAAGTATTTTGTTTGTATATCATGCAGGGTATGATAGCTTTTTGGAGCGTCACGGAATAGAAAAAAATAATTAGTGTGAGGGAAAAGTAGTGGAGAGCTGCTTTTCCCTTTTTGTATTTTAAAAGAAACAAAAACGAACTAGACTTTTAACTTCGAAAGGACTATAATATCATATATGTCAAAATACAATTTTGAAAATTTGAAGGAGGAACAAACCAATGGGAAGAAAAATGAAAACCATGGATGGTAATCATGCAGCAGCTCATGCTTCATATGCATTCACAGATGTTGCAGCTATTTACCCTATTACACCTTCATCAGTTATGGCGGAAGCTACAGATGAATGGGCTACACAAGGTAGAACAAATATTTTTGGACAGACAGTTCAGGTTACAGAAATGCAGTCAGAAGCAGGTGCAGCTGGTACAGTGCACGGATCTTTAGCAGCAGGTGCTCTTACAACAACATATACAGCATCTCAGGGATTACTGCTTATGATTCCTAATTTATATAAAATCGCAGGAGAACAATTACCAGGTGTATTCAACGTATCAGCACGTGCTTTGGCCAGCCATGCATTATCAATTTTTGGTGATCATTCTGACGTATATGCCTGCCGCCAGACAGGATGTGCGATGCTTTGTGAATCAAGCGTACAGGAAGTTATGGACTTGACACCGGTTGCACATTTATCAGCAATCAAAGGAAAGATTCCGTTTATCAACTTCTTTGACGGATTCCGTACATCTCATGAGATTCAGAAAATCGAGACTTGGGATTATGAAGATTTAAAAGATATGGCAGATATGGATGCGATTGATGCGTTCAGAAAACATGCGTTGAATCCAAATCATCCTTGTCAGAGAGGTTCTGCTCAGAACCCGGATATCTTCTTCCAGGCAAGAGAAGCATGTAATCCATTCTACGATGCAATGCCTGCAATCGTTCAGGAATACATGGATAAAGTTAATGAAAAGATTGGAACAAACTATAAATTATTCAACTACCATGGCGCAGAAGATGCAGAACATGTAATTATCGCTATGGGTTCTGTATGTGATACAATCGACGAGACAGTTGATTATTTATTGGCAGCAGGAAGAAAAGTAGGTGTTGTAAAAGTTCGTCTTTACAGACCATTCTGTGCAGAAGCTTTGATCAATGCAATTCCAGAATCTGTAAAACAGATCACAGTTCTTGACAGAACAAAAGAACCAGGTGCACTTGGCGAGCCATTATACTTAGATGTAGTTGCATCATTAAAAGGAACAAAATTTGATGCAGTACCTGTATTTACAGGACGTTACGGATTAGGTTCTAAAGATACAACACCGGCTCAGATCGTTGCAGTATATGACAATACTGAAAAACAGAAATTCACAATCGGTATTGTGGATGATGTGACAAACTTATCATTAGAAGTTGGAGCTCCATTAGTTACAACACCGGAAGGAACAATCAACTGTAAATTCTGGGGACTTGGCGCTGACGGTACTGTAGGTGCTAACAAGAACTCTATCAAGATCATCGGTGACAATACAGATATGTATGCACAGGCTTACTTTGATTATGACTCTAAGAAATCAGGCGGTGTGACAATGTCTCACTTACGTTTCGGTAAGAGCCCGATTAAATCAACATACCTGATCAAACAGGCGAATTTTGTTGCCTGTCATAATCCGTCTTATATTAACAAATATAACATGGTTCAGGAATTAGTTGACGGTGGTACATTCTTATTGAACTGCCCATGGGATATGGAAGGTATTGAAAAACATTTACCAGGACAGGTGAAGGCATTTATTGCAAATCACAACATTAAATTCTATGTGATTGATGGTATCAAGATTGGTAAAGAGATCGGACTTGGCGGACGTATCAACACTGTTCTTCAGTCAGCTTTCTTCAAACTTGCAAACATCATTCCGGAAGAACATGCAATCGAATTAATGAAAGCAGCTGCAAAAGCTTCTTATGGTAAAAAAGGTGATAAGATTGTACAGATGAACTACGATGCAATCGATGCCGGTGCAAAACAGGTTGTTGAGATCGAAGTTCCAGAGTCTTGGAAAGACGCTGAAGATGAAGGTTTATTTACACCGCAAGTAAAAGGCGGAAGAGAAGACGTTGTTGATTTCGTTAAAAATATTCAGGCAAAAGTAAATGCTCAGGAAGGTAACAGTTTACCAGTATCTGCATTTACAGAATATGTAGATGGTACAACACCATCAGGATCATCTGCATATGAAAAACGTGGTATTGCAGTAGATATTCCAGTATGGCAGCCAGAAAACTGTATCCAGTGTAACCGCTGTGCATATGTATGTCCTCACGCAGTTATCCGTCCGGTTGCATTGACAGAAGAAGAAGTTGCAAATGCACCAGAAGGATTAGAAACAATCGATATGGTTGGTATGCCGGGGCTGAAATTTACAATGACAGTATCTGCTTATGACTGTACAGGATGTGGTTCATGTGCTAACGTATGCCCAGGTAAGAAGGGTGAAAAAGCTCTTGTTATGAAGAACATGGAAGAAAATGCTGGAAAACAAGATTTCTTCGATTACGGAAGAGAGATTCCTGTAAAACCAGAAGTAGTTGCAAAATTCAAAGAGACTACAGTAAAAGGAAGCCAGTTCAAACAACCACTTTTAGAGTTCTCAGGAGCTTGTGCAGGTTGTGGAGAGACTCCATACGCAAAATTAATCACACAGTTATTTGGTGACAGAATGTACATCGCAAACGCAACAGGTTGTTCTTCAATCTGGGGTAACTCTTCACCATCTACACCATATACAGTAAACGAAAAAGGACAAGGTCCTGCATGGTCTAACTCATTATTTGAAGACAATGCTGAGTTTGGTTACGGTATGTTATTAGCTCAAAAAGCGTTGAGAAATGGATTGAAAGCAAAAGTAGAATCTGTTGCAGCTTCTGAAGCAGCTTCTGAAGAAGTAAAAGCAGCTTGCAAAGAATGGTTAGATACATTCAACTGCGGAGCTACAAACGGAACAGCTACGGATAACTTAGTTGCAGCATTAGAAGGTGCTGACTGCGAAGTTTGCAAAGACATCGTAAATAACAAAGACTTCTTAGCGAAAAAATCTCAATGGATTTTCGGTGGAGACGGTTGGGCTTACGATATCGGATTCGGTGGTGTTGACCATGTATTGGCATCTGGTCAGGACATCAACATTATGGTATTCGATACAGAAGTTTATTCTAATACAGGTGGACAATCTTCTAAATCTACACCAACAGGTGCAATCGCTCAGTTTGCAGCAGGCGGTAAAGAAGTGAAGAAGAAAGATATGGCAAGCATCGCAATGAGCTACGGATATGTATATGTAGCACAGATCGCTATGGGAGCTGACTTTAACCAGACTGTAAAAGCAATTGCAGAAGCAGAAGCTTATCCGGGACCATCATTGATCATTGCTTACGCTCCATGTATTAACCATGGTATCAAGAAGGGTATGAGCAAAGCTCAGACTGAAGAAGAATTAGCAGTAAAATCAGGATACTGGCACAACTTCCGTTTCAATCCTGCAGCAGAGAACAAATTTACACTTGACAGTAAAGCTCCAACAGAAGACTACAAAGAATTCTTAAATGGAGAGGTTCGTTACAATGCATTGGCAAGAATGAATCCGGAAAGAGCAGAAGAATTATTTGCAAAATCTGAAGAAGCAGCAAAAGAGAGATATGCTTACCTGAATAAGCTTGTTACTCTTTATGGAAATGATGCTGAATAATCAGAATCAATAAAAGATATAAAACTCCTGGTATAACAAACATATTGTTATGCCGGGAGTTTTTTGTACATGGTCAAAGGAGAAAATAAATGTTAGATGATATCCGAAAAAAAATTGATGAGATAGACAACAGCATGAAGCCATTGTTTTTAGAACGGCTGGCATGTTCAAGACAGGTTGCAGAAGCAAAGGCGAAGACAAAAGAAGAGGTATATGTGCCAAAGCGGGAAACGGAAATTATAGCGGACAGATCAGAAGACACACAAGGAGAAACGCAAGAGGCATACACTGCGTTTTTGAAAGACGTGATGCAGATCAGCAGAAGATATCAATATGGAGTTCTACAAGAACTGCAGGAAGAAGTTTTGAAAACAACGCTGAAAAGTGCAGGATTTACAGGAAAAGAGCCACATGAACGAGTGGTCATGAAATTTTGCTGTGAGAAAAAAGAAATGGGATTGTATATGCATATGTTGTATCTGAATCGGATAGCGGTAAGTGGAGTATCGGCAATGGAATATGGAAATAGACTCAGTTGTGAACTTACACTGGAGGGCAACGTGAACGAAGAAAATATGAGACGTATGATTTGCCAGTTTTGGAAAGAGACAGGTGCATTTGCTATCGTCAATTTAAAGTAGAATAAAAGAGTGGTATTTATTGATGATTTCGATAAATGCCACTCTTTTATAAAATAAATCAATTTTACAGGGGGGGAATGGATTCAAGTAGAATAGACGGGTAAAAATAAAGGAGGATTAGTAAATTATGAAAAGAAAAGCATTATCGTGTATTTTGGCATTGACAATGTGTGTAGCGCTTTTGGTATCAGGCTGTGGAAACACAAAGTCGGACAAAAATGACGATGGTAAAAAATCAAGTAAAAAAGATGAGATACATATAGCCATTTCTGCGAATCCGCCATCGCTGGATCCGCAATCGGTAAATTCTAATATCGTCGGGGGAATTGGAATTCATGTATACGAATCGCTGTTTGCAATGGATGAAAATTATGAGCCAACACCTGTCTTAGCAGAGTCTTATGAGGTGAGTGATGATGGAATGACTTACACGATTAAGCTTCGACAGGGTGTGAAATTCCACAATGGGGAGGAGATGACGGCAGATGATGTTGTTGCATCTATGAACCGCTGGATTGAAACTTCTCCGAAAGCGAACACGTTGATTGGAGGCTCTACATTTGAAAAAGTAGATGACTATACTGTGAATTTAAAAGTAAATCAGGCGTCATCTGACATTATTATGATTCTTGCAAGTCCGATTCAGTTTGCTGCGATTTACCCGGCAGAAGTAGTTGAATCAGCAGGCGCAGACGGTATCAGCGAATATATTGGTACGGGACCTTACAAAGTGTCTGAGTGGAAACAGGATCAATATGTAAAATTGGAGAAAAATGAGGATTATCAGCCTTCAAAAGACGCATCGACAGGTATTGCGGGCGAAAAGAAAGCAGCTACAGAGACACTTTATTTTGATGTAGTTACAGATGCGGCAACTCGTATTGCAGGTCTGCAGAATGGTCAGTATGATATTGCGGAGGAAATTCCGGCAGATAATTATGAGGAGCTGTCAAAAGATGAATCTTTAAAAATGAGCGTTGAAAGAGGAGGTACACTGAATTTGTTCCTCAATACAACGGAAGGAATCATGGCAGATGTAAATATGAGACAGGCAATTCTTGCAGCACTGAACTGTGACGATATTCTTCTTGCAAGTTATGGTAACAAAGATTTATATGAAGTGAATGCAGGATGGTGCGTGCCTACTGATACTCAGTGGGGAACAGATGCAGGAAAAGAATACTATAACCAAAATGATGTGGAAAAAGCAAAAGAATTATTGAAAAAAGCAGGATACAATAACGAAAAGATTGTTTTGGTAACGACCCCGGATTATGCAGAAATGTATAATGCCACTTTGGTTGTGCAGGAACAGCTAAAGAAAGCGGGAATCAATGCAGAAGTAGAAAGCTATGATTTTAGTACTTTTATGGAACATCGAGCAGATCCGAAACAGTTCTCTATGTTCATTACAAGTAACAGTTATAATATGCTTCCAATCCAGCTTTCTGTATTGGATAAAGGCTGGGCAGGTCTGGACCGTCAGGAAGTCACAGATGGAATCGCAGCGATTCGTTCGGCGGCGACAGCGGAAGATGCTTCTGCGGCATGGGCAGATTTGCAGACATTCTTATATGAATATGGTGCAGCTACGGTACTTGGACATTACACCGGAGTGAATGCCATGAGTGCAAATGTAGATGGTGTGGATTATTTGAGATTTCCGATTTATTGGAATGCAACAGCTTCAAAATAGAAACAGGTTAACAGCGGAGTGCAAAAGCAGTCCGCTGATTTTATGAGAAAGGAAGTGTATTTGGATGTTATCATATATTTTTAAACGTATTTTGTCACTGATACCGGTTTTGCTTGTAGTGTCCTGTGTTGCTTTTTTGATTGTATATATGATACCGGGCGGACCGGCGACGGCATTACTTGGAATGGAAGCAACACCGGAACAGATACATACTTTGAATGCAGAGCTGGGATTTGATCGCCCATTTCTTACACAATATGTGGATTGGTTTGGGAAAGTACTTCAAGGCGATTGGGGGACATCATATTTTTTACATCAGTCTGTATTAGAGGCTATCGCAGAATATTTTCCGCCAACATTGAGTCTTGCAATCCTTGCACAGATTATTGCACTGCTGTTAGCGGTTCCGTTGGGGATTCTTGCTGCCTGTAAAAGAGGAACTGCGGTGGATGTGGCAGCTGTCACAACTTCACTTTTGGGGGTGACGCTTCCGGGGTTTTTGCTTAGTATGTTTTTGATGCTTATTTTTAGCGTCTACAATCATTGGTTCCCGGTAGCTGGTTATGCAAGTTTGTCAGAAGGAATACTGGAACATTTAAAATATCTGTTTGTGCCGGCACTTTCACTTGGAATTGTGCAGGCTGCATATCTTACAAGAATGATTCGTTCTTCTTTGCTTGATGTACTGCATATGAATTATATTCATACGGCACGCTCAAAAGGTCTTAAAGAGAGAACCGTAATTTTGAGATATGGTCTGAAAAATGCGGCGCCAGTCATATTGACTGCAATCGGTCAGTCTTTCGGAAGTCTCATTACCGGAACGATTGTGACAGAGACATTATTTAACATTCCGGGTCTTGGTATGCTGACGCTTAGTTCGATCAATCGAAGAGATGTATTTGTGATTCAGGGAGTGGTTCTCTTTGTCACATTGTTATATGTGATTGTGAATTTGACAGTAGATGTACTGTATGGTTTTGTGGATCCGAGACTTCGGCCAGGATTGAAATAGGAGGTGACGAAAAATGTATTTTACACGTAAAAGTATGTCGGAGGCAAGTAAGACGATTTTTAAGGAACAAAGAGAGCTTACAAAAGAAAGGATTTTGGGAAATCCTGCATTAATAATAGGAACAATCGGGTTTCTTGTCATCTTGACAGCTGCGGTTTTTGTCCCGCTTATCAGTTCTGCCGATCCGAATGCAATGTCGGTATCCGAGCGTTTCAGAGCACCCGGAGGAGCATATTTATTTGGAACAGATGAATTTGGGAGAGATCTTTTTATTCGTCTGATGTATGGGGCAAGGGTTTCTCTTTGGGTAGGGGGAAGCGTAGCCGTATTATCCTGTGTTATTGGAACACTGATCGGAATTTATGCAAGCTATTTTAAAATATTAGATCAAATTTTAATGAGGATCTGTGACGGATTGATCGCGATACCTGGAATTCTTTTGGCGATTGCGCTGATAGCCGCATTAGGCGCATCAAGCTGGAATGTAGTGATTGCGCTTACGGTTGTCTACACGCCGAGTGTTGCCAGAACAGTGAGGGCGAGGGCGTTGGTTATTCGGGAACAGCCGTATGTGGAAGCTGCCAAGGTACAGGGATTTAGCAATTTTAGAATTTTATGGAAATTAGTTTTACCAGGGGTTATTTCCCCGCTTACAGTGCAGGCATCTTTCATTTTTGCACAGGCGATTATCTCGGAAGCATCTCTCAGTTTTTTGGGAGCAGGAATCCCGGCGCCGGCGGCAAGTTGGGGAAATATGCTTCAGGCGAGCAAACTTGTTTTTTCAAAGGCGCCTTGGACGATGTTATGTCCGGGGATTGCTGTTATCGTATGCGTGCTGAGCCTGAATCTTTTGGGAGACGGTCTTAGAGATTTTCTGGATCCTAAAACGAAAGGAGGAGCAGGTAAATAATGCAAGCGAAGAACAATGAAAGAGAGCAGGAAGTACTGTTGGAAATGAAGGGGCTGAAGGTGTCGTTTCCAATTCATAAAAAATGGTTTCCGGCAGTTGACGGTGTGGATTTTTCTGTTTATCCGGGAGAAATCACAGGAATTGTAGGAGAATCGGGTTCTGGGAAAAGTGTTATGTCCCAGTCTATTCTGCGTTTGAAAGAGCATGATACATCTGTTCGGTGTGAAGGAGAGATTCTCTTTGAAAAAGAGGATCTTTTGAAACGTCCTCTGTCTCAGATGCGAAAAATCCGAGGAGAAAAAATTTCTATTATTTTTCAAGATCCATTGAATTCATTGAGCCCAGTTCATACGGTTGGGAAACAGTTGAGTGAGATTCTTCTTTTTCATAAAAACATTTCCAAAAAAGAGGCGCAGGAACGTTCGATTGAAATGTTGAAATTGACAGGGATTCCAAATCCACAAAATTGTATGAAAAAATATCCGTTTGAGTTGTCGGGAGGAATGCAGCAGAGGGTGATGATTGCGATGGCGCTGGCATGTGAGCCAAAGCTTTTGATAGCGGATGAACCGACGACAGCTTTGGATGTGACGATTCAGGAACAAATTTTACATCTGATACGAAAGTTGAATGAAAAAATGGGAATGTCGGTATTGTTCATCACTCATGATATGGGCGCGGTATCGCAGTTGTGTCACAGTGTGAAGGTGATGTATCTTGGACAAATTGTAGAAGATGCCGTGACCGAGGAGCTTTTTTCTAATCCGCTTCACCCATATACAAAAGGATTATTGTCATGTATTCCGCATCTGGGAGTGGAACGAGATGTGGAATTGTCTACGATACATGGAGCGGTTCCGTCTATCTCGCAGATACCGGACGGATGCCATTTTTGCATGAGATGCCGGTACGCTGATAAAAAGTGCGAACGACAGCAGCCGCCTTTGATAGAAGTCACTTCGGGACATTTTGTAAAATGCTGGAAATATATAGATAAGGGAAATGCGGAAAGTGAGGAGTGATTATGGGCGAATATTTGCTTGAAGTAAAAAATCTGAAAAAAACATATCCGATATATAGAAATACAGGAAAACTTTTTGGTTCAAAAGAGCGTATGAATGCGGTGGACGGGATGTCATTTTATATCAAAAAGGGAGAGACCTATGGGCTGGTAGGAGAGTCTGGGTGCGGAAAGTCGACAAGCGGACGGGCAATTGTAGGATTGTCTAAAACAGACAGCGGTTCGATTTTTTATGAAGGGACAGATTTGTGCAGTCTGAGTGAAAAAGAATTTCGTCCGTTTCGAAAGGAGATACAGATGGTGTTTCAAAATACACTGTCTGCATTGAATCCGCGTCAAAGGATTGGAAGTATATTGGAGGATATTCTTTTTATTCACGGTGTGAAAGACCGTGAGGAAAGGAGAAATCAGGCAGTCGAGGTGCTGAGACGTGTGGGACTTGAAAAAGAGTATTATTTTCGATTTCCGCATGAACTTTCCGGAGGACAGGTTCAGCGTCTTGGGATTGCAAGTGCACTGGTTGTACAGCCCAAACTGATCGTGTGTGATGAACCGGTATCGGCTTTGGATGTATCAATTCAGGCACAGATTTTAAACATGCTCAAAAAGCTGCAAAAAGAACTAAAACTTAGTCTGCTTTTTATATCGCATGATATTGGTGTTGTGCGGTTTATATCGGATCGTGTGGGAGTAATGTATCTTGGTACATTGGTAGAGGAGGCAGAGACAGAAGAATTGTTTTCAAATCCGCTGCATCCTTATACAAAAGCGTTGCTCGCAGCGGCTTTGGATCCATATGTCAGCAGAAAAACGTTTGTGGCATTAAAAGGAGAACAGCCGATTCGAACGGAAAATTTTGTGGGCTGTGCATTTTACAGTCGATGTCCATATGCAGCAGAACAGTGTAAAAAAGAGACGCCTGTTCTCCAAAAGTTTGGAGAAGGACACAAAGCAGCATGCCACCGGGCAACAGAATTTTAAATTGAGTATTAACAATCGAGGAAAGTTATGATATACTATTAATAATTGAATGACTAAAAGGATAGAGGTGCGGATTTCATCAGTATTGTGTGGCAAAGTTGGACAGCCGCCACATACGAAAGGGAAAGTCGCCGAAGAGATGTTTTTTTGTCCAGAAAGATATCTCTGGGATATTGCAGAATATGCAATATACTGTCACTTATGTGGAGAGCTATCGTTGGTTTGTTAGGAATACGAAAGAAAAGATGCAGGATAAGTATGCGGGAACCATGAATGTGCTTTTACACAAAGGTCATTCATGGTTTTTATTATCAGGGGAGATACCCTTTGAAGGAAAGAGAGGAACTTATTTATGCATATTTCAAAAAAGAAAGTATTGTCAGTGTGTTCGAGTGTTTTTGTGTTGACGCTGATACTGTCTATGACGGTGTTTGCGGCTGAGAAAGCACCGAAACCGCAACTGTATGCTACTTTTTGGGCATTGATCCCTCCCGTTGTGGCGATTGCTCTCGCGTTGATCACAAAAGAAGTATATAGTTCACTGTTTGTTGGTATTTTGGTAGGAGCATTACTCTACTCGGGATTTTCATTTGAAAAAACGGTAGTACATATTTTTGAAGGCGGAATTATCAGCGTGCTTTCTGACAAGTATAATGTTGGAATTTTGGTATTCCTTGTGATATTGGGAGCAATGGTCTCCTTGATGAACAGAGCAGGAGGTTCCGCAGCATTCGGAGAATGGGCAGGACAACATATCAAATTACGTGTGGGCGCACAGCTTGCGACAATTGCACTTGGTGTGTTGATTTTTATTGATGACTATTTTAACTGTCTGACTGTGGGAAGCGTGATGCGTCCGGTGACAGACAAACATAATGTGTCTCGGGCAAAGTTGTCTTACTTGATCGACGCAACAGCGGCTCCGGTCTGCATCATTGCACCGATTTCTTCGTGGGCGGCAGCGGTGACCGGGTTTGTAGAAGGGGAAGATGGATTTTCAATCTTTATGCAGGCGATACCATATAATTTTTATGCACTTCTTACAATTGTGATGATGATTGGAATCGTATTGCTCAAAGCAGATTACGGTCCAATGAGAACACATGAGATGAATGCTTTGAAAGGTGATCTCTATACAACAGAGAACAGACCGTATGAAAATGTATCTGAAGGTGTTGTGAATCATAATGGAAAGGTAATTGATCTGGTGATTCCGATTCTTTCACTGATTGTGTGCTGTGTTATCGGAATGATCTATACAGGCAGATTTTTTGATGGAGTAGGATTTGTGGAGGCATTTTCAAACAGTGATGCATCTGTAGGTCTTGTGCTTGGAAGCTTTTTCGGACTGATCATAACGATTGCATTGTATGTGGTACGCAAAGTATTGAATTTCTCGGATTGTATGTCATGTATTCCGGAAGGATTCAAGGCGATGGTGCCGGCAATCATGATCCTGACATTTGCGTGGACATTAAAAGCGATGACAGACAGTCTTGGAGCAGCAGAATTTGTTGCAACGACAGTTGAGCAATTTGCGGGTGGACTGATGAACTTCCTGCCGGCGATCATTTTCCTGATTGGATGCTTTCTTGCATTCGCGACAGGGACATCATGGGGAACTTTTGGTATTTTAATCCCAATCGTAGTTGCGATTTTTGCAAACACGAACCACGAACTGATGATTATTTCTATTTCAGCATGTATGGCCGGTGCGGTTTGTGGAGATCATTGTTCGCCGATTTCTGACACGACGATCATGGCGTCGGCAGGTGCACAGTGTGACCATGTAAGTCATGTGTCCACTCAACTTCCGTATGCGATAACAGCTGCAGCGGTATCGTTTGTGACTTATATTATCGCCGGATTTGTGCAGAGCGCATGGATTGCGCTGCCGATTGGTATAGTGTTGATGGTAGGGACACTGCTGGTGTTGAGTATGAAAAAATAAGGGGAAAGAGCATCGTAAACTTTAAGTTTACGATGCTCTTATTTTTGTGATACAATAGAAATATATGGGAAGACTAAAAATAAAAGCTTATGACAGTAGAAAAGAGGAAATATATGAACATAAATGCAATGACAAACTATGAGCTGATACAGCAAAAAGAATTGAAGGATTTGAAGTCGGAAGGATATCTGCTGCGCCATAAAAAAAGCGGGGCGAGAGTGCTTTTGATGGAAAATGATGATGAAAATAAGGTGTTTACGATTGGATTTCGCACTCCTCCGGAGGACAGTACAGGACTTCCGCATATTTTGGAGCATTCGGTGCTGTGCGGATCGAAAAATTTTCCGGTAAAAGATCCGTTTGTAGAGCTTGTGAGAGGATCATTGAACACATTTTTGAATGCGATGACTTACCCGGACAAAACGGTCTATCCGGTGGCAAGCTGCAATGAAAAGGACTTTCAGAATCTGATGCATGTTTATATGGATGCGGTGTTTTATCCGAATATTTATGAGCATGATGAGATATTCCGTCAGGAGGGATGGAGCTATAATCTGGAATCAAAAGAGGATGCGCTGACTTATAATGGGGTGGTGTACAATGAGATGAAAGGAGCATTTTCCTCACCGGAGGGAGTACTTGACCGTGTGATCCTGAATTCACTTTTTCCAGATACCTCTTACGCGAATGAGTCGGGCGGAGACCCGGAAGTGATTCCGGAGCTTACGTATGAGCAGTTCTTAGAATTTCACAGCAGATATTATCATCCGTCCAATAGCTATATTTATCTGTATGGCGACATGGATATGGAAGAAAAGCTGGAATGGCTGGATCGAGAGTATCTGTCGAAGTTTGATACACTGCAGATTGATTCTGCAATCAGAGAGCAGGCTCCATTTGATGCTGTAAAAGAGATTGAGATGGAATATTCAATTGCAAGTGACGAGTCGGAGGAGGATAATACTTATTTATCATACAATAAAGTAATCGGAACAAGTCTTGACCGCGAATTGTATCTGGCATTTCAGGTTTTGGACTATGCACTTTTATCTGCACCGGGCGCACCGCTTAAGAAGGCGCTTGTGGATGCCGGTATCGGAAAAGATATTATGGGATCGTATGACAATGGAATTTATCAGCCAATTTTCTCGATTATTGCGAAAAATGCAAATTTGGAGCAAAAAGAAGAGTTTCTTTCTATTGTGGAACGAACATTGTCAGAGATCGTGAAAAAGGGAATGGATACGAAGGCGCTGGAAGCAGGTATCAATTATCATGAATTCCGTTATCGTGAGGCTGATTTTGGAAATTATCCAAAAGGGCTGATGTATGGACTTCAGATTTTTGACAGCTGGCTGTATGATGATGAGAAACCATTTATTCATGTGGAGGCAATTGAGACATTTGAATTCCTGAAGGAAAATATAGAGAACGGATATTTTGAGAAGTTAATCCAGAAATATCTGCTTGACAACACACATGGAGCGATTGTTGTAGTGAAACCGGAAAAAGGGCGCACTGCAAGAATGGACAGAGAACTGGAAGAAAAACTTCAGAATTATAAAGAAGGATTGAGTGACGAAGAAGTTGAAAAACTGGTACGGGATACGAAACAATTGCAGCAGTATCAGGAAGAACCGTCGGCAGCGGAAGATTTGGAAAAGATTCCAGTGCTGAGAAGAGAAGACATCAGCCGTGAGATTGCGCCGATTTATAATGAAGTGCTGGATTTTGACAGCACGCCGGTTGTTTATCACGAGATTGAGACAAATGGAATCGGATATGTGGATTTATTGTTCGATCTGTCAGGAGTATCAGAAGAGATGCTTCCGTATGCAGGAATTTTGCAGGCGGTACTCGGGATTATTGACACAAATAACTATGAATATGGTGAGCTGTTCAATGAGATCAATGTACACACAGGTGGTATCGGGACGTCGCTTGAATTGTATCCGAATGTAGAAAAAGTGAAGGAAAAAGAGTTTAAGGCAACGTTTGAGATCAAGACAAAAGCCTTATATGGCAAACTTCCGGTTGCATTCTGTATGATGCAGGAGATTTTAACAGAGTCGCAACTGACAGATGAAAAACGTCTGAAAGAGATTCTTTCCATGGCAAAATCAAGACTGCAGATGCGTTTTCAGTCTTCCGGACATACAACAGCGGCTCTGCGAGCAATGTCGTATGCATCTCCGTTATCAAAGTTGAAAGACCTGACATCAGGAATCGGATACTATGAGATTGTAAAACAGATTGAAGAGCATTTTGAGGAAGAGAAGGATGTTTTGATAAAGAATCTGCAGACACTTACGAAATTACTGTTCCGTCCGGAAAATATGATGGTAAGTTACACGGCTGCAAGAGAAGGAATGGAAGATTTGGAAAAACTTGTGAGTGAATTGAAGGCGAAATTATTTACGGAGCCTGTACAGGGGCAGCCTTGTGTGATTCACTGTGAAAAGAAAAATGAAGGATTTAAGACATCGTCCAAAGTACAGTATGTAGCTCGCGCAGGAAACTTTATTGACGGTGGAGCTTCTTATACTGGAGCGCTCCAGATTTTGAAAGTGATTTTAAGTTATGATTATCTGTGGCAGAACGTCCGTGTAAAAGGCGGAGCATACGGATGCATGAGTAATTTCACAAGAATCGGAGATGGTTACTTTGTGTCTTATCGCGATCCAAATCTGGAAAAGACAAATGAGATTTACGAAGGTGTGGCAGAATATCTGAGACAATTCTCAGTAGGAGAACGGGACATGACGAAATATATTATCGGAACGATAAGCAATATTGATCAGCCTATGACTCCGGCATTAAAAGGAGAGCGTTCTATGAATCTTTATATGAATCATGTGACTGCACAGATGATAGAAGAAGAGAGAGCGCAGATTTTGGATGCAAACGAAGAGGATATCCGGGCACTGGCGGAAGTGGTTGAGGCAGTTCTTGGAAGCAATCAGATTTGCGTAATCGGAAGCGAAGAGAAAATTGAGGAGCAGAAGAGCTTGTTTAAAGAGACAAAAAGTTTATTTTAACAGTTCGGTTATAAGTGAGGAGTTTAGCTGTGTAAGCAGCGGAAAATATACAGATAGGAGAAGCTATGAGAGCAGATTATAAATCAGGTTTTGTAACATTGATCGGGAGACCGAATGTAGGGAAATCTACATTGATGAATTATCTGATCGGACAGAAGATCGCGATTACATCGAACAAACCGCAGACAACAAGAAATCGAATCCAGACCGTTTTGACAACGGAGGAAGGTCAGATTGTCTTTGTAGATACACCTGGAATCCACAAGGCGAAAAATAAGCTTGGGGAATATATGGTGAATGTGGCGGAGCGGACATTGAATGAGGTCGATGTGGTACTTTGGCTTGTGGAGCCGTCTACCTTTATCGGGGCAGGGGAGAAACACATCGCAGACCAGTTAAAAAAAGTAAAGACGCCGGTTGTGCTGGTAATTAATAAAGTAGATATGGTAAAAAGAGAAGAAGTGCTGACGTTTATAGATGCATATCGTAAAATATATGATTTTGCGGAGATTGTTCCGGTATCGGCAAGAAGCGGGGAGAATACAGATGAGCTTGTGAAAGTGATTTTGCAGTATCTGCCGTATGGTCCACAGTTCTATGATGAGGATACGGTTACAGATCAGCCGGAGCGCCAGATTGTATCGGAATTGATTCGCGAAAAGGCGCTGCACTGTCTGAATGAGGAAATTCCGCATGGAATTGCAGTGTCGATTGACCGTATGAAAGCGCGAAAGAAAGTGATGGACATCGATGCAACGATCATTTGTGAGCGTGATTCACATAAAGGAATCATCATCGGAAAACAGGGAAGCATGTTAAAGAAGATAGGAAGTACCGCCAGATTTGAGATTGAGCGTCTTTTAGATTGCAAGGTAAACTTACAGTTGTGGGTGAAGGTGAAGAAAGACTGGAGAGACAGTGACTTCTTGATTCAGAATTTTGGATATAAAAACGAGGAAGAATAAACTTGTCAAGGGGTTGCGACACAAAAAGAACTGGCAGATAGTCTCAGTATGGAAACGGTCGAATGGGAAATCCTAATGTTAGAAGCACAAAGGAGGGATTTTTCATGACGAAAACAGATTGGTGGGAAACATTTACAAAGACAGGCTGCGTGACAGATTATTTGTCTTACAAGGGAGTTGGTAAAGAGGAATATTCCTGTGTGCAGCCGAAAAATAGAAACGTGGGAGAGAGAACACTTGAGTCAGTCAGTAACAGTGACAGGGATGATACTGTCCGCGTCACCTATCGGTGAGAATGATAAAAGAATTGTGATTTTGACAAAAGAAAAAGGAAAGATTTCAGCGTTTGCAAAAGGGGCAAGAAGACAGAACAGCCATCTTCTTGGCGCGACGAATCCTTTTTCTTTTGGCGAATTCGTTTTGTATGAGGGAAGAAGTTCCTATAATCTGCTGCAGGCAAACATTTCCAATTATTTTATGGAACTTGCAACGGATTTAGAGGGGGCTTACTATGGATTTTATTTTATGGAGTTTGCCGATTATTATACGAAAGAACACAATGACGAGCGGCAGATGTTAAGGCTTTTGTATCAGACATTGCGGGCATTATCTTCAAATAAGATTCCGAGAGAACTGGTGAGGTACATATTTGAATTGAAGACGCTGGTTGTAAACGGAGAGTATCCGGATGTGTTTCACTGCACAGGGTGTGGTACGCGGGAGCAAGGTGTTTTGTTCAGTTGCAGAAACAGAGGGATTGTATGTGAAAAGTGCAGGCGTACAGTGTCTGATGGAATCCAGATCAATAGTTCGACTCTTTATACGATGCAGTATGTAGTAACTTCTACGATTGAGAAACTGTATACGTTTGTTGTGTCAGATGAGGTGCTGAAACAGCTTGGAAAGATTATGAAACAATATACGGGAATGTATGTGGATAAACGATTTAAATCACTGGAAATTTTGGAAATGTGCCTGCTTTCCTGAGGGCTTAGGAAAGAGGGTTGAAAAATCAGCACTTTAACGGTATAATGAAACACATTAAGAAATTCGAAATGAGAGGAATGAATAAGATGGAAAAAACAATGGAAAAAATTGTAGCACTTGCGAAATCAAGAGGATTTGTATATCCGGGATCTGAGATTTACGGAGGGCTTGCAAATACATGGGATTATGGAAACCTTGGTGTGGAATTGAAAAACAATGTGAAAAGAGCATGGTGGCAGAAATTTATCATGGAAAATCCATATAATGTAGGTGTGGATTGTGCAATCTTGATGAATCCACAGACATGGGTGGCTTCCGGACATTTGGGAGGATTCAGTGATCCGCTTATGGATTGTAAAGAATGTAAAGAGAGATTTCGTGCAGACCAGTTGATTGAAAGTTTTGCAGAAGAAAATGGAATCGAACTGACAGAAAGTGTGGATTCGTGGTCAAAGGAGCAGATGGAAGCTTGGATTACAGAGCACAATGTTCCATGTCCGACATGTGGAAAACACAATTTTACAGAGATCCGTCAGTTTAACCTGATGTTTAAGACTTTCCAGGGGGTAACAGAAGACGCAAAAAATACAGTATATTTAAGACCGGAGACTGCGCAGGGAATCTTTGTAAACTTTAAAAATGTACAGCGTACATCCAGAAAGAAAATTCCATTTGGTATTGGTCAGATCGGTAAATCATTCCGTAACGAGATCACACCGGGCAACTTTACATTCCGAACAAGAGAATTTGAGCAGATGGAATTAGAATTTTTCTGTGAACCTGGAACGGATTTGGAATGGTTTGCATACTGGAAACAATTCTGCCTTGACTGGTTGAAGTCACTTGGAATTAAAGAAGAAGAAATCAAAGCAAGAGACCATTCAGCAGAAGAACTTTGCTTCTACAGCAAGGCTACGACTGACGTAGAATTTTTATTCCCATTTGGCTGGGGAGAACTGTGGGGAATCGCAGACAGAACAGATTACGACTTAACACAGCATCAGGAAGTATCAAAACAGGATATGACTTATTTTGACGATGAGAAGAAAGAAAAATATATTCCATACGTTATTGAGCCGTCACTTGGTGCAGACCGTATGGTACTTGCATTCCTTTGCAGTGCTTATGATGAAGAAGAGTTAGAAGGTGGAGATGTTCGTACAGTACTTCACTTCCATCCGGCGCTTGCTCCAATCAAGATTGGTGTGCTTCCGTTGTCTAAGAAATTAAACGAAGGTGCGGAGAAAGTATTTGCACAGTTGTCAAAATATTATAACTGTGAATTTGATGATCGTGGAAATATCGGAAAACGTTACCGTCGTCAGGATGAAATCGGAACACCGTTCTGTATTACATATGATTTTGAATCAGAAGAAGACGGAGCGGTTACTGTTCGTGATAGAGATACTATGGAACAGGAACGAGTTAAGATTGAAGATTTGAAAACATATTTTGAGAAAAAATTTGAATTTTAATCAATTGGGGACGTAGTAAAATTGAATTTAACTACGTCCCCAATTGAAAAAAGTGGTGTCCCTAAATTGCATCTATCCCTGTCCCTAAATGTAAGGAGGGAAGAAGAGTGCCGCACAAACCAAGAAGAGAAAGCAGCACAAGATTTTATCATATTTATGTCAGAGGAATAAATAAAGAAAAGATATTTGGTCAACCAAGAGAAAAAAATTATTTTAAAAGAATTATCAGAAAATATTTAAAAGAATATGATGTTGAAATATATTCTTACTGTATCATGTCAAATCATGCACATCTGCTAATTAAATCGGACTTAAAAGAATTATCTATGTTTATGTCAAAAGTCTTGGCAAAATACGCGCAATATTATAATTATAAAAATAATAGAAATGGTCATGTATTTCAAAACCGCTTTGGAAGTGAATGTATTGAAAGTGAACGGTATTTTTGGAATTGTTTAAAATATATACATATGAATCCTGTGAAAGCCTGTATGGTGTCAGGCTTAATGGATTATAAGTATAGCAGTATTAAAGATTATATGAATGAAATTGTGGATATACTACATGAAAATGCAATCAAACATTACAAAATGAAATTTCATGATTGGAAAGAATTCCAGCAATATCATCAACCCCAAAATCCAGATATATTTATGGATAGCAAAGAAGAAGTTTATATTCAGAGAAAAGAAAAAGCTTTGTTGCTCTTGTGGGAGCTTCAAAAAGAAAAAGGGGTGGAAAATGCTATGGAAATTTTGGAAGAGGGTGAATTAAGGAAAGTATATAAAAAGAGATTAAAAGAAGAGCTGAAAATATCGAATAAAATGTTGAATAAGATTTACGATGAATTGAAATTGAAAATTATTGGATAGGATAAAAAGACAGGGATAGATGCAATTTAGAGACAGAGTATTCAATTGGGGACGTAATAAAATTGAATTTTACTACGTCCCCAATTGAAAGGGAGGATAGTATGACTAAGAAAAATTTATGGAAATCATATAGTCAAGATGAATATGTGAAATTGGAACAAGTAAACAATGCATACAAACAGTATCTGAATTTTGGAAAAACGGAAAGGGAATGCATAAAGGCTACTATTCAATTAGCGCAAAAGGCAGGGTACAGAGATTTGCAGGAAATCATAAAAGGGAAAGAGCCGTTGAAAGTAGGAGATAAAGTGTATTCTGTATGTATGGAGAAAACAATTGTGTTATTTCAGATTGGAAAAGAAAATATTGAAACTGGTCTCAATATTTTAGGTGCGCATATAGATTCACCTCGTATTGATGTGAAGCAAAATCCGTTGTATGAAGCTGGAGAATTTGCCTATTTAGATACCCATTATTATGGAGGAATAAAAAAATACCAGTGGGTGGCATTGCCGCTGGCGATACATGGTGTTGTGGTACGCAAAGATGGTACAAAACAGGAAATTGTAATCGGTGAAAAAGACGAAGAACCAATTTTTGTGATTACAGATTTATTGGTGCATTTATCAGCAGAACAGATGGAAAATAAAGCCGACAAAGTAATCGAAGGTGAAAAATTGGATTTAATTGTCGGAAATAAACCAATGAAAGGTATTGAAAAAGAAGCAGTGAAGGAAAATATACTTGAGCTCTTGAAAAAAATGTATGATATTGAGGAAGATGACTTTATTTCTGCAGAATTAGAAATCGTTCCGGTTGGAAAAGCAAAAGACTGTGGAATAGATAGAAGTATGATTATAGGATACGGACAGGATGATAGAGCATGTGCCTTTACATCGCTTCTAGCAATACTTGATACTGAAGGAGTCAAACGAACAACCTGTTGCTTGTTGGTGGATAAAGAAGAAATAGGGAGTGTCGGTGCTACAGGAATGCATTCGAAATTTTTTGAAAACACAGTTGCTGAAATTATTGATAGAATGGGAGAATATTCTGAGCTAAAATTAAGAAGAGTATTGGCAAATTCAAAAATGCTATCTTGTGATGTGAGTGCGGCATTTGATCCGATGTATGAGAGTGTATACGAAAAGGAAAATACTGCTTATTTTGGAAGAGGGATCATATTTAATAAATATACGGGGAGCAGAGGGAAAAGTGGTTCTAATGATGCAAATGCAGAGTATATTGCACATTTGAGAAATATATTAGAAAAGAATCAGATAGTTTTTCAGACTGCAGAATTAGGGAAGGTAGATGCGGGGGGAGGAGGTACTATTGCGTATATTCTGGCTGCGTATGGAATGGAAGTGATAGACTGTGGAGTGGCAGTGTTGAATATGCATGCTCCATGGGAAATTGTAAGTAAAGCAGATATTTATGAAGCCTACAAAGGATATAAAGTTTTCCTGAAAGAAGGATAGAAAAACTGTTCAAAAAGGGACAGGGGTATTTTCAATTGGGGACGTAGTAAAATTCAATTTTACTACGTCCCCAATTGAACAAAAAGCCTTGACGAACCCTGAAAAACCGTATAGAATGAAGATACGACGAAAAATGTCGTATTATACCCGTTAATAATATAAAGCATAGAAAATCGACTTTGGGTAGAAAGTCGTCTTTTTCGTGCGGTGTATTAATAAAAATATTATTTAGGAGGTCACAAAGACATGACAAAATGGGTTTATATGTTCACAGAAGGTGACGCAACCATGAGAAACACTCTTGGTGGTAAAGGTGCTAACCTTGCTGAGATGACAAAATTAGGTCTTCCAGTACCACAAGGTTTCACAATCACTACAGATGCTTGTACTCAGTACTATGAAGATGGAAGAAAGATTAACGATGAGATCATGGAACAGATCATGGAAGCAATCGTTAAAATGGAAGAGATCACAGGAAAGAAATTCGGTGATAAAGAGAATCCACTTCTTGTATCTGTTCGTTCAGGAGCAAGAGCTTCTATGCCAGGTATGATGGATACAATCTTGAACCTTGGTTTAAATGAAGAAGTTGTAGAAACTTTAGCTTCTGCATCAGGAAATGCTCGTTGGGCTTGGGACTGCTACAGAAGATTTATCCAGATGTACTCTGACGTAGTTATGGAAGTAGGTAAAAAATACTTCGAAGAATTAATCGACAAGATGAAAGAAGACAGAGGAGTAACTCAAGACGTTGAGCTTACAGCAGAAGATCTTCATGAGCTTGCAGAGCAGTTCAAAGCTGAATATAAAGAAAAAATCGGTGAAGATTTCCCATCAGATCCAAAAGAACAGTTAATGGGAGCAGTAAAAG
This sequence comes from Coprococcus phoceensis, assembly GCF_900104635.1. NCBI lineage: Bacteria > Bacillati > Bacillota > Clostridia > Lachnospirales > Lachnospiraceae > Coprococcus > Coprococcus phoceensis. The sequence continues at coordinate 342,334 of NZ_FNWC01000007.1, forward strand.
CTGTATTCCGTTCTTGGGATAACCCACGTGCTAACGTATACCGTCGTGACAACGATATCCCATATTCTTGGGGAACAGCTGTTAACGTACAGATGATGGCATTTGGTAACATGGGAGATGATTGTGGTACAGGTGTTGCATTTACTCGTGACCCAGCTACAGGAAATAATGGTTTATTTGGAGAATTCCTTACAAATGCACAAGGTGAAGACGTTGTTGCTGGTGTTCGTACACCAATGCATATTTCAGAAATGGAACAAAAATTCCCAGAAGCATTCGTACAGTTCAAAGAAGTTTGCCAGACTTTGGAAAAACACTACAGAGATATGCAGGATATGGAATTTACAGTAGAACACGGTAAATTATACATGTTACAGACACGTAACGGTAAGAGAACAGCTCAGGCTGCTTTGAAAATCGCTTGTGATTTAGTAGATGAAGGTATGAGAACAGAGGAAGAAGCAGTTGCTATGATCGATCCTCGTAACTTAGATACATTACTTCACCCACAATTTGATGCTGCTGCATTAAAAGCTACTGCACCAGTTGCAAAAGCACTTGGAGCATCACCAGGAGCTGCATGCGGTAAAATCGTATTCACAGCTGACGATGCAAAAGAATGGGCTGCAAGAGGAGAAAAAGTTGTTCTTGTTCGTCTTGAAACATCTCCAGAAGATATCGAAGGTATGAAAGCTGCTCAGGGTATCTTGACAGTACGTGGTGGTATGACATCTCACGCTGCCGTTGTAGCACGTGGTATGGGTACATGCTGTGTATCTGGTTGCGGTGACATCACAATGGACGAAGCTAACAAGAAATTCAAATTAGCTGGAAAAGAATACCATGAAGGAGATTTCATTTCTCTTGACGGATCTACAGGTAATATTTACGACGGAGTAATCCCAACAGTAGATGCTACAATCGCTGGAGAATTCGGAAGAATTATGGGATGGGCTGACAAATACAGAACATTAAAAGTTAGAACAAATGCAGATACTCCTGCAGATGCAAGAAAAGCTCGTGAGCTTGGTGCAGAAGGTATCGGTCTTTGCCGTACAGAGCACATGTTCTTCGAAGGAAACAGAATCGATGCATTCCGTGAAATGATCTGTTCTGAGACATTAGAAGAAAGAGAAGCTGCTCTTGAAAAAATCCTTCCAGAACAACAGGGAGATTTCGAAGCATTATATGAAGCATTAGAAGGAAATCCGGTTACAATCCGTTTCTTAGATCCACCGCTTCATGAGTTCGTTCCTACAACAGAGGAAGACATTAAGAAACTTGCAGATACTCAAGGAAAAACAGTTGAACAGATTAAAGCAATCATTGATTCTTTACATGAGTTCAACCCAATGATGGGACACAGAGGACTTCGTCTTGCTGTAACATATCCAGAGATTGCTAAGATGCAGACAAAAGCTGTTATCCGTGCTGCTATCAATGTACAGAAAGCACACAGCGACTGGACAGTAAAACCAGAGATCATGATCCCATTGTCATGTGACGCAAAAGAATTAAAATATGTAAAAGATATGGTAGTAGAGACTGCAGATGCTGAAATCGCTGCAGCAGGTGTTGAGCTTGCATACGAAGTTGGTACTATGATCGAGATCCCAAGAGCTGCCCTTACAGCTGATGAGATCGCAAAACAGGCAGACTTCTTCTGCTTCGGTACAAACGATTTAACACAGATGACATATGGATTCTCTCGTGATGATGCTGGTAAGTTCTTAGATGCTTACTATGATGCAAAAATCTTTGAAAATGATCCATTTGCTAAATTAGACCAGATCGGTGTAGGTAAATTAATGGAAACAGCTATTAAATTAGGAAAACCAGTTAATCCAAACCTTCACGTAGGTATCTGTGGAGAACACGGTGGAGATCCAAGTTCTGTAGAATTCTGCCACAAGATTGGCTTAGACTACGTTTCTTGCTCACCATTCCGTGTGCCAATCGCAAGATTAGCTGCTGCACAGGCTGCTATCAATAACAAGTAATACACCGTAGATAACAGGTGTAGAAACTTCATTAGTTTCAATAACAGAACCCCTTACGCTTTCATTGCGTAAGGGGTTTTTTAGGTAGTTGTTGCATCTAAGAAAAATTTTTATATTGACATATAGTTGGTTTAGTGTTAATCTCAATATACTTTGAGAAGATAGGAAAGGAGAAGACAATGGAAAATAAATTAAAAGTTTTTGGTGTAACCGTTTTGATTTTAATATTCGGTCTTTTTCTCCATTCTTTTTTACAGTTTCGAGATATGGATTCGTATGCGGGGAGAACAACTTCAAGCATACGAACAGAAACAAAGTACACAGATGACATGGGCGCGAAAATTCTTCATGATAGTTATTTGCGTTCGGAAAATCGGAAAGAAGCGTTTTCTGCTCAAAAGTTTGAACAGCGTAAGAGTGTTCAGCGATTATCAATTGAATTCTTTGTGATTCTTATATTCTCTTTGGGCATATGTCTGAAGAGAGTCTATTTGTCGTATATTCAATTCTATTCATTCCCCTTTGAGAGGTTCCTATGGGAGCAAAGTGTTTTGCTCAAAAAGGATGGGAAAAAAGAGAGGATTTGCTTTTGCCTTTAAAGATTAGAGAGAAGTAAAGAAGGAAAGCGAGAAAATGAAAAATAAAAAATTACATATTTGGATTGCTCTTGTAGTAATCGCTTTTTTTGTGTGCCTGGCAATCTTTGGATGCGGAGACAGTATCAAAGGAATTCGCGATATGCGTTTTGGAATCGATATTCGCGGAGGTGTAGAGGCGGTCTTTGAACCGGCGGGGTTAAAAACAAAGCCGACTAAGGAACAGTTGGAAATGGCAAGAGATGTAATAGAGACCCGATTGGATGCACAGAATATTTTAGACAGAGAAGTAACGGTGGACGAAAAGGCGGGAGATATTATTGTGAGATTTCCGTGGAAATCAGATGAAAAAGATTTTGATCCGGAAACCGCCATTCAGGAACTTGGAGAGATGGCAGAGTTGACATTTCGAGGAGAAGATAACACAGTGTATGTGAAAGGGTCGGATGTTTCCAAAAGTCAGGTGGCGGTGGATCAACAGAATCGGTATGTCGTAGAGCTGGAATTTACGAGTAAGGGGTGCAAAGAAATTTGCAGATGCGACAGAGAAGCTTGTCGGACAGACTATGAGGATTTACATGGATGAAGAGTTGATTTCAAATCCGACTGTCAATGCAAAAATAACAGGCGGGAAAGCTGAAATTACAGGGATGGCTTCACAGGAAGAAGCGCAGAATCTTTCCGACAAGATTAATTCAGGAGCGCTTCCGTTTTCAATGGAGACGACTAATTACAATACAATCAGCCCGACACTTGGAAATAAGGCGTTAAATGCGATGGCACTGGCTGCTGAGATTGCATTGGTATTGACTTGCCTGTTTATGATTGCGTGGTATCGCCTTCCGGGAGTGATCAGTTGTCTGACACTGGCATTTCAGGTCGCGCTACAGGTTTTAGTTATTTCGGTTCCGCAGTATACAATCACACTGCCCGGAATTGCAGGGTTAATTTTATCAGCCGGCATGGCGGTGGATGCCAATATTATTATCAGTGAGCGAATCAGTGAGGAACTGAAAAAGGGAAATTCGGTCAGAACTGCGGTGAAGAATGGATATAAGCGTGCCTTTTCGTCTGTTTTGGATGGAAATGTTACGACGGCTGTAGTAGCTGGAATTTTGATGGTGCTAGGCTCCGGCACGATGCTGAGCTTTGGATATACACTGCTCACAGGAGTTATCATCAACCTGCTTGCAGGTGTATGGATGTCCAGATATATGTTGAATTCGGTTATAAGATATAAGCTCTTCAATCAGGAAAAATGGTTCCGCAAAAAGAAAGAAAAAAAGATTCTGAAATTTGCAGAAACAAAAAAATATTTCTTCCTGACAAGTGTTGTGCTGCTTATGGCTGGATTGATTTGGAGTTCGGTAAATGGAATGAAATTAGATACCCAGTTCACCGGCGGAGTCATCTTAAGATATACATATAGCGGAGAGGCTGATACCGGAAAAATCCAAAAAGAGGTTCAGGATGTTGTAGACAGAAATGTCAATGTGCAGACTGCAAAAAATTCGGCTACAGGGGAAAAGAATCTGGTAATTACATTATCAGGGAAGAAAGGACTGACACCGGAACAACAAAAAGAGATCCTGAATACGATCAATGAGGGAAATACAAATCAGTTTGAGACGGCGGAGACATCGGCGATAGAACCATATATTGGTGCGAAGGCATTGAAAAACTCAGCGATTGCGATTGTTTTGTCATTCCTGTTTATTGTAGTGTATATCCGAGTGCGGTTTTCAGCATTAGGAGGACTGGCGTCAGGAGTTACGGCGGTGATTGCGCTGCTTCACGATATACTTATTGTGTTGTTTATCTTTGGAATTTTCAAGATTCCTGTGAACGATGCATTTGTGGCTGTTACTTTGACGATTATCGGATATTCGATCAACGATACAATCGTGTTATATGATAGAATTAGGGAACACAGAAATGGTGCAAAAAATAAAAGCACACTGGCAGAGCTGGTGGATATCAGTACGACAGAGACCTTGCAACGCTCTATAAACACAGCATTTACTGTGGTTCTGTGCGCATTTGTTATTTTTGTAGTTTCCGTAGTGTATGGAATGGAATCCATCACGAATTTTTCACTTCCACTTTTAGCAGGACTCATTTCGGGATGTTATTCTTCCATTTGTATAGCCGGACCACTATGGGTATGGTGGGAAGAACATAAAGAAAGGATTCAGAAAAGAAAGACAGGACGAAAAGGAAAATGAAAAAGATAAGTATGTTTTTAAGAAATCAGCCTCCAGGCAGAATGATTGTGGGAGGATTTGCAGGTGTCATACTGTTTGGTATGATTCTGCTGCTCCTTCCGATATCTGTAAAAGATGGAGCAGAAGTATCTGCCATCGACGCGTTATTCACCTCTACCAGCGCAGTGTGCGTAACAGGTTTGATCGCGATTGATACAGCAGATCATTTCACTGCCTTTGGTCAGGGGATTGTGGCAGCATTAATACAGATTGGCGGGCTTGGAGTGACCTCGCTTGGTGTGGGGCTTATGCTTGTGGCAAGAAAAAGAGTCGGAATCAAGAGCCGAATGTTGGTAAAAGAAGCATTGAATATCGACAGTTATAAGGGTATTGTTAAGCTGGTGAAAGCGGTATTGCTAATGACGCTGTGCTTTGAAGCCGGAGGCGCTATCTTAAGTTTTTTTGTTTTCAGCCAGGATTACGATACGGTTCATGCAGTGGGAATCAGTATATTCCATTCAATTGCGGCATTTAACAACTCAGGGTTTGATATTTTGGGAGGGCTTAGGAACCTTACGATTTATCAGGACAATGTTCTTTTGAATCTGACAACCTGTATCCTGATTATTTTTGGAGGACTGGGATTCCTTGTGATTTTGGATATACTAAAACAAAAGCGTTTTCGCAAACTGACCTTGCATTCTAAGGTGGTTATTGTCACGAGTTTAGTTTTGCTGGTTGCGGGAACGGTTATATTGAAGTTGACAGAAAATGTGACATGGCTTGGGGCGTTCTTTCAAAGTGTTTCAGCAAGAACAGCCGGATTTTCCACATACCCGATTGGAGAGTTTACAAACGCCGGTTTGTTTGTATTGTGTATTTTGATGTTTATAGGTGCTTCTCCAGGATCTACAGGTGGAGGTATCAAGACGAGTACATTTTTCATTATGTTCCAGAAGATAAGAGGAACATGCACAAAGGGAACGGTGCATGCGTTTCACCGAAACATATCAGAGCAGAATATTACAAAGGCGTTTATGATTACGATTCTTTCCGGAACGGTTGTATGTATCGCAACATTTTTCATGTGTGTACTGGAACCGGAATATAGTTTTATGCAGCTTCTGTTTGAAGTGGTTTCCGCATTTGGAACGGTAGGTCTTTCCACTGGAATTACCCCTGAACTCAGTGTAGCTGGAAAGGCTGTTATTATTATTGTTATGTTTATAGGAAGAGTTGGAATTATTACGTTACTTTCTATGTGGGTGAATCGTGTAGAACCAAGAGCGAGATACTCAGAAGAGGAAGTTTCAATAGGCTAAAAAGGGAGAAATTAGAAAATGAAAAAGAAATTAGAGACAGCGTATGGAGTGATTGGTCTGGGGCGTTTTGGAGCAGCCCTGGCAATGATGCTGGCACAATCCGGCAATGAAGTGATTGCAGTAGACAGAGATGAAAAGAAAGTAAAAGAGATGCGTCAGTATACCGATTGTGCTTTTGTGACAGATGATCTCAGTTCGGACACTCTGAAGGAGATCGGAATTCAAAATTGTGATGTGGTCATTATTTGTATTGGAGAGAAAGTCGACGTCAGCGTATTGACAACGATGAGTGTGATAGAGTTGGGCGTGCCTCGTGTTATTGCAAAAGCGCTGAGCCCCGAGCAGGGTGCAGTGCTTGGCAAGCTTGGCGCTGAAGTAGTATATCCGGAGAGGGATATGGCGCTCAGACTTGGGAAAAAGCTATTGTCTAACAATTTTTTGGAGTATGTTTCTCTGTGCAATCAGGTCGAAATCCGTCAGATACGGGTTCCGAATCATTTGATTGGAAAGAGCATAGAAGAGACAGAGATTCGCCACAAATACCGACTGAATATTATTGCTATTGAAAATGGTGATGAGACAGATATCGAAGTGATGCCGGACTACCGTCTGCGTCATGGGGATATCATTGTGGTCATCGGAAAAGTCGATAACATTGATGTTTTTGTAAATGAGATTTAAGTGCCGGAGGGAAAGATTATGGAAATGACATTTATAAATTTCTGGCAGGAGATCGTGAGAAATCCGATGCTGTTTATCACAGTTTTACTTACATTGGGAGTTATTTTTGTAAATGGCTGGACAGATGCACCGAATGCGATCGCCACCTGTGTGGCTACCAGATGTATGCCTGTGCGTGCTGCAATCATGATGAGTGCGGTGTTTAACTTTCTCGGTGTTTTTGTGATGACACAGATCAACAGTTCTGTTGCATCTACGATCAGTAATATGGTGGATTTTGGAGAGCACACAAACGAAGCTTTGATTGCACTGTGTGCGGCGTTGCTGTCTATTGTGGTTTACAGCACAGCCGCCTCGTTTTTCGGGATACCGACAAGTGAGAGCCACAGTCTGATTGCAGGCTTATCAGGAGCGGCAATCGCCATTCAGCATGGAGTGAGCGGAATTAATTTTGATGAGTGGATAAAAGTGCTGTACGGACTTGTGCTGAGTTTGGTTTTGGGATTTGCAACAGGATGGGCAGTGTGCAAATTGCTTACTGTTTTGTGCAGGGCGATGGATCGCCGAAAGACAAATCGCTTTTTTGGCGGGGCACAGATTGCAGGTGCCGCAGCTATGAGTTTTATGCATGGTGCACAGGATGGACAGAAGTTCATAGGTGTTTTGTTTTTAGGGATTGCATTTGCGGGAGGACATAATTCTGTAAATGGTATGGAAATTCCGGTGTGGCTGATGCTTTTGTGCAGTATTGTTATGGGTGTGGGAACCAGCGTAGGAGGAGAGAAGATTATCAAATCCGTAGGAATGAATATGGTAAAACTGGAACGTTATCAGGGATTTTCTGCTGACCTTGCGGGAGCAATCTGTCTGCTGTATTCGAGCCTGATGGGAGTTCCGGTTTCGACAACGCACACAAAGACAAGTGCGATTATGGGAGTAGGGGCAGTAAAAAGACTTTCGGCTATTAATTTTTCGGTTGTAAAGGATATGATGCTAACCTGGATCTTTACATTTCCAGGCTGTGGATTGATCAGTTTTTGTATGGCAAAAATATTTATGTACATGTTTGGATAAAAGGAGGAAGATGGCAATGTCAAAAAAACAGGATGATTATTACTTTGACAATTTTATTAAATGTGCGGAATACGCATGCAAAGAAGCGTATTTATTGAAAGAGATACTGACGGATTTTCAACCAGCAGAAATCTCAAAGCGTATGGAGGAAGTTCATGAAATTGAGCGTGAGGCAGATACGCACAGACACGAGATCACAGACAAACTTGCGAAGGCATTTATTACTCCGATTGAAAGGGAAGATATCATCGCGCTCAGCCATCACATTGATGATGTGACAGATAAGATTGAGGAAGTGTTGATCCGTGTTTATATCAACAATGTACAGGAGATGCGCGAGGAAGTCTTCAGCATGCTGAATGTGGTCATTGAATGCTGTGAAGAACTTCGGAATCTGTTGAAAGAATTTAAGAATTTCAAACATTCTAAAGAACTCAAACAGAGTATTATCCGATTGAATACATTGGAAGAAAAAGAAGATGATCTGTTTATTTCCAGCATGAGAAAATTGCATGTGGAAGAGAAGGATGTCAGAAATGTGATTGCCTGGAGAGAGATTTACACATATCTTGAAAAATGTGCGGATGCCTGTGAACATGTGGCGGATATCGTAGGAAGTGTTGCGATGAAAAATACATAAGTATAGAAATGAACTAACAGAAATACGAGTTAGTTCTTTTTATGTTCGCTCTAAAATTGTCAACAGGAAGTTTCCGCACGATGGCAGTGGCGCAGGGAGAGGAATTGTGCCGTAGTTATCGAGAGACGAGTGGGAGCAACACGGTTGTTTTGAGATTTGACCACCTCTACGGGGAACCAAAGAAAGAACGACAGGAAGAGAATCCTTGTTTTCAGATGATGCTGGAGGCGCTAAAGACCGGCAAGATTTCTGCGAACAGTCGAAATGTATTTTCTCTTTTGTATATGAGTGATGCAGTAGAGTTTACATACCAGATTATCAAAGCGGAGAATCTATTACATGCGACTTACAACATTGCATCAGGAGAAAGCATTACACAGATGGAACTGGCAAGACAGATTCAAAAGTATGCGGGGACGGGAATGGAACTGGTGGACAATACGGTGGGAGAGGGATATCGCCGGGTATTAAGTACCGAGCGTTATAAATGCGAATTTCCACACAAAGTGTTTGTTCCAAGTGAAGAAGGTGTAAAAAGAACAGTCAAATACATGAAGAAACATAGCAGGAGATTTCTGAAGAAGGAAGATGCCGGGGGAAGTATTGGCAGCCGCACGTGGAAAATGATAAAAAACATTGTACGTTTGCTCATCCCGTATCTGGAAAACCTGTTTTGCTTTGGAGTGTTTTTTATGCTGAATAACAGGGCTGTTTCCAGTGCGTATTACAATAAATTAGACTTTTATCTGTTATATGTGCTTTTGTTTGCAATCGTATATGGGCAGCAACAGGCGATTTTTTCAGCGCTGCTTGCCGTGGTTGGATATTGTTTCCGACAGATGTATGACCGAAGTGGATTTGAAGTCCTGATGGATTACGGTACGTATGTCTGGATGGCTCAGCTGTTTATACTCGGAATGGTTGTTGGATATATGCGGGATCAAATCCGCTACATAAAAGAGAAGGACAAAGAAGAAATTGGTTATCTGAACGGGCAGCTTGGAGATATGATCGATATCAATGAGAGAAATGTGCGAATGAAGCATATGTTTGAACGCCAGATTGTGAATCAGAAAGACAGCCTTGGGAAAATTTATGCGATTGTGTCAGAACTTGATCAATATGGTCCGGAGGAGGTGCTTTTCTATGCGGCGCATGTGCTGTCACATTTGATGGATACGCCCGATGCTGCAATTTATACTGTAGTAAATGGAGACTATGCGCGTCTGTTTTCTTTCACATCTGATACTGCAAAGAAGATGGGAAATTCCATTAAGTACACAGATATGAAAGAACTGTATGGAGAACTGAAGGAACGCCGCGTGTATATCAATCGGACAATGGACAACAGGTATTCCTTGATGGCGGTCGGGGTATATGCGGAAGAACAGATGCAGATTATTATGATGCTGTGGGGGATTCCATGGGAACGGATGAATCTGGCAGAATCGAACCGATTGATGATTATCGGTTCTCTTGTGCAAAATGCCGCAGTTCGTGCAAGTCGTTATCTGGAAGCGCTGCATGAAAACCGATATGTGGCAGATACAAATATTTTAGAGCAGGAAGCTTTTGAAAGACTTGTGAATGCGTTTTTCGATGCAAAGGGTAAAGGATGGACAGAATGTTCTCTTTTAAAGATAGAAGATGCAGCGCGAACGTATGAGGACACCGCGCATGCCTTCAGTTCGCTGCTTCGCCAGACCGATTATCTGGGCGTGCTGCAAGATGGGCTATATGTACTGCTTCCAAATACCAGCGAGGAAAATGCAAAATGGGTTATCGCAAGATTCCAAGAGCAGGGATGTAACTGTGAACTGAGGAATAGGGAGGTGACGGGATGATGGACAGAGAGGAAATGTTGTTTTGCGTAATATGGGGATTAAATTTTTTGATCTCGATCTTGTGTTTTTTGTGGAAAGCAAAGGAAAACAAAACGACATGGAGAATGCGGCTTGCCGTTATGGTGCTCTGCCCGGTTATAGGACCACTGTTCTTTGCGTGCAGTCAGCTTGTCTATCGAACGATTTTTCGGCAGGAGGTAGATTTGGAAGATGTGATTTTCAGTAAAGAGCGCATTAAGACGCATCTGAAAGCAGATGAAGAGCGTGAACGCAACATGGTACCGATTGAGGAGGCGCTGGCGGTCAGTGATAGAAAAAATCTTCGTATGTTGATGATGAATGTGATTCGCGGAGATTTAAAAGATTCTTTGGAGTCAATCATGTTGGCTTTTATGTGATGACGTCCAGAGCAGAAGGGCTTCCGATGGTTCTTCTGGAGGCGGCAGGATACAAAGTGCCGAGTATTAGCTTTGACATTCAGACCGGACCAGCAGAGATTATCGAAGATGGGAAAACCGGATTTTTGATTCCGCCGTTTGACTTAGAGCAGATGGAAGAAAAGATAGAACTGCTCATTCAAAAAGATGCTTTGCGCAAAAAGTTTGCACAGCAGGCGGAAAAGAGCAGACAAAAATTTGCACTAGACAAAATCGTGGCACAGTGGGAACGATTGTTAGAAGAAATTATATAAAAAAGGGACTTGCATATCTGTCTCACTTTTTGCACTTTCTCTATTGATTTCACATGAAATTAGGAATACAATCGATTGTAAAAGGGAGATGAAGTGGAACACAAAAAAGGAAGGTGATGATGGTGCATCAAGTGGATATGGAACGGTTTGCATTTTTATTTTTATGTGGAAATAGGGACAGGCGCATCTTGCAGGGAAAAGAAAAAATGACATTTTCGGATCTTGACAGATTGAACTATATTACTGATTTTTTGGGACTAAAGCTTTACGGGCTGGAGATTTGGAACAAATATGCCGGACAGTTCAGGGAGCAGTTTCAACAGTTGCAGCGATTGTATGATGAGACAAGCAGCATTGTACCTTATGATCCATCGGAAACAGATGAAGATCAGCAGGAACAGTGGGTGAAAGATTTTTGCAGACAGGTACCGGATAGGAAAAGCCGGAGAAAATTGGAAGAAATTGTAAAACAACTTTATATGGAAAGAGGTTGGGAAGGATTGCAAAGCGATATATGAAGTCGAAAGAAAAAATCAATAAAGATTATAATGTTTTTAGAACTCTCCGGTTTCACTGGGGAGTTTTTTGTAGTATAATAAAAACAAATTTAGGACAAGAAGGTGAAGTTTGTGAAGGGACAAAAGAAGAATCCATTATATAAGAGTTTTGGATATGCTTTTGAAGGAATTTTTACCGGAATCAAAAAAGAACGAAATATGAAGATTCATTGTCTGACAATGCTATGTGTTGTTGCGGCAGGATTTGTGTTTCGAATTTCAGTTTCTGAATGGTGTATCTGTCTGATTCTGTTTGGAATGATTCTGTCACTGGAACTTGTCAATACGGCGATGGAAGCGGTGGTAGATCTTGTCACAGAAGAGAGAAGGCCGCTTGCAAAGCTTGCGAAAGATACAGCGGCGGGGGCAGTTTTGATTGCGGCAATTATGGCAGCAGGAGTGGGACTTTTGATTTTTGTCCCGAAAGTGTTAGAACTTATATAAACAAAGAATTTCATGGCAAAATGAAAGGAGACAGAATGATGGAAGGATTTGGAGAAAGCGTAAAAAAACTATTGTTGGCAGGAATCGGTGCGGCAGCAACAACTGCGGAAAAATCAAAAGAGTTATTGGATGATATGGTAGAAAAAGGAGAATTAACGGTAGAGCAGGGGAAAGCATTGAATGAGGAACTGAAGCACAATATCAAAAAGACGGTCAAAGAGAATGTGAATGTGTCAGTGAAACCGACTTCTCCGGAAGAACTGGACGAACTATTGGAAAAGATGACGCCGGAACAGATCGAAGCGTTGAAGGAGAGACTGAATGCTATGGAAGGAGAACAATCTGAGACTGAGCAGCAACCGGATGAAGAGCTCTAGACAGAATAGGAAGATGTGACAGATGGGCAGACAGGAATCGCAGGAATACAAAGAAAGATTGAAAGAGATGACAGGGGTACTCCGAAAGCATAATATTACCAGAGGAGTATCCCCGGAGAAGCTACGTCTGATTTTGGAAGATTTGGGACCGACGTTTATCAAATTAGGACAGATTATGTCGATGCATTCTGATATTTTGCCAAAGCGGTATTGTGATGAGCTGATGCGTCTTCGCTCTGAGGTGGCGCCGATGTCGTTTTCGGAGGTGGAGGAAGTATTGCGGGAGGCGTACGGCTGTCCATGGAAAGAGATTTTTAAAAAGATTGAAGAATTACCACTTGGCTCAGCCTCTATCGCACAAGTGCATAAAGCAGTCTTGAGAGATGGAGAGGAAGTTGTTGTAAAGATACAGCGAAAAGGGATCTACGATAAGATGGCAAGAGATATCGGACTTTTGCATCGTGCGGTAAAGTTACTTCCGCCAGTCAGCTTAAAGGGTATGGTTGATCTTGACATGGTACTTGATGAACTGTGGGCAGTTACAAGAGAAGAGATGAATTTTCTGACAGAGGCATCTAACCTGGAGGAGTTTGCAAGAAGAAATAAAGATATTGTGTTTGTTGGAGCACCCAAGATGTACCATGAGTACACGAACCGCTATGTGCTGGTGATGGAATATATTGACGGATATGCCGTCGATGATAAAGAAAATCTTCTGAGAGACGGATATGATTTAGAAGAGGTAGGTATCAAGCTGATTGACAACTATATCAAGCAGGTGATGGATGACGGATTTTTTCATGCGGATCCACACCCCGGCAATGTAAAGATTCGGGGCGGAAAGATTATCTGGATTGACATGGGGATGATGGGGCGTCTCACAGAACGTGATCGAGAACTGATTGGAAATGCGGTAGAAGGAATTGCTATGAGTGATATCGGAATGATTCAGGATGCGGTGATGGCGCTTGGAGATTTTAAGGAGCCACCGGATCAAAGCTGCCTGTATGAAGGAATCAGCAATTTGCTCTCACAGTATGGTACTGCCGATATGGGGAGCATTGATATTGCCAAAGTGACGATGAGTCTCATGGAAGTGATGAAGGAAAATAAGATTATCATGCCGCATGGACTGACGATGCTTGCAAGGGGACTGACCCATATGGAAGGGGTGCTTGCTGATATTGCGCCGGAATTGAACATGGTGGAGATAGCCTCCAGACATATGGCGGGAAAGATGCTGAAGGAAAAAGACTGGAAGCAGGAATTAAAAAACAGCGGTAAGACAATTTACAGATCGTTTCATAAAGCAATCAATATTCCGTCACTGATCTCTGATATTTTACAGGGATACCTGAAGGGGCAGACAAAGATTAATCTGGATCTGCATGCATCGATGGAGTTGGAGAGACTGCTGCGAAGACTTGTGAGAAATGTTGTGATGGGACTTTGGGTGATGGCGCTGTTGATCAGTTCCAGCATTATCTGTACAACGAACATGAAACCTAAGATTTGGGGGATTCCGGCACTGGGAGCATTTGGTTATCTGATTGCGTTTGCCATTGTGATGTATGTGTTTTTAAAACATATTTTTTCGAGAAAATAGGAAGGATTTGCACAGAATCGATAAAAATTCATGTGTAAATCCTTCTTTTTTGTAAAAGCATGTGTCTTGTCACCTGTAAAATACAGTGCTATAATAATGGAAGTTTACATAAGGAGAAGAAAAGCATGGATATGATTGATGAAATTAAGAAATGGAAAAAAGAAAAAAATGCAGTGATTCTTGCACATTATTATGTGAATCCAGAAGTACAGCAGATAGCAGATTACATTGGAGATTCTTTTTATCTGAGCAAAGTAGCGGTTGGATTAAAAGAGCAGACCATTGTGTTTTGCGGGGTGGCGTTTATGGGAGAAAGTGCGAAGATACTTAATCCGGATAAGACCGTGCTGATGCCGGACAAGTCAGCAGATTGTGCGATGGCACATATGGCAGATGCACAGACCATTCAGAAAATGCGTGATACATATGAAGATTTGGCGGTTGTATGTTATATTAATTCGACAGCGGAATTAAAACGTCACTCGGATGTGTGTGTGACATCGGCGAATGCGGTGCAGATCGTGAAAGCATTGCCGAACAAGCACATTTTCTTTATTCCTGATAAAAACCTGGCAAGATATGTGGCCCAACAAGTGACGGAAAAGGAGTTTGTATTCAATCAGGGATATTGTCCGGTGCATGAACACATGAAGCTTAGAGAGGTGAAGCGGGTAAAAGAATTGCATCCGGAGGCGGAAATATTGACACATCCAGAATGTCCGGAAGCAATCTGCGAGATTTCCGACTACATCGGCAGCACATCGGGAATCATTTCGTATGTCACTCAAAGCCCCAAAAAAGAATTTATTATCTGTACGGAAAATGGAGTGCGCTATGAATTAGAGATGAGAAACCCGGATAAACAATTTTATTTTACAGAGACTGAGCCTGTCTGCATGGACATGAAGAAGATCACATTGGAAAAGGTATTGCATGTATTAAAGACAGGGGAAAATGAAGTGCACGTGACAGAGAAAGTAAGAGAAGAATCGGGAAAAGCATTGGAGAGGATGTTGGAGCTTGCAAAATAACCGTGTTTGCAGTGAAGGAGGAAATATGGATATCAATACAGATGTCGTCATAGTCGGAACAGGAGTGGCAGGACTTTTCAGTGCGCTGAATCTGCCGGCGGAAAAAAAGATTGTGATGATTACAAAATCAGATGTAGAGAGCAGTGACTCTTTTCTTGCACAGGGGGGAATCTGTGTACAGCGAGATGAGGATGACTATGAAAGCTATTTTGAAGATACTATGAAAGCGGGACATTATGAGAACCGAAAAGAGTCGGTCGATATTATGATTCGTAACTCCCGTCAGGTGATTGAAGATCTTGTGGGATATGGAGTGGAATTTGAACAGGAAAATGGGGAGTTTTTATATACAAGAGAAGGTGCGCACTCTGCGCCACGTATTTTATTCCATGAGGATGTGACCGGAAAAGAGATTACAAGCAAACTTTTGGAGCGAGTGAAAGAACTTGAGAATGTGTCGATTTTTGAGTATACTACGATGACGGATATTTTGGAAGAAGAAGGACGATGTGCAGGAATTGTTGCTGAAAATGAGGAAGGAATCATTTATCTCCATGCAAAGGACACGATTTTAGCAAGCGGAGGAATCGGCGGAACTTACAAGCATTCTACTAATTTTGCTCATCTGACAGGAGATGCGCTTCGAATTGCAAAAGAGCATGGAATTCGCCTGGAGCATTTGGATTACGTGCAGATTCATCCGACAACACTGTATTCGAAAAAACCGGGAAGACGATTTCTGATATCAGAGTCAGTGCGTGGGGAAGGAGCAGTGTTATATAACAAAGAAGGAAAGCGTTTTGTAGATGAACTTCTTCCGAGAGACGTTGTGACTAAGGCAATTCAGGAGCAGATGGAGAAAGATCATACAGAGTTCGTGTGGTTGTCGATGGAGCATATTTCAGAGGAGACGATACGAAAACATTTCCCACATATTTATCAACAATGTCTGGAAGAAGGATACGACGCCACGAAAGAGTGGGTTCCGGTTGTACCGGCACAGCACTATTTTATGGGTGGCATCTGGGTGGATTCTGACAGCCTGACATCGATGGAGCATCTGTATGCAGCAGGCGAGACAAGCTGTAACGGAGTGCACGGCGCCAATCGTCTGGCAAGTAACTCGCTGTTGGAAAGCCTTGTATTTGCGAAACGTGCAGCAAAAAAAATTGGAGCAAACCGATAAGAAAGGAAATAGAAGGATGAATAAAATTACGATGGATCTTCAAGTGGATCATTTGATTTTGGAGGCGTTGAGAGAAGATATCTCCAGCGAAGATGTGACAACGAATGCCGTGATGAAAGAAGCGGTCACAGGAGAGGTAGAATTGATTTGTAAGCAGGATGGAGTGATTGCCGGATTAGATGTGTTTGAACGGGTGTTCCGTCTTTTGGATGCGAATACAAAGGTGGAATTATATTGTAAAGACGGGGATCAGGTGAAGAATGGAGAACTGATGGGAAAAGTGGTTGGCGATATCCGTGTACTTTTATCAGGAGAGCGAGTGGCGTTGAATTATCTGCAGAGAATGAGCGGAATCGCAACATACACACGCTCCGTTGCAGAGCTTTTAAAGGGAAGCGGTACAAAGCTTTTAGATACGAGAAAGACGACGCCGAATATGCGTATTTTTGAAAAATATGCGGTGCGTGCGGGAGGCGGTTACAATCATCGCTATAATCTGTCAGACGGTGTCCTTTTAAAAGATAATCATATCGGGGCAGCCGGAAGTGTGGCGAATGCAGTGCGCATGGCAAAAGAATATGCGCCGTTTGTGCGAAAGATTGAAGTGGAAGTAGAAACGCTGGAGATGGTAAAAGAAGCTGTGGATGCGGGAGCAGATATTATTATGCTTGACAATATGTCCACAGAGGAGATGGCGGAGGCAATCCGTATCATTGACGGGAGAGCTGAGACAGAATGTTCCGGAAATGTGACAAAAGAAAATATTGCCCGCCTGACGTCACTTGGGGTAGACTATATTTCCAGCGGAGCATTGACACACTCTGCACCAATTTTAGATATTTCCTTAAAGAACCTTCATGTAGTATAATAGAACCAGTGATGCAAAAACAGGAGGTGAAGGTTTGTGAATGGTTCGCAGAGAAGAGAGCAGATTGTTCGTCAGATACAGGAGAGTAAGGAACCTGTGTCAGGAAAAAAGCTGGCGGAACTTTATGGTGTGAGCCGGCAGGTGATCGTGCAGGATATTGCGCTGATCCGCACAGCAGGTTATGATATTATCTCAACGAACAGAGGATATATACTGAATACGCAAAAAGCAATCAGCCGTGTGTTTAAGGTGCAGCATACTGATGAGCAGACGGAGGAGGAGTTGTATGAGATTGTAGATTTGGGAGGATGCGTGGAAAATGTGATGGTAAACCACAGAGTATACGGTCATATGGAAGCGCCGCTTGGCATACACTCAAGAAGAAAAGCGGCAGCATTTATAGAAGACATCAAAAGTGGAAAATCAAGTCCACTGAAAAATATTACTTCAAACTATCATTACCATACAGTGAGTGCGGAGAGTGAAGAAATATTAGATGAGATAGAAGAAATGCTCAGAGCAAAAGGTTTTTTGATAGAGGCTGTCTAGAAACAGGGAGGGGAGAACAATTTGGAGTTCTCCTATCCCTTTTTTAATTTACAGCTGATCTGGAGGATATAATCTTCCTCCTTTTTTTCGGTGAGCGTGTCAATCAGAACATCTTCGTAAAATATACCAGTCAGCTCTAAGGCGTTTTCAGATGCATATTGCAGCATTTTTTCATAGGTCGTATGGATGGTCTCGTAGCCTCCACAGTGAAATGCACGAAGATAGTGTCCGGATTCCCGGACACAAAGCGGAACATTCTCTGGCCTATGGTCTAAAAGCAGATAGAAATCGGTATACTCTTCTGTCGTTAAATCGAACGAAGAAAGGTCGCGGATTCCCCCGACTCCGTAAGGACTTTGAATCTGATGTTCATTGCCGTAAAGAATGAGGTCTCGGATCGTTTTTGCAATTTCTTTGTCGTGCAGGGAATGCACAGGTGTGGTAAGCATATATTTTGCCGGAAAATGAATAACAGAAATATCGTCCAATGCAGATGCAGATACATTGTGAAGCAGCGTAAGTTCTTCTTGAATCCAACGCTCCATCTGCTGCATCGCCTGGATTTTTTCACGGATAAGTGTCTGCTCTTTGGTGAGCAGCTCAATGAAAAGCGATGTTGTCCGGTTGTCCAGATATGATTTGATCTCAGACAGCGGCATATCAAGTTCCTTTAATAAGGTGATGATTTCCAAAAGCTCCAGCTGTGAGATGGAGTAGTAGCGATATTGATTTTCGGGGAGTTTGATTTCCGGTGATAAAAGCCCGATTTTATCATAGTGAAACAATGTGTGCTTGGAGACACCTGCAAGTTTTGCAAATTCTCCGGTTGTCAGATAGGCATCTCGATTCGATTTTAATTTTTTCTCCAATTTTTGTAAAACCTCCCTTGACTATCGTGTTACCCTATAGTTTATGATAGGGTACAGATTGGAAAAAATCAATATACAATTGGAGGATGAGATGAAATATGACGAATTCAATAGCGCAGAAATTTAATGTGTTTTCATTGCTGAAGTTTGCATTCCCGACGATGGTGATGATGGTATTTATGTCTTTATATACGATTGTAGACGGAATTTTTGTATCCAGACTTGTCGGGAGCAATGCGTTGTCCGCGGTCAATATCGTTTATCCGGTCATCAATCTGATGTTTGCATGCGGGATTATGCTATCAACAGGTGGGAGCGCCATTGTCGCACGTCAGATTGGTGAGAAAAAAGAAAGTGAGGCAAGGGAAAATTTTTCTTTGATCGCATTGGTGAGCTTTCTGGTAGGAGTGGTGATTTTAGCGGTCGGGATACTGTTTTTGGAACCGCTTTGCAATGTGCTTGGAGCGACACCTCTGATTCTTTCAGACTGTAAACGATATTTGGGTGTTCTTTTACTGTTTGGACCGCTGACGATGATGCAGATGTTTTTTCAGGTATTTTTTGTGACTGCGGGAAAGCCGACACTCGGATTGGTTTTAACGATTACAGGCGGAGTTACCAATGTCATTTTAGATTATCTGTTTATGGGACCTATGGGAATGGGCGTGATTGGAGCGGCTCTTGCAACCGGAATTGGACAGACGATCATGGCGGTTGTTGGAATTGTGTACTTTTTCGTGATCAAAAAGGGGCTTTATTTTGTACGACCGGTATTTCGCAGAACAGTATTGCTGGAAAGCTGTGGAAATGGCTCTTCGGAGATGGTGAGCAATCTTTCAATGGCGATTGTGACCTTTTTATTTAACCTGACGATGCTGCGTCTCCTCGGGGAAGACGGAGTGGCAGCAATTACGATCGTGCTGTACGGTCAGTTTTTGTTCACATCAATGTATCTGGGATTTTCAATGGGAGTGGCTCCGGTGTTCAGTTTTAATTACGGGGACAAAAATTATGACCAGCTGAAGCGAATTTATAAAATCTGCATGTACTTCATCACGGTATCTTCTATTGTGATTCTTGTGATGGCGCTTGTTTTTGCAGAGCCGATAGTAGGAATCTTCAGTGGAAGAGATTCAAGGACATATGAAATTGCAGCAGATGGATTTTTCTTGTTTTCTTTTAATTATATATTTGCGGGAATCAATATTTTTGCATCTGCGATGTTTACTGCATTTGGTGATGGGAAAAGATCTGCGATCATCTCGTTTTGCAGGACGTTTATTTTCATCGTGGTGAGTATCCTTGTACTGCCATTGGTGATGGGGGTGACGGGTGTTTGGCTGTCTGTTCCGCTGGCGGAATTTGTGACGCTGTTCATATCTGTCGGCTACTTTAAAAGTCAGCACAAAAAATACCATTATGCATAGAAAAAGACGGGTATCCCCGTCTTTTTCTACTCTGTCATATAAGAACCAACGATCTCATTGACAAGCTTTCCGTCTGCTTTTCCTTTTACTTTCGGCATCAGTTCTTTCATGATCCGTCCTTTATCTTTGGCTGTCGGAGCAGTGATTCCAAGCTCGCTCAAAACGCTTTCCACAACTGCTTTGATCTCGTCGGCATCCATCATCTTCGGAGCAAATGTCTCCAGCACTGCAAGTCGTCTTTTGCACTCTTCAATCATATCTGTGCGGTCAGAAGGCGTCATCTCCAACGATTCTTTTGTCTGTTTGATCTCCTTTAAGATGACCTGAACCTCTTCTTCTTCAGTCAAATCAGCTCTTTTATCGATGGCTTTGTTCTTTAACGCAGCAAGTAAAAGAGAAAGTGTATCTTTTGTGTCTTTATCTTTTGCTTTCATTGCATCGACCATTGCTTTTCTTACTTCATCTGTTTTACTCATTTTCATGTCCTCCTGATTATTCCTATTCTATGAACGATTCCATTCAATCTGAATGTATATATTTTAGCATAATAAAGTATGGTATTCAATGAAAAATATGTAATATGAAAATACTTGACAAAACAAATGAGTTAGTTTAAACTAACGTGGAAATGTGCTGTGACCACACAGAAAATGATTTTGGCAGTGATCAGGCACATTTTATTTTAACTACGAGTTAGTTTGAGCTAACTTTAAAAAGGAGGAAATTTATGAAAGAGCGGATGTCAACAATCATCCTTGCAGCACTTCTTCTGGTTCTGTCAGCGGTGTCTTTATTTGTGGGTGTGATTGATGTGACCCCTATAGAATTGTTCCGTGGAAATATGGAACAATTGGAAATCTTTTTGATTTCCAGGCTGCCACGCCTGCTTGCAATCATCTGCACCGGTGTCGGGATGAGTACGGCGGGATTGATTATGCAGCAGCTTTGCATGAATAAATTCGTCTCTCCGACTACGGGAGCGACGATTTCGTCTGCGCAATTTGGAATTCTTCTGGCACTTTTGTTTATGCCGCAGTCCACGCTGTGGGGGCGGGCAATATTTGCATTTACCACGGCGATTCTCGGAACATGGATTTTTGTGTGGTTCATACAACGAATTCAGTTTAAAGAAGCGGTTATGGTACCGCTTGTGGGAATTATGTTCGGGAATGTGGTGTCTGGAATTACGAGTTATCTCGCCTACAAATATGAGATGACGCAGGCACTTTCCTCATGGCTTGTGGGGCATTTTTCAATGGTGTTAAAGGGCAGATATGAGATTGTATATCTTGTGGTACCGCTTGTGATACTGGCATTTCTGTTTGCGAATCATTTTAACATCGTCGGAATGGGAAAGGATTTTTCCAAAAATCTTGGAGTCCCGTATAAGTTTGTTCTGTTTATGGGGCTGACGATTGCAGCGATGATTACAGCATCGGTAGTTGTCGTGGTGGGTTCCATTTCCTATATCGGTCTGATCGTTCCAAATATTGTCTCTATGTTTAAAGGGGATAAGATTCGTGGAACGCTTGTGGATACGGCATTGTTTGGGGCAAATTTTGTTCTTATGTGTGATCTGATCGGTCGAGTCGTAATTGCGCCGTATGAATTGCCGATCGAATTGATTGTGGGAATTTTCGGAAGTCTGCTTTTTATTATGCTGTTGCTTTACCGGCTGAAACATGGCCGCAAGGCGATCCATTTTACCCGTAGAGGGGAAAATAAGACGTGCATTATGGAAGGGGGAACGAGTCTGTGAATCGAGCGGTAAATCGAAGAAATCAGAAAAAACTTATCGTGATGATGGTTCTTGTGATTTTAGCATGTGCGCTTTACATGTTGGTGAATGTAAAGTTTGGCAATGAGAAATTGTTCTGGTATGCGATGAAAATTCGTACACCAAAATTAATTGTGATGCTGATCACGGCGTTTGCCATCGGCGGGGCATCTATTGTGTTCCAGTCTATTATCAACAATACTATTGTGACACCATGTCTGCTTGGAATGAATTCTCTGTACATGGTCATACACACTGCGGTTGTGTTTGTCGCCGGCTCAGGAAGTGTTTTAGCTGTCAATCCAAATGCTGCATTTGCGGTGGATCTTGTATTGATGGGCGGAACCGCGACCGTTATTTACAGTTATCTGTTTAAAAAGACAAATCATAATGTGCTTTATGTACTGCTTATAGGAACTGTGTTGACTTCCTTCTTCGGAAGTATCCAGTCCACTTTGACGAGGGTGATGGATCCGAATGAATATGACAGCCTGCTGGCGACCTTAGTCGCAAGTTTTAGTAACGTCAATTCAGAGATTATTGTATTTTCTGTGATTGTTATGGGACTCGTGGTCTTTTGCCTGAGAAAAGAACTGGCTTTGTTAGATGTGATCACACTCGGAAAAGAACAGGCAATTAATCTGGGAGTGGATTATGACAGATGTATCAGACGACTGTTATTGGGTGTGACGCTGTTTATTGCAGTGGCGACTGCGATGGTTGGACCGATTTCCTTTTTGGGACTGATCATTGCAAATCTCTCCAGACAGCTTTTGCAGACATATCGTCACAGTCATCTTATTTTGGGATCGGCATTTTTCGGAATGGTGATTCTGGTGGCAGGACAGCTTTTGGTAGAGCAGATTTATTCCTATACCGTTCCGGTAAGTGTGTTTATTACCGTGTTTGGAGGAATCTATTTTCTGTATCTGCTGCTGAGAGAAAGGAAGGAAAGTTAGACAATGATTGTAGAAGAATTGATAAAAACATATGATGGAAAACCGGTGGTAGATTCGGTCAGCTTTTCACTCCCGAAAGGGAAAGTGACATCTTTGATCGGACCAAACGGAGCAGGAAAATCAACGGTTATGGGAATGATTTCCAGACTGATTGCAAGAGATGGAGGACTTGTCGAGTTTGAAGGGCAGGATATCGGAAAATGGAAGAGCAAAGAGCTCTCGAAGCGCCTTGCGATTTTAACGCAGAGCAACCACATTCAGATGAAGCTGACGGTGGAAGAGTTGGTGGCGTTTGGAAGATTCCCTTACTCAGGAGGCCGTCTTACAGAGGAAGATAAAAAGATGATTGACAGGGCAATCTCATACATGGAACTGGACGAATTTCGAGAGCGTTTTATCGATGAGCTGTCAGGAGGTCAAAGACAGAGAGCGTATATCGCAATGGTAATTGCACAGGATACGGAGTACATTCTGTTCGATGAGCCGACGAACAACCTTGATATCTACCATGCAACAAATCTGATGAAAACGGTTCGAAAGCTTTGTGATGAGCTTGGGAAAACGATTGTTTTAGTATTGCATGAGATTAATTATGCGGCATTTTATTCCGATTATATCTGTGCGTTTGTGGACGGCAAGATCGCAAAATTCGGAACCGTGGAGGAGGTGATGACGAAAGAGGCATTGACAGAAATTTATAAAGTAGATTTTGAGATTATGAAGATTGCCGGGAAACCGCTATCAATCTATTATTAATCAGGTCTGTTGAAACGACGTAGAAACAGAATTTTACAACAAAAGATTATTGGGAAGAGATAAGGAGAAAACAAGATGAAAAAATTGACAACTTTAGTGCTTGCGCTTGTGATGGTATTTAGTCTTGCAGCTTGCGGAAATAAGAATTCAGGAACAACTTCAAAAGAAGATACAAATAAAACAGAAAAACCAAAAACAGTTACAATTAAAAGCTTTAATGCGAACAATGAAGAAACAGATTTGGAAGTGCCTTATGATGCACAAAGAATCGCTGTGATGGATATGGCGGCGCTTGATATTTTAGACAGTCTCGGATTGGGAGATCGTGTAGTGGGTTCTTCCAGCACATCATTGGACTATCTTCAGGAGTACGTTACGAATGATGAAATTGTGGATTTAGGAACAATCAAAGAGGCAGATATGGAAGCAGTGATGTCGTGTGAGCCGGATGTGATCTTTATCGGAGGACGTCTTGCACAGTCTTATGATGCACTGAGTGAAATTGCACCGGTTGTCTATCTGTCCACAGACACAGAAATCGGACTTGTAAAAAGTGTGGAGAAAAATGCAAAGACGATTGCATCTATGTTTGGTGTGGAAGATGATGTGAAAGATCTGATGGACGGCTATGATGCGAGAATTGAAAAGCTGAAAGCGTTTGCCGAAGGAAAAAGTGCGATTATCGGAATGTGTACAAGTGGAGGATTCAATGTTCTCGGAAACGATGGACGTTGCGCTTTGATCGGTAATGAGGTTGGATTTGAGAATATCGGAGTGGATGCAAATGTCGATACTTCTACACATGGGAATGAGGCGTCATTTGAATTTGTGGTAGAGAAGAATCCGGATTACATCTTTGTATTGGACCGTGATGCGGCGATCGGTACAGATGGCGCGCAGCTTGCAAAGGATATTATGGAAAACGAGCTGATTATGGGAACAGATGCTTATAAGGACGGAAAAATCGTCTATTTAGAACATCCTGCAGTTTGGTATACGGCAGAAGGCGGTGTAAATGCACTCGGATTTATGCTTGAAGATTTAGAAAACGCACTGTTAAAATAATAGATTTTATTTGAACCAGTAAAAATGTATAATTTTCCTCTGTTTACAGATACTATTTCCAAAGTTGGAAAGTACAGTAAATGGAGGAATTTTTATTATGAAAGCAACAGGAATTGTAAGAAGAATTGATGATCTGGGGAGAGTGGTCATTCCAAAAGAAATCAGGAGAACACTTCGGATTCGAGAGGGAGACCCATTGGAAATATTCACGGCCCGAGAGGGAGAGATTGTCCTGAAAAAATATTCACCGATCAGTGAGCTTTCCTCATTTGCAAAAGAATATGCGGAAAGTCTTGCGGTAACGTGCGGAGCAACGGTCTGTGTGACGGATCATGATCAGATTATTGCGGTATCCGGTGCGGGAAAAAAAGAATTACAGGATAAATATGTGAGTAAACAGTTGGAACGTATTTTTAAGGAACGGGAAGCAGTGCATGCATCGGCAGGTGAAAAGAAATATGTGGCGGTGATTGATGAACGGATACAGGAATATGAAGATGAGATCATTCATCCGATCCTGTGCGGAGGAGATGTCATCGGAGCGGTAATTCTGTTAGAAAAGAAGAAAAAATTTGGAGAGACAGAAGAAAAACTCGCCGCATGCGCAGCTAATTTTCTTGGAAGACAAATGGAACAATAGAAGCATAAAACCCTTCGGACAATCATAGATTGTGATATGCGAGGAGGGAATAGTATGGAAAAACAGGTTCAAAAAGAATCGAAGCTCATATGGATCTTGAAATCACTGCTTGCGGCGTATCTTGTAACGGGTATATTGCTTGTGCTGCTGACATTTTTATTGTATCAGTTTGAGCTGGACGAACAGAAAGTGACTGCGGGGATTGTGGTGATTTATGTGGTGTCTACTTTTGTGGGAGGTCTTATATTAGGAAAGCTTACAAAAGTAAAACGATTTGCATGGGGCTTGACGCTTGGGGTTGCTTATTTTGTATTGCTGCTTTTGATATCGCTTGGGATATACAGGGGGATTGACGGGAACTGGAGCAATATTCTTACGACATTTCTGATGTGTGCCGGAGGGGGGATGTTTGGAGGAATGATTTCTTAAGTAATTCTTAACCGAACTGAGAAAAAAGGCTTTCAAAACATACAGTCCTGTGGTATAATAACAGAAGTAATGCAAAGCGAAGGAGGAAATGACAATGAAACATATCAAAACATTGAATACACAGACATTAAACAATACAGTGAAAAAAGGTGGATGTGGAGAATGTCAGACATCATGCCAGTCAGCATGTAAGACATCTTGTACAGTAGGAAATCAGACTTGCGAACAAAAAAGATAATGATTGCGTAAGCTGAACAAAAAGACAAGTGCTGTCTTTTGACAGTAGACGCAGGCAGAGAATGTGCGATGGCACATTCTTTTTGCATGACAGAAAAAATAGAGAAAATAGAAAGGGGTACATGTTGTGATTCATCAGTACCGAAACAATGGTTATAATATTGTGCTCGATGTGAACAGCGGTTCCGTGCATGTGGTAGATGATTTGTGTTATGATTTGATCGCCTGTTTAGAGGCAATGAACCCGGATCATACAGAAGCGACACTGCAAAGCGAAGAGACATCGGCGTATGTGAAAGAACAATTAGGAGAAAAATATAAAGAGGACGAATTAAAAGAGGCGTTAGAAGATATTGCGGAACTTACAAAGGCTGGACAGCTCTTTACAAAAGATATATACGAGGCATATATCGGAGAGGTAAAAAGCAGAAAGACGGTTGTAAAGGCATTGTGCATCCACATTGCGCATGACTGTAACCTCGCATGCCAATACTGTTTTGCAGAAGAGGGCGAATATCATGGAAGACGAGCTCTGATGTCATATGAGGTCGGGAAAAAGGCTCTGGACTTCTTGATTGCAAATTCGGGTAACCGAAAGAATCTGGAAGTAGATTTCTTTGGCGGGGAACCGCTTATGAACTGGCAGGTAGTAAAAGATCTTGTGGCGTACGGAAGAGAGCAGGAAAAACTCCATGATAAGCATTTCCGTTTTACACTGACAACGAACGGTGTGCTTCTGAATGACGAGGTAAAGGAATTTGTCAACAAAGAGATGGACAATGTGGTATTAAGTCTGGATGGACGAAAAGAAGTCAATGACAAGATGCGTCCGTTCCGCAACGGAAAAGGAAGTTATGACCTGATCGTGCCGAAATTCCAGAAACTGGCAGAAAGCCGTAATCAGGAAAAATACTATATCAGAGGAACTTTTACAAGAGATAATTTGGATTTCTCAAAAGATGTTCTGCATTTTGCGGATTTGGGATTCGAGCAGATTTCCATTGAGCCTGTAGTAGGAGAGGATTCAGATTTTTATTCGATCAAGAAAGAAGATCTTCCACAGATTTTTGAAGAATATGATACATTGGCAAAAGCAATCATTGAGAGAGAAGAGGCGGGAAAAGGATTTAACTTCTTCCATTTTATGATTGATTTGGACGGAGGTCCTTGCGTTGCGAAGAGACTTTCCGGATGTGGTTCGGGAACAGAGTATCTTGCAGTCACACCTTGGGGGGACTTATATCCTTGTCATCAGTTTGTCGGTGAGGAAGATTTCCTGATGGGAAATGTCGACGAAGGGATTGTGAGACCGGAAATTGCAGATGAATTCAGAGGCTGCAGTGTCTATTCCAAAGAAAAATGTAAGAACTGTTTTGCGAAATTCTATTGTAGTGGGGGATGTATGGCAAATTCTTACAAGTTTCATGGTTCGATTCATGATGCATATGATATTGGCTGTGAGATGCAAAGGAAACGTGTGGAATGTGCGATTATGATCAAGGCTGCATTGGCAGACGGAGAAAGGATGTAAGAGATGAAAAAGAGTAGAGGTGTCATTAACCTGATCCTCACAGTGGTGGTAATCTGTTTATTAGGGTTTACCTCAGTTGTAGGATTTGGTGCAACAGGTGCGGGAGCGGCAAAAAATATTAAGCTTGGACTTGACCTTGCCGGAGGTGTCAGCATTACATACCAGGTAAAAGATGAGAATCCGACAGAGGAAGAGATGAAAGATACGATCTACAAGCTGCAAAAGCGTGTAGAGCAATACAGTACAGAAGCGACTGTTTATCAGGAAGGTTCGGATCGTATCAATATTGAGATTCCAGGTGTTTCAGATGCGAATGCAATTCTGGAAGAACTCGGAAAACCGGGATCGCTTGAATTTCAGGATGCGGAAGGGAATGTTGTTTTAGAAGGAACAGATATCAAAACAGCATCTGCGAAAACGAGTCAAGATAACATGGGAAACAAACAGTATATCGTTGAGTTGAATCTTACAGATGAAGGAAAGACTAAATTTGCTGAGGCTACAGAGGCGAATATCGGGAAACAGATTGCTATTGTCTACGATGATGAAATCATCAGTAATCCAAAAGTAAACGAAGCGATTACCGGTGGACAGGCTTATATTGATGGAATGGAGTCTTATGAAGAAGCAGACAATCTTGCATCTACAATCCGTATAGGTGGTCTGAAACTGGAGCTGGAGGAATTGAGCTCAAAAGTAGTCGGAGCACAGCTTGGAGAAGAGGCAATCAGCACAAGTTTGATGGCAGGTGCAATCGGACTTGCAATTGTATTTATTTTTATGTGTATCGTATATCTGCTTCCGGGACTTGCATCGAGCATTGCGTTGGTTATCTACACAGGAATTGTAATTGTATTGCTGAATGCGTTTAACATTACATTGACCCTTCCTGGTATTGCAGGTATCGTGCTCTCAATTGGTATGGCGGTAGATGCGAACGTTATTATTTTTGCCAGAGTAAAAGAAGAGATGGCAGCAGGGAAAAGTGTAAAATCATCTCTGAAGTCTGGATTCCAGAAGGCGATGTCAGCGATCGTGGACGGTAATATGACAACTTTGATTGCGGCAATTGTACTTTGGGTTAAGGGAACAGGAAGCGTAAAAGGGTTTGCTCAGACATTGGCGCTTGGTATTGTAGTGTCTATGTTTACGGCACTGGTTGTGACAAGAATCATTATCTACTCATTATATGCAGTCGGACTTAGAAGTCCAAAATTATATGGTAGTCAGAAACCAAGAAAAGAAAGAGATTTCTTAAAGAGAAGAGTGTTGAGCTTTTCGATTTCACTTGTGATCATTGTAGCGGGATTTGCTATGATGGGAGTGAACTCGGCAAACGGAAAAGGTGCGTTTAAGTACAGCCTTGAGTTCATGGGAGGAACTTCATCTACGGTAACATTTGACAAAGATTACTCGATTGAAGAGATCGATTCTAAGATTGTGCCGGTTGTAGAGAAAGTAACAGGAGATAAGAACGTTCAGTTCCAGAAGGTAAAAGATTCGAATGCGGTTGTTATTAAGACAATCAGCTTGGATTTGGAAGCACGTGAGGCATTTAACAAAGCGATGGCGGATAACTTCGGTGTAGATGCATCTACGATAACTGCGGAGAATATCAGTTCCACAGTCAGCTCCGAGATGCGGACAGATGCAGTCGTTGCGCTTGTGATTGCTACGGTATGTATGCTGCTTTACATTTGGTTCCGCTTCAAAGATATTCGTTTCGGAACAAGTGCGGTTATCGCATTGTTAAATGACGTTTTGTTTGTAATCGCATTTTATGCAATTTCGAGAACGTCTGTCGGAAATACATTTATCGCATGTATCCTGACAATTGTAGGTTACTCGATCAATGCGACGATTGTTATCTTCGACCGTATCCGAGAAGAGTTAAAGACGAAAAAGAAAAACGAAGAATTATCAGGATTGGTCAACAGATGTATTACAGATACTTTGACGAGAAGTATTTACACAAATGCGACAACCTTTATCATGCTTGCGGTACTGTATGTGCTTGGAGTAAGTTCGATTAAAGAGTTTGCAATGCCGCTTATGGTTGGTGTGTTAGGAGGTACATTCTCTTCTATCTGTATCACAGGACCATTGTGGTATGTTATGAAAACAAGATTTGCAAAGAAAAAATAAACGGGGACGGGGGTAATCATGATATTACTCCCGTTTTTGCATTGAGGAGTACGTATGGAAAAATGGTTTGTAATGAGAAAAGGGGCTCCGTTTCAGGAGATTGCAGAGAAATTTCAGATTCATCCGATTCTTGCCCGCCTGATACGGAATCGTGATGTGATAGGGGATGAAGCGATTCAATTGTATCTGAACGGCACGATCGCAGATTTGTATGATGGCATGCTCATGAAAGATATGGATAAAGCGGTAGACATTTTGCTGGAGAAAATACGTGAGGACAAAAAGATTCGAATTATCGGAGATTATGATATTGATGGAATCAATTCGACTTACATTTTATTGGAAGGAATCAAGTATCTTGGAGGAGAAGCTGATATCGATATACCGGACCGCATGAAGGATGGATATGGCTTGAACCGAAATCTGATTGATCGTGCATTTGACGATGATATTGATACAATCATCACCTGTGATAATGGAATTGCGGCAAGAGAAGAGATTGCGTATGGAAAGAGTCTTGGGATGACGATCATAGTGACAGATCATCATGAGATTCCTTATGAGGAGGTAGAAAGTGAAAAACGATATATTCTGCCGCCCGCTGATGCAGTGATTGATCCAAAACAGCAGACATGTGCATATCCATTCAAAGAATTGTGTGGAGCAGGAGTTGCATATAAACTGATCGAGGCGTTGTTCGGCGCGTGTGGAAAAGATATCGAAGATGTGGATTATCTGATGGAGAATGTGGCAATTGCGACAGTCGGAGATGTTATGGATCTGGTCGGAGAGAATCGTATTTTTGTAAAACAAGGTTTGGAGATGCTGAAACGCACAAATAATTTGGGATTGCGGGCGCTGATGGAATGTACCGGTGTGCCTGTGGAGAGACTTTCGGCATATCATATCGGATTTGTGATCGGACCGTGCCTGAACGCAAGCGGGAGACTGGATACGGCGAAACGGGCATTGGAGCTTTTGTGTGCAAAGACAAAAAAGGAGGCAGACATACTGGCGGGTGACTTGAAAGCGCTAAATGACAACCGGAAGGATATGACAGCTTCAGCGGTGGAAGAGGCGGTGAAGCAAGTGGAGGAGACCAGACTTGGCGAGGATAAAGTGCTGGTGATCTATCTTCCGGATTGTCACGAAAGTCTTGCCGGAATTGTAGCTGGAAGAGTGAGGGAGCGTTATCATAAGCCGGTATTTATCTTGACGAAGGCAGAAGAAGGCGTGAAAGGATCGGGGCGTTCTATTGAGAGTTACCACATGTATGAAGAATTGAATAAGTGCAAATCGCTGTTGACGAAATTTGGCGGACATAAACTTGCGGCGGGACTGTCTTTGGAGGAGGAAAATGTAGACAGACTCAGAGAAACTTTAAATGATCTGTCAACACTCACACAAGAAGATCTGATTCCTAAGATTTCTATTGATATGCAGATGCCGCTTGGCTATATCAATGAAGCGTTTGTGGATGAATTAGAGCTTCTGGAGCCTTTTGGGAAAGGAAATATAAAGCCTGTATTTGTGGAGAAAAACATTGAAATTTTAAGCGCGAGAATTCTTGGGAAGAATAAAAATGTGTTGAAGATGCAGGTGCAGGATGCGCCTGGAACCCAGATGGATGCCATGTACTTTGGTGATGTGGAGGCATTTTTGGAATTTTTTAGAGAAAAGTATGGAAAGCCTGCGGTAGATGGTCTGCTTCGGGGACAGAGAAGCAAAGTTGAGGCGGCATTTACATATTATCCCGGAATTAATGAATATATGGGGCAGAAAACTGTTCAGATCATCATTCAGAACTATCAGTGAGAGTAGTGCAAATGAATTGAAAAAATGACAAAAAAATGCTATACTATAATATACTGTAAAAATAGGAGTGAGTTAGAATGAAAAAACCAATAGAAGAATATGTAAGAAGTATACCGGATTTTCCCGAAAAAGGGATTATTTTTAGAGATGTAACAAGTATTTTAGAAGATGCTGACGGACTTCAGCTGGCGATAGATTTGATGCAGGAAAAAATCGGAGACACGGAATTTGATGTAGTGGTAGGACCGGAATCCAGAGGATTTATTTTTGGAGTACCGATTGCATATAATCTGCATAAACCGTTTATTCCGGTTCGGAAAAAAGGAAAACTTCCATGCGAGACTGTTTCGATTCAATATGATTTGGAATATGGGAGCGCTGAGATTGAGATGCATAAAAACTCGATCAAACCGGGACAAAAAGTAGTGATCATCGACGACCTGATGGCAACCGGAGGTACGATCGAGGCGATTACAAAGCTCATTGAAGGGATGGGCGGAGTGATTGTCAAAGCAGTATTTTTAATGGAACTGGAAGGATTAGAAGGCAGAAAGAGATTAGAAGGGGTTGACGTAGAGACTGTTATTGCATACCCTGGAAAATAAGAACCAGAAAGGGGGGATTAATGTGGCCGACAATAAAGTAATAGAGAATCCATACAAGGGACTTGAGATTGTGGATGGGCATGCGGTGAAGGCGCCGGAAGATTATCAGGACCCGAAGATGTTATATGAGGCATTGATCAAACGAATTAGAAAGTACCATCCGTCTACAGATATTTCCATGGTGGAAAAAGCGTTCAATATCGCGTACCATGCGCATGAAGGACAGTTTCGAAAATCAGGTGAGGCATACATTATTCACCCGTTGTGGGTAGGAATCATTCTTGCTGATCTGGAGTTGGATAAAGAGACGATTGTTGCCGGAATTTTGCATGATGTTGTGGAAGATACTGTGATGACAGAGCAGGAGATTACCGAGATTTTTGGTTCGGAAGTTGCACTGCTTGTGGACGGTGTCACAAAGCTTGGACAATTGTCGTATTCCGCTGACAAACTGGAGGTGCAGGCGGAGAACTTAAGAAAGATGTTTTTGGCGATGGCAAAAGATATCCGAGTGATTCTGATCAAGCTTGCGGACAGACTGCATAATATGAGAACACTTCAGTTCATGCGTCCGGAAAAGCAGATTGAGAAAGCGCGTGAGACGATGGACATCTATGCGCCGATTGCACAGAGACTTGGTATTTCCAGGATTAAGACAGAACTTGATGATCTGTCTTTGAAATATTCTCAACCGGAAGTATTTTATGATCTTGTGCAGCAGATCAATGCGAGAAAGACAGAGCGTGAAGAATTTGTGCAGCAGATTGTCGAAGAAGTGTCAGAACATATGAAAAATGCGAAGATTAAGGCAGAAGTAAAAGGCAGAGTGAAACATTTCTTCAGTATTTATAAAAAGATGGTCAATCAGGATAAGACAGTGGATCAGATTTATGATTTGTTTGCAGTCCGGATCATTGTGGAGTCAGTGAAAGACTGTTATGCTGCACTTGGTGTTATTCATGAGATGTACACGCCGATTCCGGGGCGTTTTAAAGATTATATTGCGATGCCAAAGCCGAATATGTATCAGTCATTGCATACGACATTGATGAGCTCAGTGGGACAGCCATTTGAGATTCAGATCCGTACCGAGGAGATGCATAAGACGGCGGAGTATGGTATTGCTGCCCATTGGAAATATAAAGAATCCAATGATGGCAAAAAGAGTGTTGCCGCGCAGGAAGAGGAAAAACTAAGCTGGTTAAGACAGATTTTGGAATGGCAGCAGGATACAGATAACCGCGAATTTTTAAGTCTCTTGAAAGGAGACCTGGATTTGTTCGCAGAAGATGTCTACTGCTTTACGCCGAATGGGGATGTAAAGAATCTGCCGAATGGTTCTACGCCGGTTGATTTTGCTTATGCAATTCACAGTGCGGTCGGAAATAAGATGGTAGGAGCCCGTGTGAACGGAAAACTTGTAAATATTGATTATAAGATTCAAAATGGTGACAGAATTGAGATTCTTACTTCGCAAAATTCCAAGGGACCGAGTCGTGACTGGCTGAACATTGTAAAAAGTACGCAGGCGCGTAACAAGATCAATCAGTGGTTTAAGAAAGAATTTAAGGAAGAGAATATTGTTCGCGGAAAAGAGATGCTTGCGGCGTATTGCAAGACAAAATCTATTGTGCTCAGTGATTTGACCAAGCCGAAATACATGCAGGTAGTACAGATCAAATATGGCTTCCGTGATTGGGATGCGGTGCTTGCGTCAATCGGGCATGGCGGCTTAAAAGAAGGTCAGGTTATCAATCGTCTTTTGGAGGAATACGAAAAAGATCATAAGGCAGCTGTGACAGATGAGACGATTATTGAACGGGTATCTGAAGCGTCTAAGAATAAAGTACATGTGACGAAGTCGAAAAGCGGAATTGTTGTAAAGGGAATTGATGACATGGCGGTTCGGTTTTCCAGATGCTGTAATCCGGTTCCGGGAGATGAGATTGTCGGCTTTGTGACACGAGGACGTGGAATGTCTATTCATAGAACGGACTGTGTCAACATCATTCATTTATCGGAGGCGGAAAGAGCCAGATTGATTGATGCGGAGTGGGAGACAAATGCGTCGGATGAAGCCGGTGGGCAGTATATGTCGGGAATCAAGATGTATGCAAATAACCGGCAAGGTCTGCTTATGGAGATTTCTAAGATATTTACAGAGAATAAAATTGATATCAATTTGATGAATACGCGTGTCAGCAAACAGGGAGTTGCAACAATTGAACTTGGTTTTGTTGTTCGCGGCAGAGAAGAATTGAGTCGAATTGTGGAAAAATTGCGTCAGATAGAGGGCGTGATTGATATTGAACGTACGGCAGGGTAAAAGAATGAAGATAGAA
Source organism: Coprococcus phoceensis (assembly GCF_900104635.1). Classification (NCBI taxonomy): domain Bacteria; kingdom Bacillati; phylum Bacillota; class Clostridia; order Lachnospirales; family Lachnospiraceae; genus Coprococcus; species Coprococcus phoceensis. The sequence goes on from NZ_FNWC01000007.1 coordinate 376,601, forward strand.
AAATATGCATTGGGTTCACTGGGGACCAACTGTTATTTAGTGGAAAATGAGGAGACAAAAGAGCTGGTTATCATTGATCCGGCGATTTGTCCGGATTATATGATCAGTTATGTGAAACGAATCGGCTATGAGCCGAAAGCAATTCTTCTGACACATGGTCATTTTGATCATGTGATGGGAATTGAAGGGTGGACAAAAGAATTCGATATTCCGGTATATATTTATAAAGATGAAGCGGCAATATTGAGAGATCCGGCATTAAATCTTTCCAGCATGTTTGGGACAAGTTATGCCTATGAGAAAGTAACCTGTCTGAGTGATGGGGAAAAACTTGTGCTGGCAGGATATACGTTTGAAGTGATTCATACACCCGGGCATACAAGTGGCGGATGCTGTTACTATGTGAAGGATGAGGAAGTGCTGTTTAGCGGAGATACACTGTTTTGCAGAAGCGTTGGTCGAAGCGACTTCCCGACCGGAAGCGCATCAGTTTTGGTGAAATCGATTCAAGAAAAATTATTCTCCCTTCCGGATCAGGTGATGGTCTATCCGGGGCATAACGATTTGACTTGCATTGCGGATGAAAAACAGTATAATCCGTTTATTTAAAGGTTCAATTTGGGACGTAGTAAAATTGAAGTTTACTACGTCCCAAATTGGGTTGAAGTGAGGTGTAAAATGATAAAAATAATCGTAAAAGAGGAAATGTATATATACGATATGTACCATATTTTAAGGGCTTTTTACCCGGGGAGTGAGATTGACCAAACAATCGACAGTGGTGTCCCTAATTTGATTGAACTGAGAATAGATGGGCAGCGAAAAGAGTGTCTTTTGATCAACCAAAATGAGGTGGAAGAATACGCAGAGCGAAAGCAGAAAAAGAGGTATGTGAACCTGAAAGTGTATGACTGGTTGTCAAAACAAACCGAAAAGGAACTTGCCTGGGGTGTGTTGACAGGAATCAGACCGACGAAGATTATGATGAACTTGCTGGAAGAAGGAAAAAGCGAACAGGATGTCATTGACTATATGAAAGAAAATTATCGGACAACGGACAAAAAAGCAAACCTCGGCATGGAGATTGCAAAACGAGAGAAAGCGCTGCTGGCTCAATTAGACTATAAGGATGGCTACAGTCTTTATGTGGGGATTCCATTTTGTCCAACTACCTGCAGTTACTGCTCCTTTACCTCGCAGCCAATTCACAAATGGAAAGACCGGGTAGACGAATATTTAGATGCCTTGTGTAAAGAGATCACTTTTGTAGGAGAAGTGTCAAAAGAAAAGAAACTAAATACGGTTTATATTGGTGGAGGAACGCCTACGACGCTGGAACCGGAACAGTTGGAGAGACTTTTGTCACATATTGAAAAAACATTTTCATTTGAAGATTTGAAAGAATTTACGGTGGAAGCGGGGCGTCCGGACAGTATTACAAAAGAAAAGTTGGAAGTGCTGAGAAGACATCAAATTTCCAGAATTTCAATCAATCCGCAGACAATGCAGCAAAAGACATTAGATTGTATCGGGCGAAAACATACAGTAGAGGATATTCGACAAGTGTATGCGATGGCAAGGGAACTGGGATTTGAGAACATTAATATGGATTTGATTGCGGGACTCCCGGGAGAAACTTTAGACGATATGAAAGATACACTGCGACAGATAGAAATGTTTGCCCCGGACAGTCTGACTGTGCATGCGCTTGCGATGAAGCGTGCATCCAGACTGACACAGGAAAAACGAGAGGGAAGCTATCGGGGAAATGACCAGGCAGACAGTGCCACGATGTTATCGGAGATGATCGAACTCGCAGCAGAATATGCGGGGAAAATGCAGCTCGTACCGTATTATCTGTATAGGCAGAAGAATATTGCGGGAAATTTTGAAAATGTTGGTTATGCAAAGGTTGACAAAGCCGGAATATACAATATACTTATTATGGAAGAGAAACAATCTATCGTGGCTGTGGGAGCAGGGGCATCGACAAAGATCGTGCTGCCAAAAGAGAAGACCTTGATAGATGAAAAGACAGGCAATCCGAAGCAGATTGTCAGGACGGAGAATGTAAAAGACGTCGAACAATACATCAATCGAATTGATGAAATGATAGAGCGAAAAGGAGAATGGTTATGGCATTAAAGAAAAAACCAGTCACAGGCATGAAAGATATGTTGCCGGCAGAGATGGAGATCCGCGATTATGTGATTCAGATGATTAAAGACACATACCGCACATTTGGATTTTCTTCCATGGAGACACCATGTGTGGAGCACATTGAGAATCTGTGCAGCAAACAGGGTGGAGACAATGAAAAACTAATTTTCAAGATTTTAAAACGTGGAGAAAAATTAAAATTAGATACAGCGAAAGAAGAGATGGATTTGGTGGATGGAGGTCTTCGCTATGACCTGACAGTGCCGTTGTCCAGATATTATGCGAACAATGCAAGTGTGTTGCCGTCACCGTTTAAAGCATTGCAGATGGGAAATGTGTGGAGAGCGGATAGACCGCAAAGAGGACGTTTCCGTCAGTTTATGCAATGCGATATCGACATTCTTGGTGAACCAAGTAACTTAGCGGAGATTGAGCTGATCTTGGCGACAACAACACTGCTTGGAAAGTTAGATTTCAAAAACTTTACAATTCGTATCAATGACAGAAAAATCTTAAAAGCAATGGCTGCTTACAGTGGTTTTGAAGAGAAAGATTACGATACTGTATTTATTATTTTAGATAAAATGGATAAGATTGGCTTGGACGGTGTGGCGAAAGAACTGAAAGAGAACGGATATGCAAAGGAATCTATTGAGAAATACTTAGAACTCTTTAAAAAGATTACAAATGATATCGAAGGTGTGCGCTACTGCAAAGAAAAACTGGAAGGATTTTTGGAAGCAGAGACAGCCGATGGATTAGAAATGATTATTTCCAGTGTAGAAAGTGCAAAAGAGGCAGAATTTAAAGTGAGCTTTGACCCGACATTAGTACGCGGTATGTCATATTATACAGGAACGATTTTTGAGATTTCCATGGATGAATTCGGCGGCTCTGTAGGAGGCGGCGGACGTTACGATGAGATGATCGGGAAATTTACAGGGCAGCCGACACCGGCATGTGGATTTTCAATCGGATTTGAGCGTATCGTAATGCTGCTTTTGGAAAGAGGATATAAAGTTCCAACCAGCAGAGAAAAGAAGGCATTGCTGATTGAAAAAGGAATGTCTGCAGAAGGAATGTTAAAAATCCTTGCGATTGCGAAAGAAGAGCGTGCAAACGGAAAACAGGTGATGCTTGTGAATATGAAGAAAAACAAAAAGTTCCAGAAAGAACAGCTTATGAATGAAGGATATACAGATATTCAGGAAATTTTTAAAGATAATATAAAATAGAAAGCGAGAGAGAACAATGGCAGAATCAATGCAGGGCTTGAAGAGAAGCCACAGATGTGCAGAGTTAAGTAAGGTAAATATCGGAGAGACAGTAACTGTAATGGGATGGGTGCAGAAGAACCGTAATAAAGGTGGAATTGTATTCGTGGATTTACGTGACCGTTCCGGATTGCTGCAGCTTATTTTTGAAAATGGAAGCGTGAGCGAAGAAGATTTTGAAAAAGCAGGAAAGCTTCGCAGTGAATTTGTAATTGCAGCAGTGGGTACTGTAGAAGCACGTTCCGGTGCAGTGAATGAAAATCTTGCGACAGGAGAGATTGAGATTCGTGTAAAAGAACTTCGTATTTTATCTGAGTCTGAGACACCACCGTTCCCAATTGAAGAGAACAGCAAGACAAAAGAGGAATTACGTCTGAAATACCGCGTGTTGGATTTGAGAAGACCAGATTTACAGAGAAACCTGATGATGAGAAGTAAAGCGGCGACATTGACACGTCAATTCCTTGCAGAGGAAGGATTTTTGGAAATCGAGACACCGATGTTGATCAAAAGTACTCCGGAGGGAGCGAGAGATTACCTTGTGCCAAGCCGTGTGCATCCGGGAAATTTCTATGCGCTTCCACAGTCACCACAGATTTTTAAACAGCTTTTGATGTGTGCGGGATATGATCGTTATTTCCAAATTGTAAAATGTTTCCGTGATGAAGATTTACGTGCAGACCGTCAGCCGGAATTTACACAGATTGATATGGAATTATCGTTTGTTGATGTGGACGATGTCATTGACGTTAATGAAAGATTACTGGCTAAAATGTTCAAAGAGATTCTTGGGATAGAAGTTTCTCTTCCAATCCAGAGAATGACATGGCAGGAAGCAATGGATCGTTTCGGCTCAGACAAACCGGATATCCGGTTCGGAATGGAATTGACAGATGTGTCGGAAGTTGTGAAAGACTGCGAATTTGTAGTGTTTAAAAATGCATTGGAAAATGGCGGAAGCGTTCGAGGAATCAATGCCAAAGGCCAGGGGGCAATGCCGCGTAAGAAAATCGATAAACTGGTTGATTTGGCAAAAGACTTTGGTGCGAAAGGTCTCGCATACGTGGCAATACAGGAAGATGGCACAATCAAGTCTTCTTTTGCAAAATTCATGAGTGAAGAGGAAATGGCAGCACTTGTAAAAGCAATGGATGGAGAAAATGGTGACTTACTGCTCTTTGCAGCAGATAAAAATCAGGTCGTATGGGATGTCCTTGGAAACTTACGTCTTGAAATTGCACGTCAGCTGGAACTTCTTGATAAGAATGAATATAAATTCTTGTGGATCACAGAATTCCCATTGTTAGAGTGGAATGAGGAGGCCGGAAGATACACAGCAATGCATCATCCATTTACAATGCCGATGGAAGAAGATTTGCATCTGATCGACACAGATCCGGGAAAAGTACGTGCAAAAGCTTATGATATTGTACTGAACGGTACAGAAATCGGTGGTGGAAGTGTCAGAATCTTCAATCAGGAGATTCAGAGCAAGATGTTTGAAGTGCTTGGGTTTACAAAAGAGCAGGCGCAGGAACAGTTTGGATTCTTGTTGAATGCATTCAAATACGGAGTGCCGCCTCACGCAGGACTTGCATATGGATTGGATCGTCTTGTGATGCTGATGGCAAAAGAAGACAGTATCCGTGATGTTATTGCATTCCCGAAAGTAAAAGATGCATCGGATCTGATGACAGAAGCACCTTCAGGGGTAGATCAGAAACAGTTAGATGAGCTTTGCTTGGCTATCACAAAAAAAGAAGAAAGAGAAACCTTCTTGGTTTAATGTTCGCAGCGATTTTAGTTGTAGTGGCAAAATTTCGTAAAGAAAAAAACATGTAGTGTAATAAGGTGATATGTGCACCCCGGGGAAGTTGATGCTCCGGGGTGTTGTAAATATTCTAAATAATAGTACAAAATAAAAAAATAAAAAAAGTGTTGACAAAAGTGCTTTTCATCAGTATAATGAATATTGTTCTGATTCAGAGAACACAATATGCACGAGTGGCTCAGTGGTGGAGTATCGCCTTGCCAAGGCGAGGGTCGCGGGTTCGAATCCCGTCTCGTGCTCTTTCAATGACAATTGAATAAAGGTTCTGATTTAAAGAACAATAATATGCACGAGTGGCTCAGTGGTGGAGTATCGCCTTGCCAAGGCGAGGGTCGCGGGTTCGAATCCCGTCTCGTGCTTTTTGTGTCTTGACTGATAAGGAAAGAATGGATTGCCAATGGCTGCCTGATGATATGCAGGTGCTGTTGGCTTTTTTTATTATAGGAAAATCCTTTGGAATCCTATAATAAAAAAATGCACTTCTAAGATAAAGGTCGAAATGGAGTTCCGAATTATACAAAAAACAAGGGAAACAGGAGCAGTTTATATAAGCATTATTGAAAAAAAAAGGTGTTATAATTATAAAAAAGAGAGATAAAAATGATTAGTCGGGAGAAATGATATATGAAAAAGAAACAATATTTTTTGGCGGGGATAGTTATATTAGTCATTTTAGGTATAGCAATTGCCGTCATCTTTAATGGCAGAAACAAGAATGCAGAAGAAAATTCTTCGTCGAAAGTGGTGACAGTTGTGTCGGAGGAAGGATATCAGTTTTATAGCGAAGTTGTGCAAAAAGATTATAAAGAGCAAGATCAGAAAGAACTAGAGAAAAAGACAAAAGAATATGCAAAGGAAGTGTATGCTCAATTTGCATTAGGGGAAGCGTATAATCTTTGCAAACCGTACTCCTATGAATCGCTAAAGATGGATATGGAAGCAGAAAATCAGCAGCGTCAGGCGAAAAAGAGTGCAGGAGAAGTTGTTTACGGTACATTGGAATATACATTAGACAGTTATCTTGAATATACACTCAGTAATCTGAAAATACAGACAGTGGATTATATGGTAAGAAATCATGAGGAATCCTTAGAGAAAGAAGCAAAAACATATTGGGAAGCACACCCTGATAAATTTGAGAGAGTAGATGAGATCACATATCGTTTAGGTGAAGAGACGAAAAAAGTTGTCTGGGATGAACTTTCCACATTGGAAAAGACAGATAGTGAATTGTTTGAATATTTGTATTATGGGGAAGAGGGTGATCAGTTCACATTATCGGAGAGGGACGAACCAATCAGTGGAGAGATTTTGAAAAAAACAATGAAGACTGCTGATTTTGAGGCGGACAAAAGCACGGTCCTTAAGATTTACATATCGGATGTTTATTATGAAAAGCTGGTGAAACAGGCTGAGAAAGAGCATCCACTGGAGTTTGAATTAAATCAGGGGCAGTAAAGAGGATGTACTGTTTCTGTTTTAAGAAATAATAAAGAAAGGAAGTAAAAAAATATGAAAGGGAAAATGGTAAAACGTTTACTGGCAGTTGGTTTGTCTATTGCAATGGCGGTGACAACGTTCCAGACAGTGGGAACTTCTGGTCCTGGAATTGTACAGGCGGCTTCTACAGTGACAAATGAAAATCTGCTGAAAAATCCTACATTTGAAGAAGGTGTGGATCTTGGCACTCATTCTGATAGTAATCAGAATAACAAAGTAGGAAACTGGTTCGCGTATTCAACACAAAATCCGGGAACAGTAAAAAAAGTACAGGAAAATGCACACAACGGAGAATGGTCAGCAACTGTTGCAAAACAAAATGATGCATTGGAGCAGGATGTGCCGGATCTTCAGAAGGGAGCAACATACAAACTTTCTGTATGGGCAAAAAATACGAACCCATCTGGTCTTAAAACATGGCTGTGTCTGAAATGGTACGGAGGAAGCGAAAAGAAAGTTGCAATCGATTCTTCAGAATACAAACAATATGAGATTGAATTTACATATACAGGGGCAACTGGAACAGATGCAGGAAAAAATACAAGAGCTGCAATCTGGGTGGAAAGAGGCAATAGTGGAAATGTATATGTGGATGACTGGTCATTACAGATTTCCAGTGATCTTAAGAGCTTAAGCGTGGAAAATGGAGCGCTGAAAGCAGAATATAATGCAGACTATCAGGGCGAAATGAAGAGTTCTGATTTTGATATCTCTTATACATCCTCTTTAGAACCTGAAGTGGCAAAGAAACTGGATATTACAAGTGAAACTGTGAACGGCAAGGCATTGACAATGAATTTTGCAGAGATTGCAAAACAGCCTATGAAACAGACAATCACAGTCACTGCTACTTATAAACCAAGCAAACAGCCTATGGTAGTAGACTTTGATGTAGATGCATCCGGAGAAGAGTTGGTAGAAGCAAATCTTACCGGAATTACTGCTGAAAATGGCAGTGTCACAGCGAATTTGGATAAAGTGCCTACAGTAGCTCCGGTAAAATATGACTTTACATTAGAATATAAAGTGAATGATGGAGCATTTGAGAAGGCTGCAATTAAAGAGTTTACTTATAATAAGGACAGCAAAAATGTTGTTATGACATTTGACAAAATCTCAGGGGCTGTAGATCCGAAAGATGTAACCGTAAAAGTAACATATAAAGATGTGGCTAAGACAGCAGAGTTCAGAGTAGAACTTGGAAGCGGCGTGAAATATTACGTGGACGCTACAAACGGAAAGGACAGCAACAACGGTACAAGTCCTGAGACTGCATGGCAGACAATTGACAGAGTCAACCAGGAAAATTTCCAGCCGGGAGACCAGATTCTGTTTAAAGCAGGAGAGACTTGGACAGGTGCATTAAAACCACAAGGATCTGGTGTGGATGGAGCACCGATTGTGATTGCAAGCTATGGTGAAGGAAAGAAACCAATTTTAATGCCAGGTGAAGACTGGACGATTTCTCATATGAACATTGCGAATCAAGTTGTTCGCAACCCAAAAGTCAACAATGTAATTACATTCTTCAACCAGGAATACTGGGAAGTAAGAGATTTGGAATTATATGATTCTACGTATGAACAAAATACAAATACAAATGTTTACCGCAGAGGTATCAATATCTCAGCAGAAGATGTTGGGGATCTTTCTTACTTTAAGTTTGATAATCTGACAATTCACGGATTTAGAGGACCAATCAGCAATGAAGGGAAATCTTCCGGTGGAATTATTATGACAGTGACAACAAACCTGAACGATGCATCAAAAAGAGTTCCAACAGCGGTGCATGACATCAGCGTTACAAACTGTGAACTGTATGATCTGGGAAGATCTGGAATCAACTTTGTTTCACCTTGGACAACAAGAGAAGGTGACAAATGGAATAAGTATGCACCATTTGGATATGCAGGAAAAGGTGCATGGAAACCATATGAAAGATTTACACTGAGCAACAATATTATTCATGATATTGACGGTGATGGAACAATTGTAGATGGTTGTAAAGATGTAACAGTAGATCATAACACAGTATATCGTGCAGTATATAACTGCTGGTATGGTGTTGGACTTTTCAACTGGAACTCAGACAATGTCGTATTTGAATACAATGAAGTATATGAATCATCTCCGGCAGATGCATTACTTGGAGCAGGAGATGGACAGGGAATCGAAATTGATGCGCTGAACCAAAATACATTAGTACAGTACAATTATCTGCATGATAACGCAGGTGGCGTATTTATGTGGTGCTGTACTGCAAGCTTAAGAGGATTTAATGGAATTTATCGCTATAACATCAGTCAGAATGACGGTGCAAAACACGGTGTAATTGACTGGAGAGAAGGTCATGAAGGAAGTATGGCTTACAACAACACGATTTATCTAGGTGAAGGAATTGACAGAGAATGGTTGAAAAACGGCTATACAGGTGGAAAGAGTGATGCGAAGTTCTACAATAATATCGTAGTAAATAAAGGAAATATGACACCTGGAAAAGGATTTAATGAACAGGAAATCGACTACGAGAGCAATATCTTTGTAGGATTTGATGAAGTTCCGTCAAACGATACAACATTGATTCAGGAAGACCCGAAATTTGTGGCTCCTGGAACAGGTGGAAAAGGAATTGATTCTGTAAAAGGTTACAAACTTCAGGCAGACTCACCGGCAATTGATGCAGGTCTGAATATCGAAAACAATGGTGGAAAAGATTACTTTGGAACACCACTTGCTGATGGAAAGACAGACATTGGTGCAGCGGAATATGTAGTAGAGTTAGACAAAACAGAATTAAATGCGTTGATCGAGTATGCAAAGAGCCAGCAGGAAAATGAAAATTATCAGTATGTAGTGCCGGTTGTAAAAGAAAAATTTGAGGCGGCATTAGCGGAAGCTGAGAAAGTGAGTGCAAATAATGCGGCAACTCAGGAGGCAGTGAATACAGCATATGATAAGTTGTTAGATATGGTTCATCACTTGGAATTTACAGGAAATACAAGTTCTTTGAAAGTGCTTGTGGACGCGGCAAAAGGATTAGAAGAACAATTCTATACAGCAGAGAGCTGGAAGCCATTTACGGAGGCTCTGAAAGAAGCAGAAGCAGTTCTTGCAGATGAGAATGCTCTTCAAGAGGAAATTGATGCAGTGAGAGCAGCTCTCAAGACAGCGATGGACGGCTTGGTGAAGAAACCATTGGCAGATAAATCAAAACTGGAAAAACTGGTGAAAGATTCTGAGACAAAATATGAGCCGAATTTAGACAAGTATACTCCGGCGAGTGGAGAAAGTTTCAAAGAAGCGTTGGATGCGGCAAGATCAGTTCTCGCAGATGAAAATGCAACTCAGAAACAAGTGGATTCAGCCTATACAACGCTTCAAAAAGCTATTTTTGGATTACGATTGATTCCAAACAAAGAGGCGTTGGAAGATTTGATTAACAAAGTGGAAAGTATGGATCTGAGCGGTTACACAACGGAGAGCGTACAGGCGCTCAAAAATGTGCTTCTTGAAGTAAAAGCAGTTATGGAAGATCCGGAAGCTGACCAAAAAGAAGTAGATGCAGCTGAGAAAGCCCTAAGGGCAAGTCGAGATGGACTTGTAGCAGTTGAAGATGCGAAAAAAGCAGATAGCAGTAAGAAAGTGGCTAAGACAGGAGATGCGACATCACCAATCGGATGGACACTTGCAGGTGTTTTGGCAGTGCTTGCGGTTGTGGCAGCGTTCTTTGTAAGAAGAAAAAAACGCTAATATAATATAAGTTAAAAATGAAGAGAGGGCATCGCAAAATCATCGGGTGAGATGATTGAGCGATGCCCTCTCTTTGTTTGAAAATGATTATTTCCAAGTATCAGTATTATTTAAACCGACATTTTTTGCCTTAAATACGGGATCGATTCCCTGTTTCTTCTGTTTTGTGTAATCGTCAAGCACTTTGAAAGCGATTCCGCCTAACAAGAAAATGACCAGAATATTTTCAATTGCCATGAATCCCATCAATACGTCTGCGAGATTCCATACAGTGCTAAAATCAGCCTGTGCACCGAGAAAAATCGCAATCAGACATGTGATTCGGAATACATTCAGCAGAATGCGATTGTTCTTGATGAACAGAATGTTTGATTCGGCGTAATAGTAATTTCCGATTAAACTTGTGAATGCAAATGCAAAAATGGAAAATGTAATAAAATGGATACCAAGTGAACCGACATTTGCACTGATCGCAGCCTGTACATATGGGATACCGTCCAATTTTTCAGGAATGCCCGTTACTCCGGAAAGCAACAAGATAAAAGCGGTAGTCGTACAGATCATAAGTGTATCGATAAATACAGAAAGAACCTGAACCATTCCTTGTTTTACCGGGTGAGAAACAGTTGCGGTTGCGGATGCATTTGGCGCGCTACCCATACCGGCCTCGTTGGAGAATAACCCGCGTTTGATCCCGATTAAGACAGTACTTCCGGCAAATCCACCGAAGATTGCCCGAAAATCAAAGGCGCCTTCAAAGATGAGTGAAAACATCTCAGGAACACGGTCTAAGTTTGTCAGTGTAATGAAGATTCCCATCAAAATGTAGATTCCAGCCATAATCGGAACAATTACAGAAGAAATGAATCCGATTCTGTGAACCCCTCCGAAGATGACAAATGCAGTTGCAGCAGCAATCAAAAGTCCGACAACGGCAGGAAGGATTGTATCGCTGTAATTTGGAATGTAATATTCCAAAGCAGATGACATATTATAAGTCTGAAGACCATTGAAACCATAGGCAAAACATGCAATCAGCAGAATGGAAAAGAGAACTCCAAGCCAACGTTTGCCGAGGGCACGTTCAATATAATAAGATGGACCTCCGCGGAATTCTTTTCCATCTTTTACTTTGTAAACTTGTGCCAGTGTACTTTCGACAAAGGCAGATGCACCGCCGACGATTGCCATAACCCACATCCAAAATACAGCGCCCGGTCCTCCGGCTACAATTGCAGTTGCAATTCCGGCAATATTTCCGGTACCGACTCTTGATGCAGTAGAAATCATCAGAGCCTGAAAAGAAGAGACGGATTTTCCATTGTCATTCTTTTCCGCTTTTTCTTTCAGCGCTTTGATCGCATCACCAATCAGACGAAATTGTACAAATTTTGTACGAATGGAAAAATAGATACCAGCAGCTACAAGTAAAAAGATTAGAATGTAGCTGTAGAGAAAGTCATTTAGACTTGCCAATAAATTGTTAAACACAATAAGTTCCTCCTTTGCTTGGCAGAAAAAAGCAGCAAAGGATTTTTTCTCTTAAAAAAAGTACTTGTGGTCAAATTTGATTGGCTTTCACAAGTACTTGCTACTTTTTTCTAGATTTTATTTGGTTAAAGTGTAATATAAAAATGAGGGAAAGTCAAGAAATACTTAACTACGTGAATCATTTAACGTAAGAAAATGTGTGCAAAGTGCCAAGCCAAACGCATGAATGTGCTCCTCAACCACACCATATACTAAATTCAAAAATTATAAAGACATAATCTTCTCTAAATGCTTTTCTGGATTTGTTCCAATCACATACCGTTTCTTTTTCATGCTTAACGGACGGCTTCCTACCTCTAAAATTTTTAACATATTCAAAGCCAGTTTTCTTATAATGTTCAGATTATAGGATGCCTGCTTTTCTAATGTGTGATTCCCATCTTCTCGAAAGGTTACATCTAAATGCCAATGATAGCTTTCTATCATCCAATGACCACGCACAGCTCGCTCTGCTTCTTCTATATTGGTCGACAGGCTGCTTATGAAATATCTTTCTTCTACTGTTGTACTGCCATCTGTCCCTGCTATTGTATTACGAGTCATGATAATGCTTTTTAATCCTGCCCATTCTTTCTTCCGGCTTAACCAGCTGATGTCTTCTGTCTGCCAGTATTCCCGTTTCTCAAGGTTCCCCCTGGCCTTTTCTATCCGGTTTTTATAAGCGCATTTCTCACGAAGTTCTTTATCTGCAAAATATTCCCTCACATCTTCCAGAAGACTCCCCTGGTTTGCCTTTAATGCCAGAACATAATCCGCACGCTTTTGGCGGATTTTCTTTACAATAGCCACCTGGGTTCCCATGGCATCTGTTGTTATGATTGTCCCTTTTATATTCAGATGGTCCAACAGTTCTGGGATTGCTTTGATCTCATTTGTTTTTTCTTCTACTCGTTTCTGTCCCAGGCAAAAGCCTCTTTCATCTACAGCACTGACAATATGATTCGGTCTCTGGTTCTTATTTCCGTTCCCTCTCTGGGTTTTTCCGTCAATCGCAAGCAGGCGCTTTACTTTCTCCCCCTCATCGCTGCTTAACATTTCATTCCACTTTTGCTGAAAACTTTCCAGAAATTCAGTGGGCACCATTGCAAAAACTCTTTGGAGTGTATCATGGGAAGGGATTCCATTTGGAAGTTCCAGATAATTTTGCAAAAAATCTTCATGTTCTTTTCCAAACATCTCAATCTCTACCCAATCATCTGCATTTGCAAGCGTAGCAAAAAATACAAGCAGGATAATATCCGCCATCTTATGCAAAACTTTCTTCTCCTGTCTTATGTCCATCACCGTACCTGCATAGTCTAAAATCTCTTTCATAGGAACACCCCATCCTTTTTTCTTTGATTATATCAAAAAATCCGGACAGGGTGTTCATAATTTATTCATTCATGCGTTTGTCGTGTGCAAAGTGCGTACAAATGTGTTATTCTTATATACAAATCAAAAAACAGGAGGAGAAATAAGTGATGAATCAAGGAATAAAAGTTGTAAAAATAGCATTATTAGGTTTGGGAACAGTCGGAAGCGGTGTATATAAATTGATCGAAGAAAAGGGAGAAGAATTTGAAAAACGCACGGGTGCGAAGATTCAGATTGAAAAAATTCTGGTACATAATCTGAAAAAGGAAAGACCGGGAGTGAAGAAGTGTCTTTTGACAGATCAGTGGAAAGAGATCATTGAAAATGATGAGATTGAGCTTGTGATAGAAGTGATGGGTGGAATCGAACCGGCAAAAGCTATGATTTTGGAGGCGTTAAATGCAGGAAAAAATGTAGTGACAGCGAATAAAGATCTGGTGGCAGAGCACGGAAAAGAACTGTTTGAAGCAGCAGAGAGGAATCAAAAAGACTTTTTATTCGAGGCGGCTGTCGCAGGTGGTATTCCAATCATCCGTCCGCTGAAACAGTGTCTTGCGGGAAATGAGATTTCAGATGTTATCGGAATTGTCAATGGAACAACGAATTATATTTTGACCAAGATGTGCGAAGAAGGAATGGATTTTCAGGAGGCGCTTGCAAAAGCTACTGAGCTTGGATATGCGGAAGCAGATCCTACAGCGGATATAGAAGGATACGATGCAGGGCGGAAAGTTGCAATCATGGCATCGATTGCATTTCATTCCAGAGTCGTTTTTTCGGATGTCTATACAGAGGGAATCACAAAAATTACAGCAAAGGATATTGCGTATGCAAAGGAATTTGACAGTGTGATCAAACTGCTCGGCGCAGCTCACAATACAGAAAAAGGAATCGAGGTAGCTGTCTATCCGATGATGATTTCAAATCAGCACCCACTTGCGTCGGTAAGAGATTCATTCAATGCAGTATTTGTGCATGGAGATGCGGTGGACGATGCCATGTTCTATGGAAGGGGCGCGGGAGAACTTCCGACGGCAAGCGCGATTGTGGGAGATGTTTTGGACGTTGTGAGAAATATGGAATATGGATGTACAGGCAGAATTGGCTGCGGTTGTTATCGAGAAACACAGGTCAAATCAATAGCCGATGTCAAGAATAAATTTTTCCTCCGCATGCAGGTCACGAATCAGTCGGGAGTGCTGGCAAGCATTGCAAATGTATTTGGAAAACATAAGGTAAGTATCGAACGAATCATTCAAAAAGATGTTGAAAAAGAAAAAGCGGAGCTGGTAATTGTGACAGAGTATGTGAAAGAAGGATATTTACAGGAGGCGTTAGATGAGCTGATGCAAATGCCGATTTTGGAGGAAATCAGCAGTAAGATCCGTGTTTATTAAAAATCAGTCTTTACGTGAAAAACAGATTGTGTTACAATTGTCGAGGAAAAATAAAATAAAAAGAAAAGCAGAGTAAGAGTATGTGCGTTAAGTGCCAGTTGGACGGGGAGTTGCCAGTCGGACGAAAAGCAAAATTGCTTGCGGTACATACTCTGCATCCCGCTGCTGCACATGACAGATATAAGGAAAATACCTGCTATGCGTAGCTTCAGGACTACTGCAAAGGAGGTATTTTTTATGTTGCAAATGAAGAAACAATTTGCAGACTCTTTTGAGGAGTTGAAGAACTTGAGGACAATTGTGGTGACAGCGCTGCTGATTGCCATTGCCGTCGTACTTGGATTTTTCAGTGTTCAGTTGACGGAAAATTTGAAAATCGGATTTTCATTTATTGCCAATGAACTGACAGCCATGCTGTTTGGTCCGGTAGTCGGCGGTATTATGGGAGGAGTTGCCGATATTATCAAATATCTGCTCAAACCTACCGGTCCGTTTTTCTTTGGGTTTACATTCAATGCGATACTCGGAGCAGTGATCTATGGCGTGATGCTCTATAAAAAGCCGATCAGCTTTAAAAGAATATTGGCGTCAAAGATTGTTGTGGCAATCGTTGTCAATGTATTTTTGAATACGTATTGGCTTTCGATGTTGTATGGAAATGCATTTATGGCAATTTTACCGCCACGTCTGATCAAACAGATCATCATGGTGCCGATACAGTCGATCATGTTGTATGCGGTTGTTGAGGTGCTCGCAAAAGCAAAAGTCTTTTCCGCATTTCGAGTGAAAGTATAAAATAATTAAAGAAGAATGTGGCATACTAAAGCAAAAAGGAGAATGCGAGATGACGGCAGAAGTAATCTCTTATTTGCTTTCACAGGAGAATGAAAAGGAGTACTTGCAGTCTCAGATGGTTCTGCAATGTGCTCCTTTTCTGAAAAGGATAAAGATAGCAGGTATGTTTTGTGCGAAGTGCTTTGACGAGAAAATATGTGTGGAAGTATTGAACAATACGGATATCTGTTATAAACTGCTCTATAAAGTGCAGGGTGGTTTTCAAGTGTTCTTATATCGAAAAGAAGAATTTCAAACCTATCTGAGAAGGACGGAGGTGCGTAAGTTTTTAATAGCATATGGATATGACTGTGAGCATATGGAAAACTGTTTGAACCTGCTCGGCATGAGACTGAAATGCTATTTGCAGAAAGAACAGCTATTTCCACATGAGATAGGTGTGTTCTTGGGGTATCCGCCTGAGGATGTAAAAGCTTTTATAAAGCAAAATGGGAAGGGGGCGGT
Source organism: Coprococcus phoceensis (assembly GCF_900104635.1). Classification (NCBI taxonomy): domain Bacteria; kingdom Bacillati; phylum Bacillota; class Clostridia; order Lachnospirales; family Lachnospiraceae; genus Coprococcus; species Coprococcus phoceensis. Next base: position 392,719 of record NZ_FNWC01000007.1, read on the forward strand.
TTTGTGCGGATATTGGAAGGTTTATTCGAATATAAAGAAAGCACAACTACAGTTTTTGATGTATGATATGGCAAAAGTGCATGCAGTCAATGAATATTTATGTGGAAGGTCTGTGTGGAAAATCGCATTGCAGAACAATTGCTTCTCGTGGTACAATGGAGAGCGTGAAAAGGAGGAGTTAACGATATGAGTTATGCAGATAAAGTGTTTATAGATATGTGCCGTGATATTATCGATAACGGTGTCAGTACGGAAGGTGAAAAGGTGCGCCCAAAGTGGGAGGATGGAAGCTTTGCCTATACGCTGAAAAAGTTTTGTGTGGTGAATCGATATGATTTGTCAAAGGAATTTCCGGCGTTGACACTTCGACGTACCGGTATCAAAAGTTGTGTGGATGAGTTGTTGTGGATTTGGCAGAGAAAATCCAATAATGTGCATGATCTAAAGCCACATATTTGGGACAGCTGGGCAGATGAAGATGGGTCGATCGGAAAGGCTTATGGATATCAGATGAGTGTAAAGCATCAATATAAAGAGGGAATGATGGATCAGGTGGACCGTGTAATCTATGATTTGAAAAATAATCCATATAGCCGCCGTATTATGACAAATATTTATGTCCACCAGGATTTGCACGAGATGAACCTGTATCCGTGTGCGTACAGCATGACATTTAATGTGACAAAGAAGAATGACAGTGACAAGCTGGTCCTAAACGGAATTTTAAACCAGCGTTCTCAGGATGTGCTTGCGGCGAATAACTGGAATGTATGCCAGTATGCGGTGTTGATGCATATGCTGGCACAGGTGTGTGATATGCAAGTGGGCGAGTTTGTCCATGTGATCGCAGATGCGCATATTTATGACAGACATATTGCGCTTGTGGAAGAACTCATTTCCAGAGAGCCGCTGCCTGCACCTACGTTCTGGCTGAATCCAAAGGTGAAGGATTTTTATGAATTCACACCGGATGATGTGCGACTGGACAACTATGAGACAGGGCCACAGATTAAAAATATTCCGATTGCAGTGTAGGAGGAAAAAAGATGAATTTGATTGTAGCAGTGGATAAGAATTGGGCAATTGGTCTGCATAATAAACTTTTGGTAAGTATTCCGGCAGATATGAAATTTTTCCGTGAGACGACGATGGGAAAAGTGGTCGTGATGGGAAGAAAGACATTGGAGAGTTTTCCGGGAGGGCAGCCACTCAAAAAGAGAACGAATATTGTTCTGACAAGTGATCAGAATTACAAGGTCAAAGATGCTGTTGTAGTCAACAGTGTGGAAGCGCTTTTGGAGGAACTGAGACAGTATAACGATGAGGATATTTATGTGATCGGCGGGGAAAGCATTTACCGTCAGCTTCTCCCATACTGTAAGGTTGCGCACATTACAAAGATTGACCATGCGTATGAGGCAGATACATATTTTCCAAATCTGGATGAGATGCCGGAGTGGAAGATTACAGGGATCAGCGAGGAACAGACATATTTCAATCTGGAATATGAATTTGTAAAATACGAAAGAATTGGTTAGGAGATAAGACAAGATGATAAAAGTGATTGCATCAGATATGGACGGGACGCTGCTTGGGTTAGATCATAAGGTCGCACCGAGGACGTTGGAGGCAATTCATAGGGCACAGGAGCAGGGAATTCGTTTTATGATCGCGACAGGAAGAAATTTCCGAAGTGCAATGGAGGAACTGGAGGAATTGGACCTAGAGTGTGATTATCTTGTGGGAAGTGGCGCAGAAGTGAGAAATTCGCAAAAAGAAGTGGTGCTGCAAACACCGATTCCGATTGAGGTGTGTGAAGAACTATATCGACAGTTGATAAAATTTCCGGTGTCGATCATCTTTTCTACAGATGATTTTGACTATCGAATCGGAACCGAGGAGGAGATAGAGGAAAGCATTGTAGAACAGATTCATCTGTTCCATCTGGATTTGGAGCCGGAGAAAATCCGACATTCTGAATTGTATGAGCGTATCTGTAAAGCGACCAGAAGAATATCGGATTTTGCAGAATTAAAAGAGGGAAAAGCGCCAATCTATAAGGTTTTTATTTTTACCGAAGATATTCCGCTATTGAAACGGATTCAGAGCGTACTAGGTGAAAACAACAAGGTTGCGGTGGCATCTTCGTTTATTACGAATCTGGAGATTACAGATGTACATGCGCAGAAAGGGCCGATGTTAAAGCGGTATATTGAGTCGCTTGGATATACGATGGATGAGGTGATGGTATTTGGCGACAGCATGAATGATTACTCAATGCTTTCTATGGATTTTGGAGCGACGGTTGCAATGGAAAATGCGGAACCTGAGATTAAAGAAGTGGCAAAATATGTGACAAAAAGCAATGAAGCGTATGGAGTGTCGTATGCAATAGAAGAGCTTTTGAAGCATTATAAAGAAACAAAGGAGGGCGTGTCTTAAGAAGACAGCCCTTCTTTTCTGAGCTCCTGCATTTGCCGTAAGACCTCTAAATCGGATTCTTTTAAGCGAAGATTGGACTCGAGAGATTCCCCGTCCGGTGTTGTAACTTTGATTTCAATGATTGTATCTTTGCAGAGTGCTCTTTTTGAAACAGCATCTAAAAAAGAAGGAAACTTTGGATGGTTTTGTTTGAGTGTTGCTAACATGCTTTTTACCTGCATGAATTTCATCGGATTTATCATAAATAGTCATTCTCCTTTTATTTTATAATTTTTTAATTGCTTTTTTTAACAGTTGTGATATAGTTTCTCGTTGATACATTCGTATCATCTATTTTAAAAAATCAAACAGATGTTGTCAATTGGTACAGGAGGAAAATGATATGATGATTATTACGGATTCTGCTTCGGATATCACAAAGCAGGAAGCATTGGAGATGAATATCCGAATCGTTTCTTTAAAGATAAGATTTTCAGATGGGGAGTTTCCTCAGAATACGGAAGAAGACTTTTCTGTGTTTTTCGAAAAACTTGCAGCGGAAAAAGATCTTCCGACTACGAGTCAGCCATCTCCGGAAGAATTTTTGGAGCTTTACGAAGAAGCGAAAGATGCAGGAGAAGAAGTACTGGTGATCACACTTTCAAGTGGATTAAGTGGAACGGTCAATGCGGCGAATCTGGCAAAACAGATGGCAGAGTATGAAAAAATCTGGATTGTGGATTCAGAGCAGGCAATCATCACTCAGCGTTTTCTTGTTCAGCGCGCGGTGAAAATGCGCAAAGAAGGGAAGGGTGTGGAAGAGATTGTCGCATGTCTTGAAGATTTAAAGAAGCGTTTGACCGTATGTGGAATGCTGAACACTCTGACCTATTTGAAAAAGGGCGGAAGAATACCTGCACCGTTGGCAGTGCTTGGAAATGCACTCCAAATCAAACCGGTCATTGAATTGAAGGACAAGGTGTTGGTCATGCTTGGAAAAGCGAGGGGACAAAAAGGAGGCATGAAATATCTTTGGAAGGAGTTTGGCTCATATGAGATTGATAAAAATGAGCCGGTATATTTTGGATATACTTCCGATAAAGAGATTGTAGAACAATTTATGGAAAAGACGGTAGCAGAATATGGTCTGAAAAAATACGAGATCTATCCGGTTGGCGGCATTATCGGGACACATGTGGGTCCTGGATGCATTGCAATTAGTTTTGCAAAAAAGGAAAACTTTAGTTGACAAAAGTGTCAGAAAATTTTATAATAACTCTAAATTGTCTGTAAAATACAGTGTCAAGGAGGAGTACACAGTTTTTGAAAAACTGGTCGGCAATATAGAAAATGATTCGCCCTAAGCTGTATGCTTGGGGTGTTTTTTTGTATCTGGAAGGAGGACATATATGAGGAAGATTACAGGAAATAAATTGTTTGTGAAGGCACTAAAAGAAGAAGGGGTGGATATTCTGTTCGGATATCCAGGCGCCTGTACGATTGATATCAGCGATGAGCTTTATAAGCAGGACTATACAAAAGTGATTTTGCCAAGACACGAGCAGGCGCTTGTGCATGCGGCGGATGCCTATGCAAGATCTACCGGAAAGGTAGGTGTCTGTCTTGTGACAAGCGGTCCCGGGGCGACGAATCTTGTTACCGGAATTGCGACAGCCAACTATGACAGTGTTCCGCTTGTGTGTTTTACAGGGCAGGTCGCAAGAAATCTGATCGGAAATGATGCATTTCAGGAAGTTGATATTGTCGGAATTACAAGAAGTATCTGCAAATATGGAATTACGGTACAAAAAAGAGAAGATTTGGGGCGGATTATCAAAGAAGCATTTTATATTGCAAGGACAGGAAGACCGGGACCGGTAGTCATAGACCTTCCAAAAGATGTGATGGCAGAACTTGGAAGTCCTGAGTATCCGCAGACTGTGAATATCAGAGGGTATAAGCCGAATACAGAGGTTCATATCGGACAGCTAAAACGTGCCATGAAGATGCTGAATAAAGCGAAAAAACCGCTGTTTTTAGCAGGGGGCGGTGTAAAGATTGCAAACGCGGTCGAGATATTTACAAAAATTGTAGACATCACAAAGATTCCGGTAGTGACAACGATCATGGGAAGAGGGTCGATTCCTACGAATCACCCACTGTTTATCGGAAATTTGGGCATGCATGGAGCATATGCGGCAAATATGGCAGTCAGTGAATGTGATCTTTTGTTTTCGATTGGAACAAGATTCAATGATCGGATTACCGGAAAGATACATGAATTTGCTCCGAATGCACAGATTGTACACATTGATATTGACACTGCTTCTATTTCAAGAAACGTACATGTAGATATTCCGATTGTGGCAGATGCGAAAACCGCGACCGAAAAGATTTTGGAGTATGCGGCCTTTCATGATACGGCACAGTGGCTTGAAAAGATAGAAGGATGGAAAGAAGAACATCCATTGAAAATGAAAGAAAAACCAGTGCTGACACCACAAAAAGTCATTGAGACAATCAATGAGATGTTTGAGGAGGCAATTGTGGTGACAGATGTGGGACAGCATCAGATGTTCACAACACAATATTTGGAGCTGACGGAGAAAAAACAACTTTTGACATCCGGTGGACTGGGGACAATGGGGTATGGATTTCCGGGGGCGATCGGCGCACAACTTGGCAATCCAGACACACCGGTCATTGCGATTTCCGGAGATGGTGGTATGCAGATGAATATACAGGAATTTGCGACTGCAGTCGGGCAGGAACTTCCTCTCATTTTATGCGTGTTTAACAATAACTATCTTGGAATGGTGCGTCAGTGGCAGAAGTTATTTTACGGAAAGCGTTATTCCATGACCTGCCTTCGTGCTAGAAAATCCTGCGAGGGAAAATGCGGAACACCGGAATGTGAGTGCCCGCCGTATACACCTGACTTTGTGAAACTGGCAGAGAGCTATGGCGCAAAAGGAATTCGCGTATTCAAACCGGAGGAAATCAAAGAAGCATTTGAAGAGGCGAGAAAGAATACAAAGACCCCGACATTGATTGAATTCATTATGGATCCGGAGGACTTGGTATATCCGATGATCAAGCCGGGCGGAACATTAGAAGAGATGTTGATGGATTGTTAGGAGGAGCAAAAATTATGAATACGACAATGAAAAAGAGATGGATTTCTCTGTATGTGGAAAATCAGGTAGGTGTACTTCCTAAAATATCAGGGTTGTTTTCCGGAAAATTATACAATTTGGAAAGTCTTACCGTAGGAACAACGGAGGATCCGACGATTTCGCGAATGACGATTGAGACAGTCAGTGACGATGAGACATTTGAACAGATCAAAAAACAGCTCAATAAATTTGTGGAGGTCATTAAAGTGATTGACTTTACAAACAGTTCTGTGTGCATGAAAGAACTAATGTATGTGAAAGTCAAAAAATGTACGAGAGAGGATAAAGAAGAACTGTTCCAGATTGCACAGTCTTTTAAAGCAAAGATCATCGATTACGGGAAAGACAGCCTGCTTTTGGAATTTGTGCAGACGGCGTCAAAAAATGATGCGCTGATTAAGCTGATGAATGAAGAATTTCAGGCAATTGAGGTTGTACGTGGCGGAAGCGTTGGAATAGAAGCAATCAATATGGCAGAACGATAAGTATTTTAGTCTCTTTTTGAAAAAACACAAAAAAACAGAGTGCGCTCTATTGACAGGCGGATAAAAAAGTATAATAATAAAAAACAAGAGAAATCAGTAACGGAATGGAGGAATTGTGATGAGTAAAAAAGAGATAGATTGGTCAAATATCGGATTTGGCTATGTACAGACGGATAAAAGATATGTTTCAAATTATAAAGATGGAAAATGGGATGAAGGCGGACTTACAGAAGAGGCGAATGTGGTATTAAATGAGTGTGCGGGTGTTCTTCAGTATGCTCAGACAGTTTTTGAAGGGCTTAAAGCATATAGGACTGAAGATGGACATATTGTCACATTTCGTCCGGATTTGAATGCGAGCAGAATGGCAGACAGTGCAAGAAGACTGGAGATGCCGGTGTTTCCGGAAGATCGTTTTATAAGAGCGGTTGAGCAGGTTGTTGCGGCAAATGCAGATTATGTGCCTCCATATGGTTCAGGAGCTACATTGTATATCCGCCCATATATGTTTGGAACGAATCCGGTGATCGGAGTGAAACCGGCAGATGAATATCAATTTCGTGTATTTGCAACACCGGTAGGACCGTATTTCAAAGGTGGTGCAAAACCAATCACAATTCGTGTATGCGATTTTGACCGCGCTGCCCCACATGGGACAGGACACATCAAAGCAGGTTTGAACTATGCGATGAGTCTTCATGCAATTGTAGATGCGCATCAACAGGGATATGATGAGAATATGTACTTAGATTCTGCTACAAGAACAAAAGTAGAAGAAACAGGTGGAGCGAACTTTATCTTTATTACAAAAGACAATAAGTTGGTAACGCCGAAGTCTGATACGATTCTTCCATCTATCACAAGGCGTTCACTTGTATATGTTGCAAAAGAGTACCTTGGTATGGAAGTGGAAGAAAGAGAAGTGTTGTTTGAAGAAGTGAAGGAGTTTGCAGAGTGTGGTCTTTGCGGAACAGCAGCAGTCATCTCACCGGTTGGGAAAGTGGTAGATCATGGAAAAGAGATCTGTTTCCCAAGTGGAATGGAGGAGATGGGACCTGTTACAAAGAAATTATATGACACATTGACAGGAATTCAAATGGGACATATCAAAGCTCCGGAAAGCTGGATTAAAGTTATTAAATAGGAAAGAAACAGAAGGGACATCGCAGAAAGTTGTGATGTCCCTAATTTTCTCTAAAGCTGAAAGATGTGCGTGGCAATCGTAAAATAGATGATGATGGAGCAGGTATCCACGAGTGTTGTGATAAGCGGAGCTGCCATGATTGCAGGATCTAAATTGATTTTTTTCGCAAACAGTGGCAGAATACAGCCGATGATCTTTGATAAAATGACAGTGCAAATTAGGGAAAGACCAATCACGACAGCAAGCTTCAAATCTTTGTACATGATAAAAATTCGCAGTCCGTTTGCGAGTGCAAGTCCAAGACTTACAAGCAGTGCCACACGGAATTCTTTGAATATGACTCTGAAAATATCTTTGAAACGGATCTCGTCCAATGCAAGTCCGCGTATGATTAAAGTGGAGCTCTGAGAACCACAGTTTCCGCCGGTATCCATCAGCATTGGGATGAAGGAGACAAGCAGAGGGATAGCAGCAAATGCATTTTCATATTGTGTTATAATTGTTCCGGTAATGGTTGACGACAGCATTAAAATCAAAAGCCATAAAAAACGGTTTTTTGCATGTGAAAAGACTGAAGTCTCAAAATAAGTTTTTTCACTTGGATTTACAGCCCCCATGATAGAGATATCTTCAGTTGCCTCATCCACCATAACGTCCATAGCATCGTCCACAGTGATGATTCCCACCATTCGGTTATCGAGGTCTACAACAGGAAGTGCGAGCAGATCGTATTTGGAAAACAGTCTGGCTGTCTCTTCCTGATCGGTATGTGTGCCTACAGAGATGATCTCAGTCTCCATAATATCCTGGATAAATGTATTGTCGTCTAAAGTCATCAGGTCTTTGGCAGAGACAATTCCAATCAAACGACGGTTTTCCAACACATAGCACGTATAAATGGTCTCTTTGTGTATTCCGACTTCTTTGATATGTTTCATAGTCTCTTTGATTGTCATAGTCTTCTTTAAAGATACATATTCGGTTGTCATGATACTTCCCGCGCTGTTTTCAGGGAATTTCAAAAGTTGATTGATCAGATCTCGTTTATCGGAACTGACAGTATGCAAAATCCTGGTTACAAGATTTGCCGGAAGTTCCTCTAATAAATCTACCGTGTCATCCATATATAAATTATCCAGCAGTTCACGAAGTTCTTTTTCGGTAAAAATTTTTACAAGGTAAGACTGAATGGGATTACTCATATTGGAGAATACATCTGCAGCTTTGTCCTTGGGAATCAGACGAAACGCAAAGGCTCTCTCCTTGTCTTCTAAGTTAGAAAGCAGCAGGGCAATGTCTACTGCATTCATTATCTCCAACGTGTTTTTGAGCGTTTTGAAATCTCTTTTCTCTAACAGTTCGATAAAAGTTGTTCTGTTCATAGTCAGTTCTCCTTTTCATTATTTTATTTTTCGTTCGTATTTTGGGATCAAAACTGGCACCAGCATCCATTGCCCTCACCTCCTCGTATAAAAATTTAAGAACAAGATACCTGTCCGCAGCAGTGCAATGCAATTTCTACGCAATAAAAAATCCCGCCAAAGCAAAAACAATGGCGGGAATCATTCCGTGACAACATCGTTCAAGCTTTAGCATCACAGGGCATATAAATTGCATTAAGATATGCCTTATCTGCGACATATCCTGCTAACCAGCGAATCGTGTCTCCACGTTGTTGCGGCAGCAATCTTAGGAAAATCCAAATCCCTGTGGTAGCCTCACCTACCGAATCTTATTCTTTTTTGTTAGTCTAATACACAGAAACAGAACTTGTCAATAGTTTTATTCAAAATTTGCTCCAAAACTAAAAATATGCTATAATATATCAGCTTATGTAAAAAATAGGAGGGATGCTCTGTGGAGGCGTATACAAGTTTTGCGGCTGTCTACGATACTTTTATGGATAATATTCCATATGAAGAGTGGGAAAAATATTTGAAAAGTCTGTTATACGAATACGGTGTGCGTGAGGGACTTGTATTAGAACTTGGCTGTGGAACCGGGAATATGACAGAGATTCTGGCACAATCCGGCTACGATATGATCGGGGTGGACAATGCAGAAGAGATGCTTGAGATTGCGATAGAAAAAAGGATGAAATCTGGGCTTGATATTTTATATCTTCAGCAGGATATGCGAGAATTTGAACTGTATGGAACAGTGAAAGCAATTGTCAGTGTCTGTGATTCTGTCAATTATATATTAGAGGAAGAAGAGCTGGAGGAGGTATTTCGGCTCGTTAATAATTATCTTGATCCTGGCGGAGTGTTTATCTTTGATTTCAACACGGTTTATAAATACAGGGAAATATTAGGTGATCAGACGATTGCAGAGAACCGTGAGGAATGCAGTTTTATCTGGGATAATTATTATTACGAAGAGGAAAGAATAAATGAATATGAACTCAGTCTGTTTATTCGGGAAGGAGATTCTGAGTTATATCGCAAATACCAAGAGACACATTTTCAAAAGGCGTATGACCTGGAGACAATGAAAAGGCTGATTACACAGTCTGGATTAGAATATATTACAGCATATGATGCGTTTACAAAAGAAGCGCCGACAAGAGTGAGTGAACGAATCTATGTGATTGCAAGAGAAAGAGGGAAATAACGATGAAAGATTATATTGTAAGAGCAACAGCGGCAAATAACCAGATCAGAGCGTTTGCTGCGACAACAAGAGATGTTGTGGAGACTGCAAGACAGGCCCACAATACAAGCCCGGTTGCAACGGCGGCACTCGGACGACTGTTGACCGGGGGAGCCATGATGGGAACCATGATGAAAAACGAAAAGGATCTGCTGACGATCCAGATTAAATGTGAAGGACCGATCAAAGGTCTTACTGTGACTGCCGATGTAAATGGAAATGTAAAAGGCTATGTGGAGAATCCGGATGTAATGCTTCCGCCAAGCAAAGCCGGAAAGCTTGATGTGGCGGCAGCGCTTGATCTGGGAGTTTTGAGTGTCATCAAAGATATGGGATTGAAAGAGCCATATGTAGGGCAGACAATTCTGCAGACGAGTGAGATTGCGGAGGATTTGACTTATTACTTTGCGACATCAGAGCAGGTTCCGTCGTCTGTTGGACTTGGTGTACTGATGGAAAAAGATAATACTGTCAAACAGGCAGGTGGTTTTATCATTCAGGTCATGCCTTTTGTCGAAGATGCGGTGCTTGATAAATTGGAAGAAAATATTAAAAAAATTGATTCTGTGACAGCAATGCTGGATAAAGGTTACACACCGGAACAGATTTTAGAGACGGTTCTTGAGGGGATGGATGTAGAATTTACAGATACGGTTCCAACTAGATTTTACTGTAACTGTACAAAAGAAAGAGTAGAAAAAGCGATTGTGAGTATCGGGAAAAAAGATATTCAGGAGATGATCGATGACGGAAAAGAGATTGAAGTCAACTGCCATTTCTGCAATACGAATTATAAATTTACAGTAGATGAACTGAAAGAGATTATAAAAAGAAGCAGGTAATGAGAGAGGAGGTCCGTTGAGATGAGAGATGGATTTGTAAAAGTCGCTGCGGCAACATTGAACACGAAAGTTGCAGATGTGGAACACAATAAGTGGGAGATCTTTCGTCTGATTGACGAGACAATTGAAAATGGAGCAAAGATTGTAGTGTTTCCGGAGCTTTGTATTACCGGATACACCTGTGGAGACTTATTTTCACAGGACATTTTGCTGAGTCAGTCAGCAAAGGCACTGGAAGAGATTGCCGCTTACACAACAGGAAAAGACGGATTATTTTTTGTCGGTCTCCCATATGTCGTGTGCAATAAGTTGTATAATGTTGCGGCAGCAGTATGTGATGGTGAAGTGATTGGGATGGTAACGAAGACATTCCTTCCAAACTACAGTGAATTTTATGAAATGCGGCAATTCCAGCCGGGACCTAAAAAGGCAGATTGGATTCCGTATGGGGAGGAAGAGATTCCATTTGGACCGCAGATTTTATTTGCGTGTGAAGAACTTCCGAATTTAGTTGTATCAGCTGAGGTTTGCGAGGATGTGTGGTCTCCGGTTCCGCCGAGTATTCAGGCGGCACTTGCCGGTGCAACAATTGTGGTAAACTGCTCTGCAAGCGATGAGACAGTTGGGAAAGATGCGTATCGCAAGCAGCTGATTTCCGGACAGTCTGCAAGACTTATTGCGGGATATGTGTATGCAAATGCAGGAGATGGAGAGTCAACCACAGATGTAGTGTTCGGTGGACACAATATTATCGCTGAAAATGGAAGCATCTTAAGCGAATCAGAACGCTTTATGAATCAGACTATTTACAGTGAGATCGATGTGGATCGAATCGTCAGTGAAAGAAGAAAAAATACGACTTTCCAGATGGAGGAAGACTTAGATCGATTTATTCGTGTTCCATTTTCAATTGAGGTGGAAGATACGAAACTTACAAGAACTTTTGAAAAATTGCCATTTGTGCCGGAGAATGAAAGTCTGAGAAATAGATGCTGTGAAGAATCTTTGATGATTCAGGCGATGGGACTAAAAAAACGTCTGAATCATACTAATTGTAAGAGTGCAGTCGTTGGGATTTCAGGAGGATTGGATTCTACGTTGGCGTTGCTTGTGACGGCAAAGGCGTTTGATTTGCAGGGAATAGACAGAAGCTGCATAGAAGCTGTCACAATGCCTTGCTTTGGAACAACTGACAGAACATACCAAAATGCATGTGTCTTGACGAAAAAGCTTGGGGCAACACTTCATGAAGTGAATATTCAGGATGCAGTGAGGGTACATTTCCGAGATATCGGTCATTCTGAAGAGAAACATGATGTGACGTATGAAAATGCGCAGGCACGTGAGCGAACACAGGTGCTGATGGACATTGCTAATCAGACAGGCGGAATGGTGATTGGCACAGGGGATATGTCTGAACTTGCGCTTGGATGGGCAACTTACAATGGAGACCATATGTCGATGTACGGGGTAAATTCTTCTGTGCCGAAGACACTGGTTCGACACCTTGTGCAATATTGTGCAGATACTTGTGAAGACAAAGAGTTACAGGAAGTGTTAGTGGATATTTTAGACACGCCGGTAAGTCCGGAGCTCCTTCCGCCAAAAGAAGGGGAAATCGCACAGAAGACAGAAGATCTTGTGGGACCATATGAACTGCATGATTTTTATCTGTATTATATGATGCGATTTGGATATGCACCTTCTAAAATTTATCGTCTTGCAAGACAGACATTTGAAGGAATGTATGACAAGGATACGATTTTAAAATGGCTCAATACATTTTATCGACGATTCTTTTCACAGCAGTTCAAACGTTCCTGCCTGCCGGATGGACCGAAGACAGGAAGTGTTGCACTGTCACCGCGTGGGGATCTTCGAATGCCAAGTGACGCATGCGCGAATATTTGGTTGAAGGATTTGGAAGATATCTGCAATTAGAATTTAAGAATGTAATGAATGAGGACGGGAAAATTTCCCGTCCCTGTTATTGTTATAGAGATAAGTTATATTATAGAGATAAATTATTTTTGTCATACATTGCTGCATCTAATTTTAAATAGTCTTCTTGTGAAATAGAATATACATTATTAGAATCTTTTGTTACACTGATTTCGATAACCTGTTTTTCACCGTAAGTTATATTCTTCATGTTAGCAGAAACTTTGTCATATAAGATTTGGAAAGTCTGTTCAATAATTTCATCTTGAGAAGGAATTGTACCGCTTTCAGCCTGTGCAGTAACAAGTGTTTCAACTTCAGCCTGTGTAGCTTCTAACACACCTTCAAATACCTGAGCAGGTTCAATCTCAACTTCTACTGTGTAATTTTTATCTTTGCCTTCTTTTGCCTCTTTTACAGTGTATTTTGTATTTTTAAACAAGTCAATGAAAAGTTGCATATATTTTTCAGATAATTCTTCTGAAACACCAACAGCTGTTAACTGTTGTGTGGCAAGCTCTAAGTTTTGGTTATAGGTCTTTTCGGCATCTTCTTTTGTCTGCTTTGTGAGTTTTATATATTCATCAAACTCACCTTTGTACGTTGCGTCCAAACAGGCCTTTGTGTATCCAGATGCGTCAAATTTTTGAAAAGCAGCACATCCGGAAAGAGTTCCCATAATCAGTACCAATAAAGCTACAATCACATTTTTAAATTTTTTCATAAGTTATCCTCCTTATTTTTGGAAAAATTTTTTATAATTTTATCACAGAATTTTCACAATTACTAGTCATTTAATAAAAAAAATGTCGAAAAATAAAAGGAAACTAGTTAAAAACAAACAAATCTATAAATTTAGTTTTCGATAACGATTCAATGCCGCAAATATTTCTTGTCTGCGCGGAAGTGCCATGTTTGTGTTCGGTGCAATGCTGGAAAATCCGTTTTGGTCAAATGTTTGATACAGAGTATCTACTAATGTCTGCAAGTTCTTTTTTCCGTCAATTGCATTACTCTCTAAATGCTTGATGATGTATCCGAGCGCGGTTGTCTGTTCGGAGTCGGCAAGCTGCTCCACGTAGCGGAGATCAATCGTTTCCCGGTTGATCTGTACAGCATCTTTTCCAAGTGTCTTAACCTTGCATTTTCCCTGCGACCGAAATGCAGAATTTGGTTTTGGAATACGTTTATAATCCGGAATATCAGGAACAGCCAAATGGTCATAATCTGGCAATGGGAAGGCTTTTGCTTCCTGCTTGGCAAAGTCCGTGATGTCAAATGGCACATATTGATCCATCTGTAAAATCAAATCGGCAATATGAAAATAGGATCCAGAGCTTCCCGCTACGATGATGGATGAAATACCATATTGTTCAAAGAGCATTCGGGCACGCTCAATAAACGGTGTAATCGGCTCTTTGTTTCGATTGACAACGCGCTGCATCAATTCATCGCGGATCATAAAGTTTGTCGCACTGGTGTCCTCATCAATCAGAAACAGCGACGAACCGGTCTCCATCGCTTCGATGACATTGGCAGCTTGGGAAGTACTTCCACTGGCGTCTTCAGTATAAAAAGAGACAGTATCTTTACCATTTGGCAGATTGTTGATAAACATGGAAATATCTGTGTGTTTGATACTGCGACCGTCTTCTGCACGGAGTTTTACGGCAGTGTCATCTGTGATAACGTACTCTCTGCCGTCACCTGCAATATGATTATAGACACCGAGTTCTAAAGCGTTGAGCAATGTTGATTTTCCATGATACCCGCCACCTACAATCAATGTGATTCCTTTTGGAATCCCCATTCCGATAAGCTCACCCTTATGTGGAAGAGACATCGTAACTTCAAGAGAAGCAGGAGAAGAAAAAGGCACGGCATCTTTCAGCGGACGTGGTGAAATGCCGGATTCTCTTGGAAGAACCGATCCGTTTGCGACAAAAGCTACGAGGTTTCGTCTTTTTAGCTCGTGACGAATGTATGCCTGATCTTCTGCGAGATCATGGATCTGCTGTAATTTCTGGTGGTTCAATTTTGCATAAAATAAGGTGTTATACACGCAGTCAGGAAGAAAATCAAATAAAATCCGAATGAGTTCCTGTGCATTGATCGTTCGTCCGTTTGCCGGAAATCCAATTTCCATTCGAAGTACAATCTCTCCGTTTTTGGGATGGATTGTGCAGGCGGTACGCTCTAAAATTTCCTGCCTGCATTGGCTGATGGACAATAATCCACTTTTTCCGGAACCCTTCGCCTTAAAATTATAACGGTCAATTCCCTGGTGAAATTTGCGGGTCAGATAATCTTGAAGAGCGATCCTTTTTTCGTAACTGTCATACAGTATAGAAGGAAAACGAGCATCTTTTCCGAGAACACGGATGCTCACTTTGGATGGGGAGGCAAAAGGGTCTCCCTGCACGTGGTCGATTGAGAGCACATAGCGGTCAAACTGATAGATACCTTTTGTTTCTTTGTAAGCTGGATAGCTTTTGCGGTGTATTCGATTTAATAAAGTCTGCAAGGCTGCAGAAGACTGTATAGCCATAATAAAAATCCTTCTTTCTTTTTGAAATACATTTATTTTATCAGAGAATAAGAAACGTTTCTAGCTTTTGTTGTATTATTTGTTTTTTTCTGTTGACAAATGAGTGGAATGAGACTATGATAAAGGCACTCGTCTAAGAGCAATTCAATTATTCAAAAGGGATGATCATCCCAAGTATCCAAAACGAGAACAATTTGCATATAGGAAGGAGGATCGTGTAAGGGAAACTATATTAACAGAAAAATTCAAGATTGGAGGAAAAAGTTTGAAAAAAATAAAACAGCTTTTTTCGTTCGTCTTAATCTGCGCGACGGTTCTTGGCACGCTGAGTGTTTATGCACAGGAGCCGAAAGATCCTCCTTCTGTGGGAGAAAAACTTCAGATGGCAGAGGAGATACGGGAAATTTTGCGGGAAGTAGGAGTTGGTACCGTGGAAGGATACGAGGAAATTCCAAGAGCAGAATTTGCGGCTAAAAGCACTATTTATGCGCAGGTATTGGAGGCGAATGTAGGCGCAATTGATATTGTGGATTACAATCAGACTGCGCCGGATGGCACTCCGTGGGTGATTTTAGAGCACTGGAACGAGGGGAGATTGGGAACAAGCAGTGGAGAAGAATTATATTGCGCGAATCCGACAGTTTCCTTTCGGGCAGGCTACAAAACGGCGGTCGATGCCGCAAAATATTATAACAAAGCCACGATTCAGATGATTGCGGCAATGTTTTATTACTATGATCATTATGCATGCAGTGGAATTAACAGTAACTACGATTATCTGTTTAAGCAGTGCGCGGTCTGGTGGGTGTTGAATGAGGCACATCATTGGTATGGAAACGTGGTGATAGAGACCGGAAATAATGTGAAGTGTAATCTGGGACACTGGCTTGCAACACACAAAAGTGAGTATATGGCAAATGGAATGGCATGGGCCAGAAAAAATTATCAGTATTTTCAGGATGCATACGGAATAATGTATGAGGGTGCAGGACAACCGCTGAGTAAGTGGGGAGGCACGTACAAGCCGTTCGGCACGGTTCGATTAAAAAAAGAGTCTGCGAATCCTTCTGTGACAACTCAGAATGGAAATTATTCACTTGAAGGAGCAGAATTTGGAGTGTATAAAGAGGCATCGCTTTCCGGATCATCCAGAGTAGGTGTGCTTAAAACAGATGCAAAAGGGGACTCAAATGTACTTTCTTTGCAGGCGGGAACCTATTTTGTGAAAGAAATCAAGGCGCCAAAAGGGTACGCGCTAAATCCGGAGACGAAAACAGTGACAATATCTTCCGGGCGTGAAAGTAAGGTAATGTTTGAAGATGTTCCACAACTTTGTCCAATTGAGATATTACTGAGAAAAACGGATGCGGACACTGGAGAAAATAAGCCGCAGGGAGCAGCCACATTTCGTGGAGCAAGATTCACTGTAAAATATTATGACGGACTATGGGAAGAAGATACAGATCCGGAAAAGTTAGGTAAGACAGCAAAACGGACATGGGTATTTGAGACGGATGAAGACGGACAATGTTCTTATGGAAAGAAACATCTCGTATCAGGAGATGCGTTATATGTGGATCTGAATGGTCGACCGGCTGTGCCGATTGGGACGATTACGATTCAGGAGACAAAAGCGCCGGAAGGATATTTGCTCAATCCGGAACTGTTTGTAAGACAGATTACGGCAAAAGGAAATACAGAATCCGTGGATACTTACAATACACTGGGTGTACCGGAGCGCATTTTAAAACTGGATTTGATCAAAAGACAGGAAGGCTTAGACGTCCCGATTCCGGGAGTGAAATTTGAACATGAAAGTCCAGATAGGAAGAAGGAAACGATAGAGACGGATCAAAATGGAGAATTGACACTGAAAGGACTACAGTATGGAACGCATAAAATTCAAGAGATATCTGTAATGGAGGGCTATCTGCTAAATGGAAATGTAATTGAATTCTATGTTGCACAAGACAATCAGATCAGTATCACATCCAAGATAGATGATACGCTGGGAAAAGCAGAGATTCAGGTGACAGATAAAGGAAATATAATTGTGACCATGGAAGATCCTCTGGCACCGTTTCGACTTTTAATCCACAAAGAGAATCAGAAAGGGAAACGTCTCGAAGGAGCAGAGTTTACACTGTATGCAGAGAAGAAGTGTGAAAATGTTGTGATGAGAGGAGAGACAGGTACTGATGGGGTATTGGAGTTAAGAAATTTGGAAGTTGGAAAACGATACTATATGAAGGAGACCAAGGCGCCGGAAGGATATCGTATCCCAGTTGATCTGTTTGGAAATCCACTGGTGTATGAACTGTGGGTAGAGAGTATTCCGGCAAAAGATACGTTTCTGTTTTATGTAAATGGAAAAGCCTATGATACATCTGATTCGGACGGTATGTTTTCGGTAGGCGGAACAAAAGCGGACAGGGAGACACATGTCACGGTAATCAATGAAACGGGTATGAAACTTCCGGATACAGGATCTAAATGGATGCTTCCAATGCTGGCAGCAGGAGGAATCTTATGCTTAATTGCAGGCAGACAACAGAAAAGAAAAAAGATAAGGAGAATAAGACGATGAAAAATAGAATGATGAAAACGGTGTGTGTATCGGTTTGCGCGGCAATATTATTGATGTCTGAACAGGCGGCATTGGCGGAAGTGTCGGCAGCATGGGAGACAGAAACCAAGAACCTGAATCCAGTCGAAACACCAGGTGGAATGGCAGATTTTAAAAGAGGAGATGCGAGTATTACAATTCGAGGAAACAGCGGTCAGCCTCTCCGGGGAAAGAAATTTCATGTATATCAGATTTTCCATGCGGAAAATGCAGCAGGCGGAGAATCCATACAATATACACTCAATCCAAACTATGAGAAGCCGGTAAAGAAAGTGGTCGGCGAAGCAATTGGCAAAGACGCAGAACAGGTGACAGAGTATGAGGTGATTGATCATATCCAATCGCTAAATCAAAATCAGGTAGAAGGGGCAAATGAAGAGCAGCCATTGGAAGGCAGTTATAGTTCCTATCGGTATTTTGTGGAAAAATTGCGAGATCAAATCGCAAAAGATCAGGTAGAGCCTGATGTGGTTAGGGTAACAGAGACAAGGAAGGACAATTCGATTGTAATTGGAGGTCTGGATTATGGATATTATGTGACGGATGAAGTGAGTAATGTAGATGGAACCCATGCATCGTCTTCGCTTTGTATTGTGACAACAGCGAATCCGGATACGGATATGAATGTGAAGTCAGACTATCCAAGTGTGACGAAAAAGATACAGGAAGATGATTATAAAGAGATGATTGGAAATGACGGTTGGAATGATATTGCCGATTATGAAATCGGACAGACTGTTCCATATAAATACGAGTCCCGGGTTCCAAACATCAATGGGTACGACACCTATTACTATGCATGGCATGACTGTATGGATGAAGCATTGACATTTCATGAGGATTCTGTCGCAATTACAATTTATGAAACATCCGGTTCACAGTCAAAGTATTATACTCTGAGAAAAGATGAATTTCAAGTGTCCACAAATCTGGGAGATGATGAGACATTTCGAGTGGCAATCAATGATTTGAAAGCGATCGTAGACAGAGAATTTGATCGAAAAAATGAAGTGGATGAAAATGTGTATGGGCAGAAAGTGGTTTTGACGTATGAGGCTACTTTGAATGAAAAAGCAGCACAAGATACCGGGCGACCTGGATTTGAAAATGATGTGCGTCTGGAATTTTCAAACAATCCGGATTCGAATGGCGAGGGAAGTACCGGATATACACCGTGGGATACGGTTGTCTGTTTTACATACAAATTAAATGGATTGAAAACCAATAATCACGGAGCAAAATTGGAAGGAGCAAAATTTCGATTATATTCAGATAAGGACTTAAAAAATGAGGTGTATATAAAGAAAATAGAAGATGGGTATTGCGTGATTAACCGTGATTTTTCGGGAAATTCTGTTCCGGAAGAGGCTGTTGAGATGGAATCAGATTCAAATGGTAATTTTATAATTTTTGGTTTGGATAGCGGCACATATTATCTGAAAGAGACATCAGCGCCTACGGGGTACCGTCCGATCTTAGATCCGATTGTACTGAAGCTTAAGGCTGTTTTTACGGAAGAAAGAAACAGCTATATCAAAGGAGAGGGAGGTACGGATAAAATTTTGCAGAAATTAGAGGCAAATGTATATATGAAGGAATTTTTAAATGGTGACTTTGAAGAGCGTAATATAGAACTTGTAACGGATAGTGAAAGTGGATCTGCAAATTTAAATGTCATTAATACAGTAGGAAAGAAATTGCCGGTGACAGGATCATCAGCTATGCTTCTTTTGGTTGGAGCCGGAAGTCTTCTTTTGAGTGGTTTTACAGTTTGCCTGCACAGAAAATATGGAGGACAAAAAAAGTAGCAGATTCAGGAGATGAAATATGAAGCGAAAAGTAATGACCATACTTTGCTTTATAACCGGATTTCTATTGTGCACATATCCGCTTGTGAGTAATCGTATTGAGCAAGAGAGGCAGCAAAAGGTGATCACCACTTATGAAAATGGGTTGGAGAAAACGAAAGATATGGAATCCGTGTGGCGAGAAGCACAAAAATATAATGAGATGTTACAGCAGATACATGGGAAAATAGTGGCTGGAATGATGGAGAAGACACTTCGTGAGGAACATTATGAAACACTTTTGAATGTGTCGAAGACCGGAGTGATGGGAGTTATTGTAATACCAAAAATCAGTGTGAAGTTACCGATTTATCATGGGACGGAGGAAGATGTTCTGGCTGTTGGGGCAGGTCATATGGAAGGTAGTGCACTTCCGGTTGGAGGAGAGAATACAAGATGTGTGATTACGGGGCATAGGGGACTTCCAAATTCAAAGTTGTTTACAAGGCTGGATGAATTGAAGAAAGAAGATTTATTCTTTTTGGATGTTTGTGGAAGAACACTTGCTTATGAGGTGTCGAAAATAGAAGTAATCGAACCAGAAATCACAGAGGTTTTGGAACCGGAAAAAGGAGAAGATTTAGTGTCTCTGATTACGTGCACTCCATATGGGTTAAACACACATCGTCTGGTAGTAACCGGAAAAAGAGTGCCTTATCGGGAGAGTGAAAGGAAGAACTTGCCAAAGAAGGTTCCGTCTATACGAGAACTGTTCTTTGACGGACTTCCGGCCGCATTTCTTGTGTCTGTTTTTGTACCGAAAAAACGAAACAGGAGGAAGAGATGTTTAAGACAAAGGAAATAGTAATGTTGTTCCTGATGATTAGTTTTTTGACAGTGGGAGCATGGAAGAATGTAGAAGCAGCGAGAGGAGAAAGTCCTTTCATTCCGGAAGAAGAGTATAAAAAAGAGTTAGGGAAATATGGAAATATTCATATCAGCTTAACAGATGGGAAAAAGGGAACGAAAAAAGAAGGAGTAGAATTTTCCTATATAAAAGTAGCAGACTGGAAGGATGGAAGTTATGAATTGACAGAGCAGTTTGAGGCATCTAAAGTGGATTTGAATCAAATTGAAACAGCTGAGCAGTTAGAAGAGGCAGCTGAAAAATTAAAAGCATTCTCCGGTAAAAGAAGTGCAAAGGTCAGGGCAGACAAAAACGGTGAAATAGAGCTAAAGAATTTAGAGACGGGAGTATATTTATTTGTGGCGGAAGAGCCAAAAGAGTATGATCGGATTACTCCGTTTCTGATTGCGCTGCCGACGTGGAATGCGGAAAGCAGAGAAATGTCATATGAAGTCGAAGTGATCCCAAAACATATCCCGATTGTGGAAAAGCAGGAAGCAAAGCCGGTTGAAACAGGAGATGCAATGCAAAAAACTTGGTATGGTATAGGTTTATTATCTTTGGGAATCGTAGTGATTTTATGCATGCAGAACATTTGGAAAAAACAAAAATAGGTTAATATCGCACCTTGTCACATCCTTTTTGAATATGATAGAATATCAGACAGAACAGGAAAAGGAGGGCATCCAAATGGGAATGACGATGACGCAGAAGATTCTTGCCGCGCATGCAGGACTGGAATCTGTAACTGCAGGACAATTGATTGAAGCCAAATTAGATGTGGTTATGGCAAATGATATTACAGGACCGATGGCGGTTCCGGTGTTTTATCAGATGGCAGATAAAGTGTTTGACAAAGATAAGGTAGTGCTGGTACCGGATCATTTTACGCCGAATAAAGATATTAAATCAGCAGAAAATTCAAAATCAATCCGTGAGTTTTCAAAATGTCAGTGCCTGACACATTATTTTGAAATCGGGCAAATGGGGATTGAACATGCGATTTTGCCAGAAAAAGGAATTGTAGTTGCAGGTGAATGTATCATCGGTGCGGATTCTCATACCTGCACATATGGCGCACTTGGAGCGTTTTCTACAGGAGTAGGTACGACGGATATTGCAACCGGTATGGCAACAGGAGAATTGTGGTTTAAAGTGCCAAGTGCAATCAAGTTTGTGCTCACCGGAAAGCCGGGGAAATATGTCAGCGGAAAAGATATTATCTTACATATTATAGGAAAAATCGGAGTTGATGGAGCACTGTACAAATCGATGGAATTTGTAGGAGATGGTATTGCGAATCTTTCTATGGATGACCGTTTTACAATGGCAAATATGGCGATTGAAGCCGGTGCTAAAAATGGTATTTTCATCGTAGATGAAAAAGCGGAAGCTTACATGAAAGAACATTCCGAGAAAGAGTATAAGGTTTATACTGCTGATGAGGATGCCGAATATGACGAAGTGGTGGAGATTGATTTGTCAAAGGTGAGACCAACAGTAGCATTTCCGCATTTGCCGGGCAATGCAAAGACAATTGACGAAGTAGAGGAGATGGAACCGATTAAGATCGATCAGGTAGTGATCGGCTCTTGTACGAACGGAAGAATGGAAGATATGCGCAGAGCGGCAGCGGTTTTGAAGGGACATAAAGTACATCCGGATGTGCGTGTGATGGTAATTCCGGCAACACAAAAGATTTATTTACAATGTATTGAGGAAGGGCTTGTGACAACATTTATTGAGTCGGGCTGTGCATTTAATACTCCGAGCTGCGGACCTTGTATGGGAGGTCATATGGGAGTTATGGCAGCAGGTGAGAAATGTGTATCTACAACGAACCGTAACTTCGTGGGAAGAATGGGACATGTAGATTCACTTATTTATCTGGCATCTCCGGAAGTTGCGGCGGCAAGTGCGATTGCGGGATGCATTGCCAATCCAGAGAAAGTAGGTGATAAGTAATGAAAGCATTAGGACACGTATTCAAATATGGAGACAACGTAGATACCGATGTAATCATTCCGGCAAGATACTTGAATTCTTTTGACGGAAAAGAATTAGCAAGCCATGCGATGGTAGATATCGATCCGGAATTTGCAAAAAAAGTAAAACCGGGTGATATGATTGTTGCAAATAAAAATTTTGGATGTGGTTCTTCAAGAGAACATGCACCGCTTTGCCTGAAAGAAGCGGGCGTAAGCTGTGTGATTGCAGAGACATTTGCCAGAATCTTTTATCGAAATGCAATCAATATCGGACTCCCGATTATCGAATGTCCCGAAGCAGCGAATGGTATTGAAGCAGGAGACGAAGTAGAAGTGGATTTTGACAGCGGAAAGATTTATAACCGAACAAAGGGAACAGAGTTTCAGGGACAACCGTTTCCGGAATTTATGCAGAAACTAATCGCAGCAGGCGGATTGGTGAATTATACAAATAGCAAGAAAAAATAACAGAAAAGATACCCCGGCATAGTTTTTTTGTGCCGGGGTATTTGATTGCAGGAGAAATATATGATACAATAAGGCAACTTTACGAAAATGAGGAGGAAAAGAATGAATCAAGTAGAGAACAAAGGAAGGGCAATTGCCCTGCTCCCTATTGGAGTATTTCTGGTAATCTTTTTGGGTTCCGGTATTGTAACAGGAGATTTTTATGCGATGCCTGCAATCGTAGCTTTTTTGATCGCGTTGGCAGTAGCGTTTATGCAGAACAAACAGTTGTCATTTGCTGAGAAATTGTCAGTGATTTCAAAAGGCGTAGGGGATGAGAATATTATTACGATGAGTCTTATTTTTCTATGCGCCGGTGGATTTTCCGGAGCCGTGACGGCAGCAGGCGGAGTGGAAAGTACGGTTAATTTTGGCCTTTCTGTGCTTCCGTCTAATGTTGCAGTTGCAGGTCTTTTTGTCATCGGCTGCTTTATTTCAGTTTCTATGGGAACATCTATGGGGACGATTGCGGCACTCGCACCGATTGCTGTGGGAATCAGTGAAAAGACGGGATATGAGATGGCGATTTGCATTGGAGCAGTTGTGTGTGGCGCAATGTTTGGTGACAACTTATCTATGATTTCAGATACTACGATTGCAGCTGTAAAGACACAGGGCTGTGAGATGAAAGATAAGTTTAAAGCGAACTTTTTGATTGTGCTTCCGGCGGCAGTTATCACCATTATTATTTTCTTTATGATTACAAGAAATGGAAGCTATGAGATTACAGAGGCGCTTACGTACAACTTGTGGCAGGTAGTACCATATGTTTTGGTTTTAGTCGGAGCGTTGATAGGAATCAATGTATTTATCATGCTGATCAGTGGAACAATTCTTTCACTGATTGTAGGTGTGGCAACGGGAACACTTGCAGCATCTGAGATGTTTAGTGTAATTGGAGAAGGCGTGACAGGAATGTATGATATTACGGTAATATCGATTGTTGTGGCATGTATTGTTTCGCTTGTGAAGGAGTACGGTGGAATCCAGTTTATTTTAAACTTAATCAAATCAAGAATCAGTGGCAGAAGAGGGGGAGAACTTGGAATTGCCGGACTGTCTCTTTTAGTGGACGCATGTACGGCAAATAATACGGTTGCAATTGTCATGGCGGGACCGATCGCAAAGGAAATCTGCGAAGAATTTGACATTGATCCGAAACGGTCAGCTTCTCTTTTGGATATTTTTACATCCGTGGGACAGGGGCTGATCCCTTATGGGGCACAACTCCTTTCAGCAGCGACGTTAACAGCACTTACACCGTTTGAAATTATACCATATCTGTATTATCCGATTCTGATGGCGATTAGTGCAATCTGCTTTATTTTGTTCCGAAAAGAACGAAAACGTATGTAGCAGAGTGACAAATGTCCGTCACAGTAAAAAACGAAATTGCGAAGTCGCAAGTTTTGTGATATATTTATATCTATAGTGAAAAAATGTGAAAAAGGGTGGTTGAGATGAATTTATTGTATAAAAGTACAAGAAACGCAGAAAAAACAGTGACAGCTTCCGAGGCAATTTTAAAAGGTCTTGCAGATGACGGAGGGCTTTTTGTTCCAGTGACGATTCCAAAGCTGAATGTCGATATGGGGACACTGAAAGAGATGTCTTATCAAGAGACTGCATATGCGGTGATGAAACAGTTTTTTACCGATTTTACGGAAGAAGAATTAAAAAGCTGTATCACAAAGGCATATGATTCAAAATTTGATACTGAAGAGATTGCGCCTCTTGTGAAAGCAGATGGTATGTATTACTTAGAGTTATTTCATGGAGCAACCATTGCCTTTAAAGATATGGCATTGTCCATTTTACCACATTTATTGACGACTTCTGCGAAGAAAAACAATGTAAAGAATGAGATCGTGATTCTGACAGCGACTTCCGGAGATACCGGGAAGGCAGCGCTTGCAGGATTTGCGGATGTAAAAGGGACAAGGATTATTGTATTCTATCCAAAAGACGGTGTGAGCAAGGTGCAGGAACTTCAGATGGTGACACAAAAAGGTGACAATACATCGGTTGTTGCAATCCATGGGAATTTTGATAATGCGCAAAGTGGTGTGAAAGCAATTTTTGAAAATAAAGAGCTTGCAAAAGAGATGGATGCTGCGGGTTATCAATTTTCTTCTGCTAATTCTATCAATATCGGTCGGCTTGTGCCACAGATTGTATATTATGTGTATGCATATGCAAAATTGCTTAAAAATGAAGAAATTGCAGAGAGAGAGCAGATTAATGTAGTTGTTCCTACTGGGAATTTCGGAAATATTTTGGCGGCATATTATGCAAAACAGATGGGAGTTCCAATCGCAAAACTTGTATGTGCATCGAACGAGAACAAAGTTTTGTTCGATTTCTTCCAAACAGGTGTGTATGATAAAAATCGAGAATTTATTTTGACAACATCACCATCAATGGATATTTTGATTTCAAGCAATTTAGAGCGCCTGATTTATCTCATTGCAGGTCAGGATGCTGTAAAGAATCAGGATTTGATGCGCGCATTAAAATCACAGGGTGTTTATGAGATTTCAAAAGAGATGAAGGAGAACTTGGATGATTTTGCGGCAGGATATGCAACGGAAGACCAAGTGAAGAAGACAATCTCTGAGATTTATAAATCTACAGGATATGTGATCGATACGCATACAGCAGTTGCGGCATCGGTTGGGAAAGCATATCTTGAGGAAAACAAAGATGAGAGAAAGACAGTGATTGCATCTACTGCAAGTCCGTATAAATTTGCAAGAAGTGTGATGACTTCCATTGATGAAAAGTATGATACGTTGGAAGAATTTGACTTGATAGCGGAACTGGAAAAGATTTCATGTGTCAAGATTCCAAAAGCAATTGAAGAAATTCGAGATGCCAAGATTGTTCATACAAGAGAATGTGATGCGGACAAGATGGAGGAGACAGTAAAAGAGATACTGAACGTGTAAAAGTCTGCATTTTTCTGAAAAATAAATTGCATTAACAATTCAAAGAAGGTCTCAGAGGTGCAGGCAGATGCTGTACTTCTGAGATTTTTTTGAATAAAAACCGGAATACAAGAAAGATTTTTTTAGAAGAATATGAACGTGAAATTTTTGACAAGCGAATTGCAAAATTCAGTGTGAAATGAGTGAATATAATTAAAAATATATGAAAAATGCGTAAAAAATGCAGGATTCAAGCTTTAAACTTGCATTTTTAATATTTATTTTATAGAATTTTAATGAAATTACAGGAAGAAATGAATTAGATGTATGTCATATCTTTCAAAAAAGTATTGACTTTATTAGTGAAGTGTGTATAATTAAAATCAGTGAAACTTGGAAAAATTCAAACTACTATATTAAGAAATGAGGTTTATTAAGATGGCAAAAATTGATTTAAGCAAATATGGTATCACTGGAACTACAGAAGTAGTTTACAACCCTTCTTATGAAGTGTTATTTGAAGAAGAAACAAAAGCAGAACTTGAAGGTTTTGAAAAAGGACAGGAAAGTGAACTTGGTGCAGTCAACGTTATGACAGGTATCTATACAGGACGTTCTCCTAAAGATAAATTCATCGTTATGGACGAGAACTCAAAAGATACTGTATGGTGGACTTCAGATGAATATAAAAATGACAACCATCCAGCATCTCAGGAAGCTTGGGATACATGTAAAGAACTTGCAATTAAAGAACTTTCTAACAAAAGATTATTTGTAGTAGATGCATTCTGCGGAGCAAATGCAGATACACGTATGGCAATTCGTTTTATCGTGGAAGTGGCATGGCAGGCACACTTTGTTAAGAACATGTTCATCCAGCCAACAGAAGCAGAGCTTGAGAACTTCGAACCAGACTTCGTTGTTTATAATGCATCTAAAGCAAAAGTTGAAAACTATAAAGAACTTGGTTTGAATTCTGAGACAGCAGTTATGTTCAATATCACAAGCCGTGAACAGGTTATCTTGAACACATGGTACGGTGGAGAGATGAAAAAAGGTATGTTCTCTATGATGAACTACTACCTCCCATTGAAAGGTATTGCTTCTATGCACTGCTCAGCTAACACAGATATGAACGGAGAAAATACAGCAATCTTCTTCGGACTTTCAGGAACAGGTAAGACAACATTGTCTACAGATCCAAAACGTCTTCTGATCGGTGATGATGAGCACGGATGGGATGACAATGGTGTGTTCAACTTTGAAGGTGGATGCTACGCGAAAGTTATTAACCTTGACAAAGAATCTGAGCCAGACATTTACAACGCAATCAAGAGAAATGCACTTCTTGAGAACGTAACATTAGATGAAAACGGAAAGATTGATTTTGACGATAAGAGTGTAACAGAGAACACTCGTGTATCTTACCCAATAGATCATATTGAAAAAATTGTACGTCCGGTATCAGCAGCACCGGCAGCAAAGAATGTAATCTTCTTGTCAGCAGATGCATTTGGAGTACTTCCACCGGTATCTGTATTGACACCAGAGCAGACAGAATACTACTTCTTATCTGGATTTACAGCAAAACTTGCAGGTACAGAACGTGGAATCACAGAACCTACACCAACATTCTCAGCTTGCTTCGGACAGGCATTCTTGGAACTGCACCCAACAAAATATGCAGAAGAGCTTGTTAAGAAGATGAAAGCAAACGGTGCAAAAGCATATCTTGTAAACACAGGATGGAATGGTACAGGAAAACGTATCTCTATCAAAGATACACGTGGTATCATTGATGCAATCTTGAACGGAGATATTCAGAAAGCTCCTACAAAGAAGATTCCATACTTCAACATTGAAGTACCTACAGAACTTCCAGGAGTTGATACAAATATTCTTGACCCACGTGATACATACGCAGATGCAGCAGAGTGGGAAGAAAAAGCAAAAGACCTTGCAGGAAGATTCATTAAGAACTTCGCAAAATATGAAAGCAACGAGGCTGGTAAAGCGCTTGTTTCTGCTGGTCCACAGTTATAAGAAATATTATAAGATAGAAAATGCCGAGTGTGTAATACGCACTCGGTTTTTTGTGTACTACTATAGAATACATGGGGGAAACATGATAAGATAAGGATAAGGTTTCATAGTTGTATGAAGGAGGTCGGAAAATGGCGCAATATGTAGAGGTAGCACGGAAAATTATAGAAGAAGTGAAAAAGGCAGTGATTGGAAAAGACGAATGTGTGAAAAAAATTCTGGCTGCGATTTTAGCGGGCGGACATATTTTAATCGAAGATATACCGGGAGTAGGGAAGACAACGATGGCGGTTGCCTTTGCCAAAAGCATGACTCTTATACAGAACAGGGTGCAGTTCACACCGGATGTACTTCCGGCGGATATCACAGGATTTTCCATGTATGATAAGAAAAGCGGAGAATTCTATTATGAACCGGGGGCGGTGATGTGCAATCTTCTTTTGGCTGATGAGATTAATCGGACATCGTCGAAGACACAGTCTGCGCTTTTGGAAGTTATGGAGGAAGGAACGGTTACAATTGACAAAGTGACGAGGGAAGTTCCGCATCCGTTTATTGTGATCGCAACGGAGAATCCGATTGGATCGGCGGGAACGCAGATGCTTCCGGAAGCGCAGTTAGACCGATTTTTTATATGTATTACAATCGGATATCCGGATATGGCGCAGGAAATTGAAATTGTAAAAGGCAATCAAAGAGGAAATATAACCGACTCAATACGACCGATTTTGAGAGCGGATCAGCTTGTGCTTTTGCAAAAAGAGGTGGAGAATATTTATATTCACGATGTGATTTATAACTATATTGGCGAATTAGTTACAGAGACGAGAAAGCATCCGATGATTGAACTTGGAATCAGTCCACGTGGGACTGTGGCGCTTGCAAAGATGACAAAGGCGATTGCGTATCTGAATGGAAGAAACTATTGTGTCCCGAAAGACGTGCAGGAAATTTTTGAAAATGTGGCAAGGCATCGCATTCAGCTGAATGCAAAAGCGCGGCTCAACCGTGTGAAGGTACAGGAGATTATAGAGGAGATTTTGAACGGTGTACAAGCTCCAAACCCAAAGGAACGATGAAGGAGCGTGTCGGATGAAAAAGTGGATCTATTTACTGATAGTGATAGTCACGATTTATCTGAATCTGCTGTATGAATGGAAAGAAGGCGGTTCCGGTTAAAGTACAGTTTTGTTATCGGTATGTGGCAGACGGAAAAGAGGAAAAACGAAAATATAAAGTGTATTTGAATGGCAGGCAGGAACAAAATTTGACGTGCGAAATGATTCCAAAATATTGTGGGAAAGTAGAAATTCAGATGAGAAAGATTGTTTGCTATGATGCACTTGGCATTTTAGGAATTACAAAAAGACCAAAAGAAAAGCTGTTTGCGACTGTGATGCCGAAAGTATATCCGGTGAACCTGATTGTGAGCAATCGAACAAAATGGTTTCCGGTGGATGGTGAATCCTATGCGCAGGACAGAGGCGGAGAGGACAGCGCGGAAATCTACGATGTACGGGAATATCGGGTAGGTGATCGTATGCAGAAAGTGCATTGGAAATTAAGCGCCAGAGAAAACACTTTGTATATCAAGGAATTCAGTTATCCATTGGGAGCAACGGTTGTATTGCTGATGGAAGAGGATACAAAGGGAAGTCGTGTGGGAAATTTGTTTATGGAAGCGGTAGTATCGCTTTCAGCAGCATTGCTTGAACGGGAGTGTGCCCATTATGTAGTCTGGAAGAAGAAAAATGAGGATGGAATTATGAGGATTCTTGTCCGAACGGAAGAGGATTTATATGAATGCATTATGGAAGTGCTGGAATTTTCCCCAAACTGTCTCGAACAGAATATGGAGGAGCAGTATCGCTACACATATAAGAACGATATCTATGCAACAATGGTGAAAATAGATACGGGAATGAAGCTGCAGATTAATGGAAATGAAAAAATGGATATGGTTCAAGATGGATTAGAACTCTTTTTTCACTCTGTTGAAATTGTGGTATAGAGGAGGATGCGTATGAAAAAATGGGGATATCATTGTATAATGCTGCTCTATGTCTGCATGGGAACAGCGGGAATACTGCTTGCGATTACAAACGCATTCCAATTGAAATATCAAAAGGCGGAAGTATTTTCTATCACATTACTTTTTTGCGCAATAGAGACTCTTCTTTTGTTGATGGAAAAGAAGAGTGGAAAGATTCTTGTGTGGGGTGTTTCGATTGGAAGTGTTTTGCTTTTGTATCTGTTAAGGGGGGGGAAACTCTGCGGGAGTCATTGTTGTGTATCAAAAGAAGCGTGCTGGAAACAGCTGAAGAGTATTTTCAGATTTATCTAGGCTCCTACTTTAATGTAGATGCATCTGTAGATTCCGGAATGGTTGTGCTGGGGATACTGATAGGAATGCTGCTATCGTATGGGATTGTGTGTATGAAACACTCGTGGATGCCGGTTATTTTGCTCGGAGTCGGTATTTTGATACCGTTTACAGTGGGAAAGGTGCCAAAGATGGCAGAGGTTGTTCTTTGCATGCTTTCTGTTGGGGGAATTGTGGCGGCAAAAACGGAAAGAGGATTTCAGGTGCAGAGACAGTCAGGATTTGCGGGAGTGATTCTTGTTGCTGCGGCACTTGCCGTTGGGAGCATGTTTTCTGGAATGCAGGTGCAGAAAGCGTTCGGGGATAGAAAGGATGTTACAAAACAGATCTCTGAGCTTTTGAAAGAAAAATCATTGGATTTTTTTGGAAAAGCAAAGGGAGGAGTGAATGATGGAGTGATTGGCGGAGCAGGAGAGTTCGCAAAAGATGATGAAAAGCAATTGGTCATCACTTCGCAGACAAAGCCACAGGAAAAAATTTATCTGCAAGGGTATATTGGAACGATATATGAGGATAATAAATGGAAAGAGGGAAGAAGGAAAGAATTTCAAAGCTGGATTCGTCAGCGAAATGCACAGACGGAGGAAGTGCGGAATCTTTTGTATGAAAAACTAAAAACAGTCAGTTCGCAAGAGACACTCTATATTGAAAATGTAGGGGCAAATACAAAGTATAAATATATTCCTTACGGGGGATATTATACAGAGAAAGATGAGATTGTATCCGATTCGTATGTGAAGGGAGATGCAAAGAAATATGATATCCAATACTGCCCGCTTGGAGCCTTTGGCTTTGCAGCGCTGGAAAACACGAAAAGTCCCTTGGAAAATGCATATTTTAAATATGTATCGAAATATGATACAGAAGTGCCGGCAAAGGTTGAGAAAAGTTTTTTAGAGGAAGTAGAAAAACGTGTACCTGCGACAGATGTGTGGAGCGTGATGGATGAAATCGCACAAGTGCTGGATGGGCAGGCGGAATATAGTCTGGAACCCGGAAAGACTCCTGTAGGGGAAGATGTCGCAGAATATTTTTATTTTAAAAATAAAAAAGGATATTGTGAGCATTTTGCCACAGTTGCGACTTTGATGCTTCGTATGAAAGGAATTCCGGCAAGATATGTTGCCGGATATGCAGTGCTGCCAAGTGCATTTAAGCTGAATGAAGAGGGTGAGTATGAAGCCGTGGTAACAGGAGCGTCTGCACATGCGTGGGCGGAAGCTTATGTACAGGGCATCGGCTGGATTCCGGTGGAGACAACTCCCGGATATTCAGGAAATACCATGACCGTCATACCAGATGAGATGAACACTTTGCAGGAACAGACAGAGTCACAGTTGCAGAAGAGTGAATCAAAGAAAGATGAGACGCAGCAAAATGAGCTGCAGGATAAACAGGAAGAAACGGATGAAGAAAACAATCAGTCTGGAGAAGGAAAAGATAAATTGTCGGCAGAAGAAAATGAAAAACGATCGGATAATCCGCTGCATATGATTGTAGGGATTTTCATGGGAATGTTTTTGATTGCATTTACGGTGCTTTTTGGAAGGCGAGTTTGGATTTTGAAGAAAAGACGAATCAGCAGAAACCACGGCTATACCGAATACGTCAAAGAGTTGTTCCATAGGATGTTTGAATTGCTTGTTCTTGCTGGGAAGGTAGAAAAAAGCGAAGAAGTTGATGGAGAGTTTACTCAGAAACTTTGCAAGGCATATCCGAATATCAGGGAAGAAGATGTAGACCAGGTGGTGAAGATTGTCTATCAGGCAAATTTTGGAAATGAAAAAATTGAAAAAGAAGAATATCAGATGTGCCGAAAGCTATACTGTCAGATAAAAAGAGAAGTGTCTGTGGATGTTGTGTGGTGGAAAAAAATCTGGTGGAAATACTGGAACGGAATTTCTTTGTAGAAATGTGATAATATAGTTGAAAAATACTACACAATGTCTTATAATATGTTTAGAAAGAACCTGGGATGTGCGATACTTCCATTATTTTGAACCTACAGTACTTTAAACGGGATTCTTATATCTCTGTAATATGTCAAGCCTCCGGTTTTTGCAGAGGAAGGCAGAAAAGCAGATGCGGTTGCCCACCTAGCGTTTGCTAGGAGTCAAAATATGGAAAACGGCATTTTGGGGGACTACAAAAGAGAAAAGCAGCTACGAAAGTAGCTGCTTATTTTAGTGTAAAGATTCTAGTTTCATAAAAAAAGATATTTTTGTATATACTATAGAAAAAAGAGTGGACAAGAGGTAGCTTGTGAAACGAAAATTAAATGAAAAATATGTGTATTATGGGATAATGCTTTTTGTTGTTGCGATTTTTCTTGTAATTATGTTTTCGGAAAGAAAAAAAAGAGAAACAGAACTTGATATTGAGTCGAAGCTTCCGAAGATACAACAAGAGGAGACGCAATCAAAGGCGCAGACGGAGGAGCAAATGATTCGGGTAGTGATCAAAACGAATGGATTTCAAGAAATTGCACATGCAGAAATAAAATTTCAGGCAGAAGGGGGACTTATTGCGACTGCAGGAGATGAAAAGAGGGAGTATGGTCAAGGTGAAGTGTTTGCTGTCACACCTGATGACGCGATGTTTCAGAAGGGAACGATTAAAGTGGAATCTGTGGTTTCCGGCGATAAGATTACGGTTTCAAGTCTCAATAGAGGGTATGGGACGCCGTCGTATCTGGGGAGTTTTGAGCTGTTTTCCAGTGCGGAAGGAATGATACTTGTAAATGAACTTCCTTTGGAGGAATATCTGTATGCGGTCGTTCCAAGTGAGATGCCTGCATCTTACGAGTTAGAAGCGCTCAAAGCACAGGCGGTCTGTGCGAGAAGCTATGCTTATAATCAGACACAAGGACTATCTTATCCGGAGTATAATGCACATGTAGATGACAGCACTTCTTTTCAGGTGTATGGGAATTCTAAGGAGCAGGAGTCGGCTGTTCGAGCGGTGGATGAGACACGGGGACAAAAATTATGGTATCAGAATCAGGTTGTGATGGCTTATTATTATTCTACTTCCTGCGGAAAAACAACTGGGATTGAGGCGTGGGGGACGACGCCGGATGAACAAAATCAGTATCTGCAAAGTGTGGAGATTTGCAAGGAAGATGGAAATTCATATGAAGCAGAACTTCCGTGGTATAGATGGAAGGCGGTGGTGCCGGAAAGGGTATTGTCTAATCTGATTGAGCTAAACACAGCAACGGAAATCGGAACACTTCAAAATGTATCGGTCACAAAGCGGGGAGCAGGAGGCGTGGCACTTCAGATAGTGGCACAGGGAGATGGTGGAAGCGTGACTGTTGATACTGAAAATAAGATACGAAGAGCCTTGGGAGGAAAAGGATATCAAATTGAAAAACAAGATGGGACAGTGGTGGACAGTCAAAATTTATTGCCCAGCGCGTTTTTCCAAATAGAGAAAAGTGAAGGAAATTATATTATAAATGGAGGCGGATACGGACACGGAATCGGGATGAGCCAGAATGGAGCAAATGAGATGGCAAAATGCGGAAAAACATACATAGAGATCTTACAATTGTTTTATCAGGGAGTGACCGTGGAGTGAAAGATACTTTACGAAAAGAATGTTTCGTGATATGATTGCGTAAGATAAAAAAGAGAAGGAATCGTTTTATGAGAGTCTTGGTGAAAAAAGTAAATGAGTTTTTAGAAAAAGTAGGAAGAGACCATGTAGGGGCATATGCAGCACAGTCTGCGTTTTTTCTTGTACTTTCTTTAATTCCGATCATTTTGCTTTTGCTGACTTTGGTGCGATATACGCCGGTAACAAAAGCGGATGTGATGACGGCGGTTTATGAAGTGTTCCCGAAGACAATTCGTGCGACAATGATTTCTATTGTGAATGAAGTGTATAACCAATCACGTGCGGTGATCCCTTTGACAGCACTTATGACGATGTGGTCTGCGGGGCGCGGGGTGCTTGCAATCACAAACGGACTGAACTGCATTCATGAGGAAATTGAGACAAGAAACTATATTTTTTTGAGAATCCGGGCAGCTTTCTACACGGTACTTTTTATCATTGCGATTGTGTTGTCTCTTGTCCTGCTTGGATTTGGTAACAGTATTAGTATGTTTGTCAACGAACATGTTCCGATTTTCCGGTATGTGACGGATTTTATCATTGAAATTCGAACGGTTACGACGCTGTTAGTGCTGATTGTATTTTCTACCTGTATTTATCGTTTTCTCCCAAATCATAAGGGAAAGATAAAGTATCAGTTTCCAGGGGCTGTGTTTACAGCGTTTGGTTGGACGCTGGCATCTTTCATTTTCTCGGTTTACATGGATATTTTCAAAGGATTTTCCAATATGTATGGAAGTTTGACGACGATTGTATTGATTATGCTGTGGCTATATTTCTGTATGTATGTCATGCTTTTGGGCGGAGAAATTAATGTTTTGGTCGAGGAACATCTTGACATTACGAATTAATGTGTTAAAATGAAAAGGAATTTTGAATACAAAAAGGCATGGAACGTGTTTAGTAGAGCACTATTTTCTAACAGAGAGAGGAAATCATCGGCTGGAAGTTTCCTTTAGTTCAAATGGGAATCGAATTTCGCACGGGAGCTGTATCTTTGAACGATATAAAGAAAAGTAGAAGATAACGTATCTGCACGTTACGCAGTCCGAGTGCTCATGGAGATTTCTGTGAGAAGTAGGGTGGTACCGCGATATAGCCTCGTCCCTTTTTTGGGGGCGGGGTTCTTTTTATAAGTAAAAAAATTAAAGGAGATAAAAACGATGAAAGAAAAATTACAAAGCATCAAAGAAGAAGCATTGGCACAGATTCAGGCAGCGGATGCGCCGGAAAAATTGAATGATGTAAAAGTAAGATTCCTTGGGAAAAAAGGAGAGCTTACAGCTGTTTTAAAAGGAATGAAAGATGTAGCGGCTGAGGACAGACCGAAGGTTGGTCAGCTTGTCAATGAAGCTCGCGAAGAGATTGAGACAGCTCTTAACAATGCAAAGACAGCAATGGAAAAAGCGATCCGTGAAGCAAAATTGAAAGAAGAGGTTATTGACGTTACACTTCCATCTAAGAAAAACATGGTTGGGCATCGTCATCCGAATACAATTGCGCTGGAAGAAGTTGAAAGAATTTTTATCGGCATGGGCTATGAAGTGGTGGAAGGACCGGAAGTAGAGTATGACGAATACAACTTTGAAAAATTGAATATTCCGGCAGATCATCCGGCAAAAGATGAGCAGGACACATTCTATATCAACAAAGACATCGTACTTCGTACACAGACTTCTCCGGTGCAGGCACGTGTGATGGAACAGGGAAAACTTCCAATTCGTATGATCGCACCGGGAAGAGTGTTCCGTTCGGATGAAGTGGATGCGACACATTCACCTTCATTCCATCAGATTGAAGGACTTGTGATTGACAAAAATATTTCATTTGCAGATTTGAAAGGAACACTGGAAGTATTTGCAAAAGAATTGTTCGGACCAGAGACAAAGACAAAATTCAGACCACATCACTTCCCATTTACAGAGCCAAGCGCTGAAGTGGATGTGACATGCTTTAAATGTGGCGGAAAAGGATGCCGTTTCTGTAAAGGCTCCGGATGGATTGAAATTTTAGGCTGCGGTATGGTTCATCCACATGTACTGGAAATGTGCGGAATTGATCCGGAAGAATACAACGGATTCGCATTCGGTGTAGGATTGGAACGTATTGCACTGTTGAAATACGAAATCGACGATATGAGATTATTATACGAAAACGATATTAGATTCTTAAAGCAATTCTAGTTCGCAGTCTGCGACAGCAGATACAGATTGCGAAGCAAGATGTAAGCACAAAGTGCTGCGAACGGGCTTCTTGAATCGCGAAGGGATTCAAGAAGATGTGCCAAAGAGTAAAATGAGCGGCGCGACAGAATATGCCAAAGAGTAGAAATTTTTAGGAGGATTTAGAAAATGAATACATCATTATCATGGATAAAAGCATATGTGCCGGACCTTGATGTCACAGCGCAGGAATACACAGATGCGATGACGCTTTCCGGAACAAAAGTAGAGGGATTTGAGGTGTTGGATGCAGACCTTGAAAAAATTGTAATTGGTCAGATTGATAAAATTGAGAAACATCCGGATGCGGATAAACTGGTTGTCTGCCAGGTGAATGTTGGAACAGAGACTGTTCAGATTGTAACCGGAGCGAAGAATGTATTTGAAGGAGCAAAGGTGCCGGTTGTATTAGACGGTGGACGTGTAGCAGGAAGTCATGACGGGAAAGTTGTAGAAGGCGGAATCAAAATCAAAAAAGGAAAGCTTCGTGGAGTGGAAAGTTTTGGTATGATGTGTTCCATCGAAGAACTTGGATCTACAACAGATATGTACCCGGAGGCTCCGGAGAACGGAATCTATATTTTCGAGGAAGATGCAGTAGTTGGAAGCAGCGCGATTGAAGCACTTGGAAGAAATGATGTTGTATTTGAATACGAGGTGACATCAAACCGTGTGGACTGCTTTAGTGTAGTGGGAATTGCGAGAGAAGCAGCGGCAACTTTTAGAAAAGAATTCTGTCCTCCGGTTGTGGCAGAGACTGGAAATGACGAAGATGTCAATGATTATATTAAAGTAACTGTGGAGAACACAGAGCTTTGCCCACGCTACTGTGCAAGAGTTGTGAAAAATGTAAAAATTGGACCATCTCCGAGATGGATGCAAAGAAGACTGGCTTCTGTTGGAATCCGTCCGATCAACAATCTTGTTGATATCACAAACTATGTGATGGAAGAGTATGGGCAGCCAATGCATGCTTACGACCTTTCTACGATTGCCGGAAATGAGATTGTTGTAAAGACAGCAAAAGCAGGAGAAAAATTCGTGACATTAGACGGACAGGAAAGAGAGATGGACGAATCTGTCCTAATGATCTGCGACGGAGAAAAATCAGTTGGTATTGCGGGTATCATGGGTGGAGAAAACTCTATGATTACAGATGATGTGCAGAACGTATTGTTTGAGGCGGCATGCTTTGATGGAACAAATATCCGTAAATCAAGCAAAAAAGTCGGACTTCGTACAGATGCTTCCGGAAAATTTGAAAAGGGACTTGACCCGAACAATGCGAAAGCGGCAATCGACAGAGCCTGCCAGTTGATTGAAGAATTAGGTGCAGGTGAAGTTGTCGGAGGAACCGTTGATGTATATGGAAAAGAAAAAGAACCGGTTCGCGTTCCATTTGATGCAGAGAAAATCAATGTGATGCTTGGAACAGATATTTCAGAAGAAGAAATGCTTGGATATTTTGAAAAAATCGGCTTGGAATATGATGCAGAGGCAAAAGAAGTGATCACACCGACATTCAGACATGATTTATTCAGACTTGCAGACCTTGCAGAAGAAGTTGCAAGATTTTACGGATATGACAATATTCCGACAACACTTCCAAGGGGAGAGGCAACAACAGGAAAATTGTCATTCAAACTTCGTGTGGAGGAAGTAGCCAGAAATATTGCAGAGTTCTGTGGATTCAGTCAGGGAATGACATATTCTTTTGAAAGTCCAAAAGTATTTGATAAACTGTTGCTTCCGGCGGACTCAAAACTCCGTGAAGCGGTGGAGATTATGAATCCGCTTGGAGAAGATTACAGTATTATGAGAACAATTTCTTTGAATGGAATGTTAACATCGCTTGCGACAAACTATAACAGAAGAAATAAAGATGTTCGTTTGTATGAACTTGGAAATATTTATCTTCCAAAACAGCTTCCGGTCACAGAACTTCCGGAAGAACGTATGCAGTTCACACTTGGTATGTATGGAGAAGGTGATTTCTTCAGCATGAAAGGCGTTGTAGAAGAATTCTTTGAAAAAATCGGTATGCATGAAAAAGAGACATATGATCCAAACGCAGGAAAGACATTCTTGCATCCGGGACGTCAGGCAAATATCATTTACGGTGGGAAAGTGGTAGGATACTTGGGAGAAGTACATCCAGAAGTGGCAGATATTTACGGAATCGGGACAAGAGCTTATGTTGCAGTGATTGATATGCCGGAGGTAGTGGAACTTGCTACATTTGACAGAAAATATGAAGGAATTGCAAAATATCCGGCAGTGACTCGTGATATCAGTATGGTTGTGCCGAAAGAAATTTTGGTTGGCCAGATCGAGGAAGTGATTGCGAAGGAAGGCGGCGCTTACTTAGAAAGCTACAAATTATTCGACCTTTATGAGGGAGCGCAGATTAAAGCAGGATTCAAATCTGTTGCATATTCTATTGTGTTCCGTGCAAAAGATAAGACGTTGGAAGAGGCAGATGTGACTTCTGCGATGACGAAAATCTTGAAAGCATTGGAAGAAATGGGAATTGAATTAAGACAGTAAATAAAAGAAGGAAAGTACCGTCAGATGGCGGTACTTTTTGTGTAAGACGAAACGGGATGTAGGAGAAAGTTTTCTTAGTTCTATAAGCTGGGGGTTATTTTGCCAACAACTTTAAAAATTTCTTATCATTCATCTGCTCGTTTGTTAAATATTCTCCGTTATAGAACAGAGCGTAAGTTGTAATCGGCGTAGGTGCATTCTGTGCTTGCTCTTTGTTTTGCAAACGAATAGATTTAAACTGTACGCCCTTTTCTTTTGCGATTTCTTCTACAATAGGCACATATTTCGCATTAAATGGACATTGACTGGTATAGTATAAAACATATCCCATTTCATCAATGTGAGGGTGCTTGGCACACTTCTTGAATTTAGGTAACAAGGAATTTTTATTAAATGGTAAACACCATAATTGAATACCATTATCTGCTTCATCGCAAACGATGAAACCTTTGTATTTTAAGAATTTAGGGTCAGCTAAAAATGTTTTTTTCTTTTGGGAAGATAGAATACATAACCCTTGTTTTCCTTTTGTTTTACTATCTTCAATGCACGCATTTAATAAGTCTGTTGAGTATCCATGGCCCTTGAATGAACCAGCAACCCAAAGACAGTTAATATACATATAACCATCTGCAATAATAGGATTCCAAGCATTTTCAGCAGGAATATACTCAATAAAACACTTTCCTCGTTCTTCGCTCTTTAGGAAAACTAAGCCTTCGTTAAATCGCTCTTGTAGCCAAGCCTTTTTTGATGATACTTGAATATCATTGTTATTTGAAATGGCACAGCATATATGCTCTTTGTCTATATTCTCGTTGGTTACTCTAATATATTCCATAAAAATACCTCATTTCTAAATTCTTTAGGTTAGAATCAATGATGGGGGAAACGAAAAAGCAGTTTTTTGTACTTACCTGTGATTATACAGCATTTTCTGTGCAGAAGCTACAGAAATCAAGTGTTTTCATAATAAAATCCTCTATGTAAAATCAGTAGTAATCAAAACACTGCTTTACACGGGCGGCGCATTTGAATCGTAAAACCGCTTGCCAACCAAGCGGAAGGATGGTATTGTTTTCATAGGCAATGGGAAGGTCGATACTGTTCAATTGGAATTTTGCATAGATGTTATGGGAGGTGAATGAATTGAAGAAAATATTTACTATTTTAGGTATGAGTATTTTTTTTATGATTAGTTTTTCGGGATGTGGTTCAGCATTAAGCACTGAATTGACTCCGGAGCAGTTGTATTCCGATGATCATAGTATAGATATGTTTGTTCCATATATGAAATATGTTGAGGGATAGGGAGAGTCAGCACAATAATACTTGCTATAGTGACAAATTCGGTTTTGGGGTTATCGATAGATGAATATATTAAAAGTAAAGAAATAAAAATGGAGAATAACCATGCCGATACATGT
The DNA here is from genome assembly GCF_900104635.1 of Coprococcus phoceensis. Classification (NCBI taxonomy): domain Bacteria; kingdom Bacillati; phylum Bacillota; class Clostridia; order Lachnospirales; family Lachnospiraceae; genus Coprococcus; species Coprococcus phoceensis. The sequence goes on from NZ_FNWC01000007.1 coordinate 432,913, forward strand.
TGTAAAAAGTGGAGAGACAATTTATTCGATCGCTCAGTTATATGATATCTCAACTGATCGGATTGTGTATGACAATGAGCTGGCAGCGCAGCAAAATCTTGTTCCGGGTCAAGCTCTTTTGATTCTGATGCCGAGTCGGGTTCATATTGTGAGAGAAGGACAGACGGTAGAGCAGATTGCGGAAGAATATAGTATCACGGTCAAAAATCTATATCAAAACAATCCGTTTCTGTTGAATCAGACCCATTTGTTAGAGGGGCAGAGTTTGGTCATTTCTTATGAGGGAGAACCGCTTATGCAAGGTAGGATCAGCGGGTATGCATATCCGTTTATTGAGCCGTATATTTTGCGTGAGGTACTTCTTTATATAGATGAAATACTTATTTTTTCTTATGGATTTACGGCAGAAGGAGAATTGATACCACCTCAGATTGACGAGACGTGGGTGATTCAGGAGGCTTGGAATCAGCAGGTGGAACCGATTCTGGTGCTGACGCCGTTTGCGGAGACGGGGACCTTTAACAGTGGATTGATTCAAATATTATCGGAAAATGAGACGGTTCAGGAAAATTTGATTGAAAATCTTTTGGAGACAGTACGAGAAAAGGGGTATGTAGGTGTAGATGTGGACTTTGAATATATTCGGCCGGAAGATCGGGTAGGGTATGCAGATTTTGTGAATCGTTTACGGGAGACGATGAATGAAAATGGATATCGGGTGTCGGTGGCGCTTGCTCCGAAGACCTCTTCTTATCAAAAAGGGCTGTTGTATGAGGCAATGGATTATCATCTGTTGGGGCAAAGTGCAAATACGGTGTTTCTGATGACGTATGAATGGGGGTATACATACGGACCACCGCTTCCGGTAGCGCCGCTGCCAAATGTCCGACAGGTGTTGGAGTATGCCCTCACGGAAATTCCGAAAGAAAAAATTGTATTGGGAGTCCCGAATTATGGATATAGCTGGCCGCTCCCATATGAGCGAGGGGTGACAAAAGCAAGGTTGATTGGAAATGTTGAGGCGAATGTCATCGCGGCAGAGCGAGGTGTGGAGATTCAGTACGATGAGCGTTATCAAAGTCCGTTTTTCTATTATGAAATTGGTGGAAGGAGATATGAAGTCTGGTTTGAAGATGTGAGAAGTATTTATGCAAAATTGCAGCTGGCTGCAGAAAAGGATATCCATGGTGTCGGGTATTGGAACTTGATGCGTCCGTTTCGGGCAAACTGGCTGCTGGTGAATCAGATGCTTCATTGAAAAAGGGGTAGCGTTTTTAGAAAAAAGCATATATAATGTGATTATATATGCGAAAATGCAAATGAGGAAGAGGGGAAAAAGATGACAAACAAAAAAAGAGAGACATTTCAAAACCGGTTCGGCTTTGTGCTGGCATGTATCGGCTCTGCTGTTGGAATGGGAAATATCTGGCTGTTTCCTTATCGTGTAGGCGAAGGTGGCGGTGCTGCATTTTTGATACCGTATTTTATATTTGTTTTTGTGCTCGGATTTGCTGGTGTTGCAGGTGAGATGGCGTTTGGACGTGCGATGAAAGCTGGTTCTATCGGGGCGTTTCGCGGAGCATCGAAGATGAGAGGCGGAAGATGGGGCGAGTTCGTCGGACTTGTGCCGACACTTGGTTCGCTTGGAATTGCAATCGGGTATTCGGTTGTTGTGGGATGGATTTTGAAATTTTTGGTCGGATCTGTGACGGGAAGTCTGATGAAAACAAAATCGGAAGAGTACTTCGGAGAGATATCTGCTTCATTTGGAAGTATTCCGTGGCATCTGCTTGGTTTGGTGATTGTGTTTGCAATCATGCTGTTTGGGATTGCAAAAGGAATTGAAAAAGTCAATAAGTTTATGATGCCTGCATTTTTTTGCCTGTTCCTGATACTGGCGGTGCGAGTGTTCTTTCTGGAAGGATCTGCATCTGGGTATTCTTTTTTGCTAAAGCCAAAATGGAGTGAACTTGGAAATGTAAAAACCTGGGTATATGCACTTGGGCAGGCATTTTTTTCGCTTTCATTAGCAGGTTCAGGAACTATAGTTTATGGAAGCTATCTGAAAAAAGATGAAGATGTGATTGCATGTGCGAGAAACGTAGCGATTTTCGATACATTGGCAGCGCTTCTTTCAGCGTTTGTAATTTTACCCGCAGTGTTTGCATTTCAATTAGATCCAAATGCAGGACCGGCGTTGATGTTCATTACGATGCCGAAAGTATTTCAGCAGATGCCGGCCGGAACATTTTTCTGTATTCTCTTTTTTGTGGCAGTTCTGTTTGCGGCAGTCACTTCGTTGATCAATTTGTTTGAGACGCCGGTGGAGGCGATTCAGGAACGCTTTGGAGTGTCGAGAAAGATTGCAGTCGCAATTGTGGCAGTTGTGGCTGTGGCGGTTGGAGTTGTCATTGAATCCGGTGATGTCGTAAGTACGTGGATGGATGTGGTTTCAATTTACATTATTCCACTGGGAGCATTGCTTGCCGCAATTATGTTTTTCTGGGTATGCCCTCCTGGGTTTGCAAGGGAGCAGGTACAGATGGGACGCGAGAAAAAGATTGGAAAATGGTTTGAGCCAATGACAAAATATATTTTTGTTGGTTTGACGATTGTTGTCTATATATTGGGTATTTTATATGGCGGCATTGGATAAGAAAGGAAGTTTCAAAAAGATGAGAAAAGAAGATTTTTATTTTGATTTACCGGAAGAATTGATTGCACAGGATCCATTGGAGGACCGTTCAAGCTCAAGACTTTTGGTGTTGGATAAAGAGACTGGCAAGGTGGAGCACCATGTGTTCTGGGAGATTATAGACTATCTGCAGGAAGGGGACTGTCTTGTTATCAATGATACAAAAGTAATTCCGGCAAGGCTGATTGGTTCCAAAATCGGCACGGATGCAAAAATAGAAGTATTGTTGCTAAAACGAAAAGAAAACGATGTATGGGAGACGCTTGTAAAGCCTGGGAAAAAGGCAAAAGTGGGAACTCGAATCAGTTTCGGAGACGGTCTTTTAGTCGGCGAAGTCGTTGATATCGTAGAAGAAGGCAATCGTCTGATCCATTTTGAATACGAAGGAATTTTTGAGGAAATTTTAGATCAATTAGGACAGATGCCGCTGCCGCCGTATATCACACACCAATTGGAAGATAAAAACAGATATCAGACGGTATATGCGAAACATTCCGGCTCTGCTGCAGCTCCGACAGCCGGACTGCATTTTACGCCGGAGTTGTTAAAAGAGATTGAAGAGAAAGGCGTGCAGATTGCACGTGTGACCTTACATGTAGGACTTGGAACATTCCGTCCTGTAAAAGTAGATAATATATTGGAACATCACATGCACTCAGAATTTTATCAGATTGACGAAGAGGCGGCTGAAAAGATTAATCGTGCAAAAGAAAGCGGGCATCGCGTAATTTGTGTCGGAACAACAAGTTGTCGAACAATTGAATCTGCTGCAGATAAAAATGGAAAACTTCATGCGACGAATGGCTGGACGGAGATTTTCATTTATCCGGGGTATGAATTTAAGGTGTTAGATTGCCTGATCACGAACTTTCATTTGCCGGAGTCTACATTGGTCATGTTGGTATCTGCATTGGCAGGAAGAGAACAGGTGCTCTCGGCTTATGAGGAGGCTGTGAAAGAAAAATACCGTTTCTTCAGCTTTGGGGATGCGATGTTTATTAAATAGACGGTGAAAAATGAAGTCTCGGAACTTGAAGTTCCGGGGCTTTTCTATGTGATTGGAATAAATATCGTTTATTATGGGAATAGTCCTTGTATAAAAATTTAGGAGGGACTGCGTTGAGGATTCCAAAACATATTGCAATTATACCGGATGGAAATAGGAGATGGGCGACACAACATCAGATGGAGAAAAAAGATGGCTATCAGCACGGACTGAACCCGGGACTTGAAGTGCTGCGCAAAGCAAAGGAGTATGGAGTCGCGGAAATTACGTATTATGGGTTTACTGTGGACAATTGTAAACGGCCGAAAGTGCAGCAAAATGCATTTAAAAAAGCGTGCGTAGATGCAGTGCGGCTGATTCAAAAAGAAGGGAATGTATCGCTCTTGGTTGTGGGAGATTCGAGCTCAGTACATTTTCCGGAAGAACTTTTGAAATATACACAGAGAAAGGAAATCGGAATTGCTGATATCAAGGTGAATTTTCTTGTGAATTACGGCTGGGAATGGGATTTGAGCGCGATAAGAAAAGAGGGTATGGAGCAAGAGAACGATGTAATGACTCAAATACATTCGAAGGATATTTCCAGAATTGATTTGGTAATTCGTTGGGGAAATATGAGAAGATTGTCGGGGATGCTGCCTGTGCAGTCAGTCTACGCAGATTTCTATGTGGTAGAAAATCTTTGGCCGGATTATAAAGAAAGAGATTTTGATAAAGCAATCAGGTGGTATGACAAACAAGATGTAACTTTAGGCGGATAGCATCCGGAATAGTTTGATGATAATTTATTTTTATCTAAAAAGAAATTTTGTAGATTCTTCTAGTAAGATTTGTACAAGGTTTCTTTTTTATTATTGTCTTTTAAATCCTGTCTAATTTCAGAATTTTGTATAAAATTACAAAAACTATCAAAAATAAATTAAAATAATGGTAAAAATACATAAAAGAAAAGTGCTTAAATATGGATTTTTGCATAAATCTGTGTTAATATGAAGTGGTATATCGAGATGCACAAGGTGCAGAACGGAAAACTACAGTAAAAGGAGGTTTCAGGATGTGTTCTAAAACAGGAGGGGTTCCGTTTCATGGAACAAAAGAGCAGGAAGAGGCGTTATTGCAGGTGATTGCGGAATTGAAGGATGATAAAGGTGCTTTGATGCCCATTTTGCAAAAGGCTCAGGAAATATATGGGTATCTTCCGATAGAAGTGCAGACAATGATTTCAAATGAGACGAAGATTCCGTTGGAGAAAATATATGGAGTTGCAACGTTTTATTCACAGTTTACGCTCAATCCAAAAGGAAGATATCGCATTTCAGTCTGTCTTGGCACGGCATGTTATGTAAAAGGTTCCGGGGATATTTATAATTATCTGATGGAAAAGCTTGGAATCGTGGGTGGGGAATGTACACCTGACGGTAAATTTTCACTGGATGCCTGTCGATGTGTCGGGGCATGCGGTCTTGCGCCGGTCATGATGGTAAATGATGATGTCTACGGACGTTTGACTGTAGATGACATAGATGATATTTTAGCAAAATATGATTAGGATCGTATGAAAATAGAAATGGAGGATATGCATGAAGTCACTGGAAGAATTGAAAGCAATCAAAGAAAAGATGCGGGGACAGGTAGAGTTTCGTTCAGAAGACGGAGTCTGGACAGAAGATAACCCGTATCGCAAGCATGTGTTGGTCTGCGGAGGTACCGGGTGTACTTCTTCCGGCAGCAAGAAAATTATTGAAAAACTGCATGAAGAGATTCGAAAAAATAGTCTGGAAAATGAGATTGGAGTCGTGAAAACAGGATGTTTCGGGCTGTGTGCGTTGGGGCCGATTATGATCGTTTATCCGGAGGGCGCATTTTATTCCATGGTAAAAGAAGAGGACATTCCGGAAATCGTATCGGAACATTTGTTAAACGGAAGAATTGTTACTCGTCTTTTATATCAGGAGACGGTCAGTGAAGATGGAATACTGCCGCTTCAAGAGACGGAATTTTATAAGAAACAAAAGCGAATTGCGCTTCGCAACTGTGGCGTGATCAATCCGGAAAATATTGAAGAATACATAGGGACGAGCGGATACGAGGCTCTTGGAAAAGTCTTGACGACGATGACACCGGATGACGTCATTCAGGTTATCTTGGACAGTGGACTGAGAGGACGCGGAGGAGCAGGTTTCCCGACGGGGTTGAAATGGAAATTTGCAAAAGGCAATCAGGCAGAACAAAAATATGTCTGTTGTAATGCCGATGAAGGAGATCCGGGAGCGTTTATGGATCGCTCGGTGCTTGAAGGGGATCCTCATGTTGTGTTGGAGGCAATGACAATTGCAGGGTATGCAATCGGGGCGTCACAAGGGTACATCTATGTGCGTGCGGAATATCCGATCGCAATTGAACGTCTGGAAATCGCAATTCGTCAGGCGAGAGAATACGGAATGCTTGGCAAAGATATTTTTGGAAGCGGATTTGATTTTGATATTGATTTGAGACTGGGAGCGGGAGCGTTTGTCTGTGGAGAAGAGACGGCATTGATGACATCCATTGAAGGAAATCGTGGTGAGCCAAGACCGCGTCCCCCATTCCCTGCATTGAAAGGTTTATTCCAAAAACCGACGATTTTAAATAATGTGGAGACCTGGGCAAATATTCCGCAGATTATTTTAAAGGGAGCGGAATGGTTTGTGGGTATGGGAACAGAAAAATCAAAAGGAACAAAAGTGTTTGCGTTAGGTGGTAAAATTCATAATACCGGACTTGTGGAGATTCCGATGGGAACGACACTTCGTGAAATTGTGGAAGAAATCGGCGGAGGAATTCCGAATGGAAAGAAATTCAAGGCGGCTCAGACGGGAGGACCGTCAGGCGGATGCATTCCGGCAGAACATCTTGATGTTCCGATCGATTACGACAACTTGATGGAAATTGGATCCATGATGGGATCAGGTGGTCTGATTGTTATGGATGAGAATACTTGTATGGTGGATATTGCAAAATTCTTTTTGGAATTCACGGTAGATGAGTCCTGCGGGAAATGTACACCTTGCCGTATCGGCACAAGACGTATGCTGGAACTTTTGGATAAGATTACAAAGGGGCAGGCAACCATGGAAGATTTGGATAAATTGGAGGAACTTTGTTATCACTTAAAGGATAACTCGCTCTGTGCACTTGGACAGACAGCTCCAAATCCGGTACTTTCTACTCTGCGCTATTTCCGGGACGAATATATTGCACATATCGTAGATAAAAAATGTCCTGCGGGAGTCTGTAAAGAGTTGTTGCAATACAAAATTGATGCGGATAAATGTAAAGGCTGTACACTTTGTGCAAGAACATGTCCGAACAATGCGATTATTGGCTCGGTAAAAGAAGTACATATGATTGACCAGTCTAGATGCGTCAAATGTGGAGCATGTATGGAAAAATGCCGGTTTGGTGCTATTTATAAAGAGTAATAGGGGAGGTAAGATGATGGAAAATGTAACGATAAAATTAAATGGCAGAGCCGTGTCGGCGCCGGTGGGGTCTACAATCTTGGAAGCAGCACATTTGGCTGGAATCAAAATACCTACTCTCTGTTTCTTGAAAGAGATTAATGAAATCGGGGCATGTCGAATCTGTGTGGTGGAAGTAAAAGGTGCAAAGACTTTGGTTGCATCCTGTGTACATCCAATCGGTGATGGGATGGAGATATGGACGAATACACCGAAAGTGTTGGAGGCAAGAAGGAAGACTCTGCAGTTAATCTTGTCTGCGCATGACAGAAAATGTCTCTCTTGTGTGAGAAGTGGGAACTGCGAATTGCAGCAGTTGTGCCGTGAACTTGGAGTTGCAGAGGAAGACTATTTTGATGGTGAGAAAAATGGGTATGAATTAGATGTAACGGCGGCACATATGATTCGGGATAACAATAAGTGTATTTTGTGTAGACGATGTTCGGCAGTCTGTGAGAAAGTACAGGGAATCGGTGTGATTGGACCGAATCACAGAGGGTTTGCAACGAGTATTGGATCGGCGTTTGAGATGGGGCTTGGAGATACAAGCTGTGTGTCTTGTGGACAGTGTATTGCAGTCTGTCCGACTGGGGCTCTTCAAGAAAAGGATTATATAGATGAAGTGTTAGATGCGATTGCCGATCCGGAAAAACATGTTGTAGTGCAGACAGCGCCTTCCGTAAGAGCGGCATTGGGAGAAGAGTTTGGATATCCGATTGGAACTGACGTGGAGGGCAGAATGGTGGCAGCACTTCGAAGAATCGGATTTGACAAAGTGTTTGACACGGATTTCAGTGCAGATCTCACTATTATGGAAGAAGCGCGTGAATTTATAGACAGAGTACAAAATGGTGGTGTACTTCCACTTATTACTTCCTGCTCACCTGGATGGATCAAATACTGTGAACATTATTTTCCGGATATGACAGAGAATCTGTCGAGCTGTAAATCACCGCAGCAGATGTTTGGAGCAATTACAAAGACCTATTATGCGGAAAAGACGGGGATGGATCCAAAGGATATCGTGTGTGTGAGTGTGATGCCTTGCACTGCAAAGAAATTTGAAATTGGACGCGAGGATCAGAATGCGGCGGGGGTACCGGATGTGGATATTGCTATTACAACAAGAGAGCTTGCAAGACTGATCAAACGTACAGGACTTGATTTTACAGGACTTCCGGAAGAGAATTTTGATGATCCGCTCGGAGAATCAACAGGAGCAGCGGTAATCTTTGGCACAACCGGTGGTGTTATGGAAGCGGCACTTCGGACGGCGGTGGAGACGCTTACGGGAGAAGAACTCGCAAAAGTGGACTTTGAAGATGTACGAGGAACAGATGGAATTAAAGAAGCGACTTACAATGTAGCGGGAATGGATGTGAAAGTAGCAGTCGCATCCGGACTGCAAAACGCAAAAGAGCTGCTTGACAAAGTCAATGCAGGAGAAGCAGACTATCATTTCATTGAGATTATGGGATGTCCGGGAGGCTGTGTAAATGGCGGTGGACAGCCACAAGTTTCTGCGGATGTAAGAAACTTTACCGATGTGAGAGCGGCACGTGCGAAAGTACTGTATGACAACGATGCCAAAAAAGCAATTCGAAAATCGCATGAGAATCCTTCGATTCAGAAATTATATGAAGAATTTCTGGGAAGACCGGGAAGCCAAAAAGCGCATGAGATTTTACATACATCTTATATAAAGAGAACGATTAATTCCATCTAGTAATGATAAAAGGCAGATTGCTATGTGATAAGACAATGGTGATTGTTACACGGCAATCTGTCTTTTGTCTGTTTGTACCAAAAAAAAATCGTATTTATACAATATATCTAAAAATAAAAAAACTCTTTGGAAGAAATTGTAAATATGATATAATGAATTGTATGTGAAAAAAGAAACGAGAGGAGCAAAAATATGAAAAAGAAACGAAAATCCTTACGTGTAGCAAGTGCAGCGTTAGTTTGCGCGATGACAGCAACCTCTGTTCTTCCGGCAGCTGCTGCAAAGAAGAATGAGGAAACGACGCCAACAGTGCCTACAGAGCAGACAGAGTGTTCTAAAAATCCGAATGCATATGCAATTTACCCGCTTCCGCAGAAGGTGACGTATCCACAAACAACACAGTCATTTGAACTGAAAAGTGGAGAGGTAACGATTGTTGCAGAGAACGGAGTGGATGAGGCTACCAAAAACTTTGTAAAAAAAGTACTGGACAAGTATAAAGTTGGATATAAAGAATCTGAGAACGTAGATGATGAAAAAACAAATATCATCCTCGGCGTGGAACAAACAAACGGTGCAGCTGATAGTTATATGAAAGAAAATAAAATCAACGAGCCAAATGCAGAATTTTACAAAAAGCCGGATGCCTATGTGCTTGATGCAGATGCACAAAAGAAAGATATTGTCATTGAAGGAAAAGATACGGATGCAACCTTTCATGGTGTTGCGACTCTGCAGATGATGTTCTCTTCTTTCTCAGGAAAGAAATTTTTGGATGCGCATATTGAAGACTATGCAACTGTGGCGACGAGAGGATACATCGAAGGTTTCTATGGTGCATGGAACTTTGATGAGCGTGAAAATCTGATGGAATTTGCCAAAGACTATAAGATGAACAGCTATGTCTATGCACCGAAGGGAGATGCATATCATACAAGCAAATGGGATCAGCTATATCCGGATGAAACAATAAAAGAATTTGAAAAGTTAGTAAAGAAAGCCGAAGAGACAAAAGTAGATTTTGTATGGTCTATTCACCTTGGTAACTTTTTTAAATCATTTTCAAGTATATCAGATGCAAAGTACGAAACACAGTATCAGAAATTAATGGCAAAGCTGGAACAGTTGTATAAAATTGGTGTTCGTAAATTTGATATATTGAATGATGACTTTGGTGGCGGAAACAATGACATGGTTGTGACTGTGCTGAATAGATTGAATGAAGATTTAAAAAAGAAAGGTTGCCAGCCGATTACATACTGTCCACAGGGTTATAACAAGGCATGGTCAGGTAATGGTGCGGAGTTAACAGCTTTAAAGAATTTGAATGATGACATTCATATTTACTGGACCGGTGATGATGTAAACTCACCAATCACACAGGAAACGGTAAACTTTTTGAAAGAAAAGACAAATCATGATCCGGACTTCTGGTTGAACTATCCGGTAAATGAGCATGCGAAATCAGGAATTTATCTTGGTGATATCACATATTATGCGAGAGACAATGTAACGGGACTTGCAGGTTTCCACTCAAACCCAAGCAGATTTGCATATTCAAATGAGGTGGGCTTGTATCAGTTGGCGTCATTGGTATGGAACAATAATAAATATTCTGAACATGCAAATGAAATTTGGGAGAGCGCATTTAATTATTTGCAGCCTGAGGTAAAAGATTCTTATCTTACGATTGCGAGAAACGTAGCAAATGCACCTGGCTCATCCAGAGTTCCTGGATTTAATGAGTCAGAGTATTTGAAAGAAAAATTAGATGCAGTGCAAAAGCTTGTAAATGCAGGAAAGCCAATTAAAGAAAATGAAGATGCGAAAGCAATTTTAGCGGAATTTGATAATATCCTGAATGCAGTCAAAGATTTTGAAAAAAATTGTGCAAATAAAAATTTGGTAAAAGAATTGACGCCTTGGCTGAAATCATTAAATGATGTGGCAAGTGCAGGAAAAGGCGCATTGGAGAGTTTGATTGCTTTAGAAAATGGAGATACTACAACGGCCTGGACAAAACTAAGCAGTGCAAGCAAATATTACAACACAATGTATACCTATCTTACAGCAGAAGATTTGCCGAATGTATATGCAAAAGCAGGAAGCAAGAGACTTGCGCCGTTTGTGGCAAAGGCAATCAATGCAGCAAAAAATCAGTTAACACCGATTTTAAACCCGGGAGACACTACAATTTCACCAACATTATATGCGAAAATGGGCGGAGCAGAAGTGACCGAAACTGCTGATTCGAAGAAGATGTATGATGGAGATGAGACAACTTATGTTTCATGGCAGGTAAAACAGCAGGCGGGCGATTATTATGGATTAGACCTTGGAAGAGTTACCACTGTGACAGATGTATCTATTTTGCAGGCACAAAAAGACGGACACCATGACATTTTCCATGATGCAGAATTACAATATTCAGAAGACGGAGAAACATGGGAAAAGATTGATGCAAAAGTGGATGGAGACCGTATTACGGCAGATGGACTCAATGTGAAAGCGAGATATGTGAGATATTATCTGAAGACAGCAGGATATAATGGGAAACCGGATTATTGGACATATGTAAGAGAATTTACAGTGAACAAAAAAGTGGAAGAACATGACAGAGTCTACACTAACGTTGATGCATTGAAAAAGACACCTCTGACAATTGAGGGAACAGAGATTAGCGTTCGCAATTTGAAAGGTGTTACATTGAAACCAAATAATTATGTTGGTATTAAACTAGAGACACCGGAAGCGGCAAAATCATTCGTAAAAGAAGTATCGGCAGAGGAAGGTCTTGTATTTGAATATTCATTTGATGCATTGAATTGGTCAGAGGCAAAAGAGGTCAAAGACCTTGCCGGAGTAAAATATTTAAGATTGAGAAACAATTCAGAAAAAGATGTGACAGTGGATATAACAAAGATTGGAATGGATATCAAGAGCCTGAAGCCAGAAGCAAAATTGTTACAGTCAACAATTAAAAATGGTTTGAGTGAAGGGACGTATACAAATGTATTTGATGGCAATCTTTCTACTTATATTTTGACAAAAGAAAATCCGGCGAAAGATTCTTATATTACATTTGATTTGGGAAAAACGATTGAAGTGTATGATGTGGAGGCAGTAACCTCAGACGGATTACAGCGTCTGTACAATGCAAAGATTCAGATTTCAGAAAACAATAAAGACTGGACAGATGTGGCGACAGTTGAAAATGACAATTCTGTTATGGAAGTTCCTTATCGCTATGTGCGCGGTGATGCGAAAGGTGCAAAAGCAAGATATCTAAGACTTTACTTTACAGGTAACGGAAATGATAAATTGAAGCTACATGAGATTCAGATTAATAAAAAGACAGAAGGCGGCGTAGCGGCGGCGCAGATCACAAGCAACATGTCAGGTGATGTGGGAGCCGTGATTGATAATGACATCAGTACATTGTTCAATAAAAAGACAAAGTCCGGTGACTATATTAAATATCGTGTGACAGAAAATACAAACATTACACAGATTTCTGTGTTACAGGGTGCAGCCGGTGAAGGTGATTTGTATGTAACAACTCCAAAGGGTGAGCAAAAACTGGGAACAGTGAAAGATGTCATTGCAAAATTTGATACAAAAGATGTGGGACCAATTTCAGAGATTAGCATTAAATGGACTAAAGAAAGTGAAGCCTCAATTCATGAACTGGCAATTACAACCGGAGAAAATGCATCTGACGATATCGGAGAGTATGTAGATCCAATTATCGTAGACAATGGTGAGGAAATTGAACAGAATATTGCAATCGGTAAAAAAGTAGAAGTTTCTGGAACGACTGCTGGAGATAAAAATAATGTAAATGATGCGAATACCGAAACAAAATGGGACAGTGATTTCATCAAAGGTAATAACGCAAAAGAAAACTCATGGATTTACGTCGATCTTGGAGCAGAAAAAGAATATACTATGAATCAGATTGTAGTACGTTTCTATAATCTGATCTACCCAACAAAGTGGGAACTTCAGACATCGGATGATGCTCAAAACTGGACAACTGTAAAAGAACTTTCCAAAAATCCGAATGGAGCACCACATCCGGTAGAAACAATTGATTTAGAGACTCCTCTGACAGCCAGATATGTTCGCCTTTTCTTTGAGGAATTGAACTCAGCCGCAGCCGGAAATGGTGTCGGAATCACAGAGTTTGAGATTTACGGAAAAGAGAAAAAGGATGAGGTGACAGACAAGACTGCTTTAAATGAGGCGATCAAAGAAGCAGAAGGAAAAGCAGAATCCAAAGAGTATACGAAAGCTTCCAAGGAAAGCTTAAAAGCAGTCATTGCAGAGGCAAAGAAAGTTGCAGAGAATGCAAGTGCGACACAGGACGAGGTGACAAAGGCGACTACAAAATTGCAGGAGGCAGTAAACGCACTTCAAGTGAAAGTGACAGAAAAGCAGAATATTGGATTGAAAAAACCAGTGACGGTATCTGGTACAAGCAATGGCGTCAAGGAATCCATCAATGATGGAAATGCATCCACAAAATGGGACAGTGATCTTATCAAGAGTGGAACAGGTGATGAGGCACAGGACATTGGCGATGCATGGTTTGCAATTGATCTTGGGGAGCAGATGAATCTGATTGACGGTTTGAAGGTATCATACTTCAATAAAGTATATCCTACAGATTATGAGGTGCAGGTATCCAATGACAATGAGAACTGGACAACGGTGAAGACTTTATCAAAAGAACATAACGGTCCGGTGAATCCGACTGATGAGATTACATTTGAAACTCCGGTTTCAGCACGCTATGTGAGAATGTTCTTTAAGGAATTGAACAATGTGGCAGGTGGACACGGCGTTGGAATCAATGAGGCAGAAGTGCTTGGCAGATATGTATATGAGAAATCCTCTGTACAGAGTGTGTCTGCAAATACAGATATCCTGATTGAGAAAGACAGTGAATTTGATGCTGCGAAGCTTCCGGCTGTAAATGGAATTCAGGTTGCAGTGGAAGAAATGACTGACACAATCAAAGTACTTGTTCCGGTGACATGGAATACAGATAATCTAGATACCGGTAAAGTAGATACATATGTGTTGGAAGGAACACTGAGTTTAAATGCAGTTGCAAATGCAGAGAATAAAAAGGCGAGCGTGAATGTAGTAGTACAAGGTGAGCCTACAGAAGAACTCGATTATAAAGCATTGGATGAACAACTTGTGATTGCAGCAGGAAAAGAACAGGATAAAGATAAGTATACAACAGAGTCTTATGATGCGTTTAAAACAGCATATGACAATGCGAAAAATGTAAAAGAGAATGCGACGACACAAGAGGCTGTGGATCAGGCGACAGAGACTTTGAAGAACGCGATTGCAGGTCTCAAAGAAAAACCGACAGAGCCTGAGACTCCGGAAGTAGATAAGAGTAAATTGCAGGCAAAAGTGGATGAGTACAGTAAGTTAGATTCCGATATTTATACACAAGAGAGCTGGGGGGCATTTGTAGACGTATTGGAAGATGCAAATGCGGTATTAGCAGATGAGAAAGCAACACAGGAAACGGTTGATGCAATGCTTCAAAGCTTGGAAGAAGCATATGGTAAGCTGGAAGTGGCAGAGACACCGGATCCTCAGCCGGAAGTAGACAAGACAGCGCTGCAGGCAAAGGTAGATGAGTGCAGCAAACTAAATGAAAAAGATTACACAGAGGCAAGCTGGGAAGGATTTGCGAAAGCATTTGAAGAAGCCAATGCGGTATTGAAAAATGAGAATGCAACGCAGGACGATGTCGATCAAGCGTTAAAAGTGTTGAATGAGATGTGTGGAGCACTTAAGAAAGTAACAACACCTACCACACCTACAACGCCAACAACACCTACGAAGCCGACGACTCCAACAGAACCGGATAAAAACAAACCAGACAACAAGAAACCGGTAAAAACAGGAGATCCGACAAGCGTGTTTGGCATTTTCTCATCCATGATTTTAGCGAGCGGCTATATCTTGGGACGTAGAAAAAAAGACGATAATTAAGAATGAGAGAACCCCTTCATATCGGTAGCGGTATGAAGGGGTTTTCCTTGCGGGAACCGGAGAAATTGAGTATACTAAAAAGAAGAAAATGCGACTCTGGGAAAGGGGAGAAGATTGAAAATGAAAGTGATTGATTTTCAGGATGCAAATTGCAGGCA
This sequence comes from Coprococcus phoceensis, assembly GCF_900104635.1. NCBI lineage: Bacteria > Bacillati > Bacillota > Clostridia > Lachnospirales > Lachnospiraceae > Coprococcus > Coprococcus phoceensis. The sequence goes on from NZ_FNWC01000007.1 coordinate 448,022, forward strand.
TTGCTATAAATGTGTTCGAAATTGCAGTGTAAAAGCAATTTCAGTCCGGAATGAACAGGCGCATATTATTCGGGAAGCCTGCATTCACTGTGGGCATTGTCTGGAAGTTTGCCCGCAGAATGCGAAAACATTTGCGAGTGATATGGAGCGTGTCAAAGGGTATCTGAGACAGGGGATGAAAACCGTGATTTCTATTGCGCCGTCTTATCTTGGTGTGTTGGAGTATAAAAATCCGGGGCAGGTTGTGGATGCACTGTTAAAGCTTGGTTTTTTTGAAGTGCGCGAGACGGCAGAGGGAGCGGCGCTTGTCACACGTGAATATCAGAAACTCCTGGAAGAAGGAACGATGAAAAACCTGATTACAACCTGCTGCCCAAGTGTGAATGATCTGATCGAAAAATACTACCCAAGTCTGACAAAATATATGACTCCGGTAGTATCTCCGATGATCGCGCATGGGAGACTGATCAAAAAGATTTATGGTGAGGATGTGAAGGTTGTTTTTTTAGGGCCTTGCATTGCAAAAAAAGAAGAGGCAGTTGGGGATGACAGGGTGTTTGGGGCTGTCGATGCAATTCTGACATTTGAGGAGCTTGGCGGATGGCTGAAGGCAGAAGGAATCACAATATCGGAATGCGAAGAGAAGCCGTTTGGAAATCCGGATCCGAGGATCAACCGCATTTATCCGGTTGGAGGAGGAATTGTAAAGTCGGTGATGGAACAGAAAGAGATGAAGGATACATATCACAAACTTTACGTGGACGGTCTGGATGCCTGTATGGAACTATTTAAAAGCATGGAGAAGGAGGAACTCAGCCACTGCTTTATCGAGGCAAATGTATGTGACGGAGGCTGTATTAAAGGACCTGCATCGGACCAGTGGCAGAATTCTTTTGTGAAAGCGAAGGTGCAGATTGAAGCACAGGTGGAACATGCGCCCGCTTCCGAGGATATTCCATATGATTGCATATCAATGCAAAAAACATTTTTGGATCGCAGTCAGCACGAACAAGTTCCGACAGAGGAGGAATTGACAGAATTGCTGCAGGCAATCGGAAAGTATAAAAAAGAGGATGAATTGAATTGTGGTGCATGCGGGTATTCGACCTGTCGGGCGAAAGCGACAGCGGTATTTCAGAAGAAGGCAGAACTTGGGATGTGTCTTCCGTATGCGATTGCACAGGCAGAATCGATGTCGAATATTGTGCTGGATGTGACACCGAATCTGATTTTCATCATAGATGATGAGATGCGGATTCGAGAGTGCAACCGAATGGCGCAGCAGTATTTGGGAGTCAGCAGGGAAGAAGCGCTGGAGCGATACATATTCGAGTTTATCGAGACGGAAGATATCGAGATGGTGCTTGAAACGAAACAGTCTATTATGAGTAAAAAAGTAGATTTACCGCAGATTCACTTGAAGGCGGAAGAAAAAATTGTGTATATTCCGAATCTTACATCAGTGCTTGTCATTTATCAGGATATCACGAAAGAGGAGAAGGCGAAGGAAAAGCGGTACCGTTTAAAGATGGAGACGATCGATGCTGCACAGAAGGTTATTGATAAGCAGATGATGGTGGCGCAGGAAATTGCGGGACTTTTAGGAGAAACAACGGCGGAGACAAAGGTTACGCTTACGAAATTACGGGATTCAATCCTGATGGATGAGGAGGAGTAGCATGAGTGTTAGTGTGGATGTTGCGTGGAAAAGTCTGAACAAATATCAGGAAGAACTCTGCGGAGATAAGGTGGAGGTGCTGAAGACGGATAAGGCAGACGTTTTGATTTTGGCTGATGGAATGGGAAGCGGTGTGAAAGCGAACATACTTGCAACACTCACTTCAAAAATCCTAAAGACAATGTTTCGGGATGGGGCTTCCATTGAGCTTGCGGTGGAGACGATCGCAAAGACCCTGCCGATCTGCAAAGTGCGGGAAGTGGCGTATGCAACGTTTAGCATTCTTCAGATTGCTCACAATGGAGAAGCGTATCTTGTCGAATTTGACAATCCAAGCTGCATTTTTATCCGGGATAAAAAGATTGTGGATTATCCGTACAAAGAACGTATAATCGAAGGGAAAACAATACGTGAATATCGTTTTCAGGTAAAGCTCAATGATTGCTTTGTTTTGATGAGTGATGGTGTGATCTACGCCGGGGAAGGAGAGCTTATGAATTTGAGCTGGACGTGGAACGAGATGGCAGAATATACGCTGAAATGCACAAAAAACACACTTTCTGCTTCGAGATTGACCGTTCTTTTGAGTGATCTGTGCAATGAATTGTATGCCCACCGTCCGGGTGATGACACGACGATTGCAGTCATGCGTGTGATCAATCGAAAAATCGTGAACATTTTTACCGGTCCGCCAAAAAGCAAAGATGATGATGAGCGTATGGTGCGGGAATTTATGTCAGAAGAGGGAACAAAGGTTGTGTCAGGAGGGACGAGCGCAAATATTATGGCGCGCGTTTTGCAGAAAAACATTGTCACATCGGTGAATTATCAAGATTCATCAGTGCCGCCGACTGCTGCGATTGAAGGTTTGGATTTGGTGACAGAGGGAGTTCTGACACTTGGAAAAGCATTAAAACTGCTCAAGAAATATGAGAGAGATGATTTTGACGTGGAATTTTTTGATGAGTTGGATGCGGATAATGGAGCGTCCAGACTTGCAAGGCTGTTAATCGAAGAATGTACGGACATTCATTTATTTGTGGGGACGGCAACGAATGAAGCGCACCAAAATTCCAATCTTCCATTTGACTTAAGTATCCGAATGAATCTGGTAGAACAGCTTCAGGAGGTGGCAAGGAAGATGGGAAAACAGGTGTGCGTAAAATACTACTAGTTGGAGGAAATATGTTAATACTTGTAATTATGATGCTTGGAGTTATTATCGGTATGAAACTGAATTTGAAGAAAACATTGAAGGTAAATGGAGTGCTTCAGATTGTTTTAACCGGGATTTTGATTTTTATTATGGGAGTCTCGCTTGGAAGCAGAGAAAACTTTTTTAATGAACTGGCAGAACTTGGCTGGAAGAGTGTGCTCTATATGTTGTCTGCGGTGGCAGGATCTACTTTGATCGTCTATGGACTTACGAAAGTATTTATGAAAAGTAAGGAGGATAAGGAAATATGATGGTTGTGATCGCAGTGTGCTGTCTGGCAGCGGGAGTGCTTTTGGGAAATGGAATTCTTCCGAAGGATATAATTGATTTTCTGACCGGACACTCAGAACATGTGTTGTATGTGCTGATGTTCTCTGTCGGAATCAGTGTTGGAGCGAACAAAGGTGTATTCCAGAAATTAAGAGAGCATCATGTGAAAATCTTATTGATTCCAATAGGAGTTATTTTGGGAAGCATTTTTGGAGGTGTTGTGTGCAGTCTGTTTTTAGGGGAAAGCTTACGGGACAGTCTGATGATTGTGTCGGGGCTTGGCTGGTACAGTCTTTCTGGAGTTCTGGTGACGGAGCTTGCAGGTGCAAAAATTGGTACGATTGCGTTTCTATGTAATCTTTTGCGGGAAATCTTCTCGTTTATGATCATACCGGTTGTAGTAAAATATTTTAACGGATATGCGGCGATTGCTCCGGCAGCAGCTACGAGTGAGGATACGACACTTCCGATGCTGATGAAATATACATCAGGAGAAGTGGTGATGATGGCAGTTTTGAATGGAATTATCTGTTCGGCAGCGGTTCCGGTATTGATAAAACTGTTTAACGGAATTTTATGATTAGTATATTGTGCAAGAAAAAAAGACGGGAATCCCGTCTTTTTAACGTTCATATACAATATAGCGGTATTTTTGCAGCAATTCAGTTGCATTATGGGAAGAAGATTCGTCGTAAAATTCAATACGCAGAACGCCTTCTTCAAATTCACGGTTATGTATAATGCCGATATTTTTGATGCTGATATTGTTTGATGCAAGTATGGTCGCAATTGTTGCGATTCCCCCTGCTTCGTCGATGATATCGCAGTAGATCGCAAACACTTTTTTGATCGGTCCGGAGGAACCTTCCGGAATGGAATTCCGGTAATTTTTAGATGTCTCAAATAAATCATATAATTTTTGCTCGGAGCTTTCTGCGACAGAATCTCTTGCATTTTTTAACATGTCAATGTAAGCGTCCAAAATTTTGACAATATTGTCTCCGTTTTTCAGACAGATATGCTGCCACATTGTCGGAGAAGAAGAGGCAATTCTTGTGATATCCTTAAATCCTCCTGCAGCAAGCTGTTTCATTAACTCATCTTTTGTATCCGTATCCTTTACAAAGTTGACTAAGGTGGATGCAATGATATGTGGCAGATGGCTGATTGTTCCGGTGATCAGATCGTGCTCTTTGTAATCCAAGATGACCGGAAGTGCTTTTAACGATTCTACAAAAGTGCTGTATGCAGTCACTTTATCTTGCGATACGGTCGAAGATGGAGTCAGGATGAAGTACGCATTTTCAATCAGCATCGATTTGGAATTTAAAAAACCGGACTTCTCAGAACCAGCCATTGGATGTCCTCCGATAAAATTTTCTTCCATATCAAGAGCGATGATCTCCTCGTGAATCGAAGTCTTTACACTGCCTACGTCAGTGAGAATACAGTCTTTGGTAACATAGTGTTTGATCTGCTTTAAATACGCAGTGTTATATGAGACCGGTGCACATAGGAAAATATAGTGACAGTTGGAAAAGTTGTTATCGATGGAAGTGCAGGCTACGTTGATTACAGATTCCTGCGTGGCGAGCGCGAGTGTCTCTCTGCTTTTGTCAAAGGCGATAATCTCGGAATCAGGGTAATACTGACGGATCGCACGGGCGATGGAACCGCCAATCAATCCAAGCCCGATAAACCCGATTTTGTAAGGTTTGTTCATAATATTTGCTGTCCTTTCTTTATTTTCACTTATCAATTATTGTACACTAAAGTAAAAGACAAATAAATTGTATAAATTTAATAAAAGAGTTGTAATTTTGTGGAAATTTTAGTACAATATACACATGAGAAACTACAAAAATAAGGAGGCAGCAAAATATGAAAGTTTACAGAACAGACGAAATTAGAAATGTGGTACTTTTAGGACACGGAGGCAGCGGAAAAACTAGTTTAGTCGAAGCAATGGCTTATGTATCAGGAGCAACCAATCGAATGGGCAAGATAACAGACCATAACACGATTAGTGATTTTGATAAAGAAGAACAAAAACGAGAGTTTTCGATTAGTACAAGTCTGATCCCGATTGAATGGGAAAAAGCAAAGATCAATATTTTGGATACACCGGGATACTTTGATTTTGTTGGAGAAGTAGAAGAAGCGGTAAGTGCAGCGGATGCAGCCGTAATTGTTGTTTCAGGAAAAGCAGGAGTAGAAGTAGGAACGGAAAAAGCGTGGGAGTTATGTGACAAATATAATCTTCCGAGAATGGTATATGTGACAGAGATGGATGTGGATGATGCAAGTTTCCGGCAGGTTGTGGAAGATTTGACGGCAAGATACGGAAAGAAGATTGCGCCGCATTTCCAGCCGATTCGTGAGAATGAAAAGCTTGTAGGGTATATCAACGTCATCAAGAATGCCGGAAGAAGATATACAGGTATCGGGCAGAGAGAGGAGTGTGAGATTCCGGAATATTGTTTGCCAAACTTACAGCTTTTAAGAGATTCACTGATGGAGGCGGTTGCCGAGACGAGTGAAGACTTTATGGAAAGATATTTTGCAGGAGAAGAATTTTCAATTGAAGAGATTCGTTCTGCGATGCGCACGGAAGTAATGGATGGGGATATCGTACCTGTTGCGATGGGATCAAATATAGAGGCGCAGGGAGCGGCAAATTTGTTGTCTGACATTGTGCGTTTCTTCCCTAGCCCGGATAAGAGAACTTGTGTGGGGATCAACCGCAAGACAAATGATATTTTTGAAGCAAATTATGATTTCGCAAAAGCGAAGACGGCATATGTGTTTAAGACAATGGTAGATCCGTTTATTGGAAAATATTCATTTGTAAAAGTATGTTCGGGTGTCTTAAAAGGCGAAGATACACTGTTTGACACAGAGAATGACACGGAACAGAAACTTGGGAAATTATATACGATGCAGGGAAATAAACCGGTGGAAGTCTCAGAATTACACGCAGGTGATATCGGTGCGATCGCAAAACTTTCTGGCGTAAAGACAGGCGATACACTTTCTACAAAGAATACGCCGGTTCTGTTCGGAAAGACAGAATATTCCACACCTTATACATATATGAAATATGTTGTAAAGGCAAAAGGAGATGAAGATAAGGTATCTCAGGCACTGGCAAAGATGATGGCAGAAGATGTGACGTTGAGAGCGGTAAATGACAGTGAGAATCGTCAGTCGTTATTGTATGGTATGGGAGATCAACATTTAGAGATTGTTGTGAGCAAGCTTGCAAGCCGTTACAAAGTAGATGTGGATTTGGAGACACCGAAAGTTGCTTTCAGAGAGACTATCCGAAAGAATTCAGATGTAGATACAAAATATAAAAAACAATCTGGAGGGCATGGGCAATACGGTCATGTAAAGATGAAATTTGAACCTTCCGGAGATTTAGAGACACCATATGTATTTGAACAGATTGTAGTTGGCGGAGCAGTTCCAAAGAATTACTTCCCGGCAGTAGAAAAAGGTTTGCAGGAATCTGTACTGAAAGGACCTTTGGCAGGATATCCGGTTGTAGGTGTGAAGGCAGTTTTATATGACGGATCTTATCACCCGGTGGATTCTTCTGAGATGGCATTTAAGACAGCGACAATGCAGGCGTTCAAAAAAGGATTTATGGAAGCAAGTCCTGTGTTATTGGAGCCAATCGCAAAGATTAAAGTGATGGTGCCGGATGAGTATACCGGAGACGTGATGGGAGACCTGAACAAACGTCGTGGACGTGTGCTTGGAATGACGCCGGTTGCGGGCGGAGCGCAGATTATCGAAGCGGATATTCCGATGACAGGAGTATTTGGATACTGCACCGTGCTGCGGTCTATGACAGGTGGAAGAGGGGCTTATGAATATGAATTTGTACGCTATGAACAGGCTCCTTCTGATGTGCAGGAAAAAGAGATTGCAAAACGTGCAGCAGAAGAATAAGTAAGGCGGGTAAGGGCATCATTTTTAGATGTCCTTACCTTTTTATCTGTGTGGGACAACCTTTTGGGAATGTATTGTACTTTTGATATAAAGGTGCTATAATTGCCATGCTGTTTGGATTCTGTATGGGAATCCGAGAGGAATGAAAATAAAAAGTTGAGGGAATATCGATGAAGATTGTAATTATTGGAGATGGAAAAGTAGGATATAAACTTGCAAAGCAACTCTCTGAAGACAATTATGATGTAGTGCTGATTGACAATAATGCGGGAAAGTTAAAGGCGGCGATTAATAAGCTGGATATCATTTGTATTACCGGGGATGGTGTAAGTGCAGAAGTGCAAAAAGAAGCAGATGTACCGCATGCAGATTTAGTGATTGCATGCGCATCTACAGATGAGCTCAATATGCTGAGTTGTCTGATCGCGAGAAGATTGGGAGCGAGACATACGATTGCCAGAGTGCGTAACCCAATTTACTATCAGCAGATAGATATTTTGAAAGAAGATTTGAGGTTGAGTATGGCGGTCAATCCGGAACTGGCAGTTGCAAATGAGATTTCAAGAGTGTTGATTTTTCCGGTGGCAAGTAAGATTGAGACATTTGTGAAAGGAAGAGTGGAACTGGTTGAATTTATGCTGCGCTCAGGGAATCCGATCATTGGTCACAGTCTGGCGGAGATTTATAGGAAATATCAGATTAAGATACTTGTCTGCGCAGTACAAAGAGGAAAGAAAGTTTATATTCCGGACGGAGAGTTTGTTCCACAGGAAGGCGATAAGCTTCACATTGCAGCATCCCATCGGGAGATTGAGCTCTTCTTTAAATCTTTGGGAGATTGTAAGAATAAGATCCGAAGAGTTTTGATTTGCGGAGGTGGACGTGTAGGATTTTACCTCGCAAAACAGCTTCTGTCTTTGGGAATGCAGGTTAAGATTATTGAGCAGGATTTGAAAAAATGCGAAGCGTTATGTGAGTCTCTGCCTAAGGCGACCATTATTCACGGAGATGCAGCAGATCATGATCTTTTGATCGAGGAAGGTATTCGGGAGGCGGATGCACTTATTTCACTTACTGGTATGGACGAGGAGAATATCATTATGGCATTGTTTGCAAAGATGCAGGGCGTGCATAAGATTATCGCAAAGGTAAATGAGGACACAAGAGCGCAGATGGTCGAAGGTCTTGGAATCGATAGTATTGTATCTGCAAAAAGTGCAACAGCAGATGTTATTTTAAGTTATGTGCGTGCAAGACAGAATTCTTTGCGCAGTGCAAACGTGGAGACGATGTATCGTCTGGTTGACGGTCAGGTGGAAGCGTTAGAATTTATTATCAGAAAAGAGAACAATTATACGAATATACCGCTTAAGAATATAACGATCAAGCCGAATAATCTGATCGCCTGTATTGGAAGAAAGAGACAGATTATTATTCCGAATGGTGAAGACAGCCTTCAGGTAGGGGATAGTGTCGTAGTTGTAACTTTGGAAAGAAAGATTCATGATATCACAGATATTTTGAGTTAGAGGAAGAGGCAATTATGAACTATAGAATGACGAGTTTTATATTAGGAAGAATGTTAGGTGTAGAGGCGCTTGTGATGGTGATTCCGGCGATTGTTTCCGCGATATACGGAGAAGAGACGATGCGTGCGTTTTTAATCACAAGTGCTGTCTTAATGGTATTGTTTTTGATTTTCGGGCGCAAAAAGCCGGAGAATGCGATGATCTATGCAAAGGAAGGATTTGTGATTGTGGCGCTGGCATGGATTCTATGGTCCGTATTCGGAGCACTTCCGTTTTATATTTCGGGAACGATACCGAAATATATCGATGCACTGTTTGAGACTGTGTCCGGTTTTACAACAACAGGTTCTACTATTTTGACGGATATTGCATCTTTGCCGATGGGCATGAATTTTTGGAGATGTCTGACGCATTGGATCGGCGGAATGGGAGTGCTTGTCTTTGTGCTGGTACTGACATCTTTAGATGACAAGAATACGATGCACTTGATGCGCGCGGAGGTTCCGGGACCGGAAGCGGACAAACTGGTTCCCAAGGTGAGAGGAACAGCAAAAATTTTATATGGAATGTATCTTGCGCTGACGTTGATAGAAGTTGGATTTTTGCTTGCGGGAGGAATGAATCTGTATGACAGTGTCATCCATGCATTCAGTACTGCTGGAACCGGAGGGTTTAACAACAGGAATAACAGTGTTGCGTTTTATGACAGCGCATATATAGATGGTGTGATCACAGTATTTATGATTCTGTTTGGAATCAATTTTAATATGTATTTTCTGTTGCTGTTAAAGAATGTAAAGTCTGTATTTAAAAACGAAGAAGTCCGGGCCTATTTGGGAATCATCGCAGCTACGACGATTATCATTACGTTCAACATTATGCACATTTATGAGACACCGTTAAAATCATTCCGCTATGCGGTATTTCAGGTGGCTTCCATTATCACAACAACCGGATTTGCGACCGCAGATTATAACCTTTGGCCGGAGCTGTCGAAGTGTTTGCTGCTTATGGTCATGATTGTCGGGGCGTGCGCAGGTTCGACCGGTGGTGGTATGAAAGTATCGAGAATTTTAATTTTGTTAAAAAGTATCAAGCAGGAAGTGAAAAAAACACTGCATCCGAAGTCAGTCAGTGTTGTAAAGCTCAATGGAAAAAGAGTGAGTGGTGAGACGATGCATGCGGTATATGTGTATTTTATGGCATACATTTTTATTGTGATAGCATCTGTTCTTGTTGTATCCATCAACAATTTTGATTTTGCAACAACATTTACCGGCGTGCTCACAACATTGAATAATGTGGGACCAGGAATTGCTGCGGTTGGTCCGGTTGAGAATTTTGCGAAATTTTCTGTGTTATCAAAAATTGTATTCTGTTTTGATATGCTGGTCGGAAGATTGGAAATTTTCCCGTTTTTAATGTTGTTTTCATCGAACTTGTGGAGAAGAAAATTTTAAGGGAGAGAAGATTATGAAAAAATCAAGTAAGAAACTTATCGGAATATTGATTGTCATTTTGCTGGCATGTATTTATTATTACGTAACCATTCCGGCAATCAATATCCATTCATCAGAATTTTGGATTTTTATCATTTTACTGATTGTGGCGCTTTTGGTGTATTATATATGGAAAAGGCGTCTTGGAAAAGATGAGATTAAGCAGTCCAAGGTTGTGAAGGGAATTCTGTTTGTTCTGCTAGGCGTTGTGTTGATTTATGGAGTGGGAACATTACTGTCCTCCCCGATTGTCAATGCAAAGAAATATCAAAAGCTTTTAACTGTGAAAGACGGAGAATTCACGAAAGATATTGAAGAGTTATCGTTTGATCAGATTCCGCTTTTGGATAAAGACTCTGCTACGATTCTCGGAAACCGTAAGATGGGAAGTATGGTAGATATGGTATCTCAGTTTGAAGTGGACGATATTTACACCCAGATTAACTACCGGGATAAGCCGGTGAGAGTATCACCGCTTCGTTATGCGAACCCAATCAAATGGCTGACAAATCAGTCAGAGGGAATTCCGGCATATATCCGAATTGATATGGCGACACAGACAACAGAACTTGTAAAATTAGAGGAAGGGATGAAGTATTCCACATCTGAGTATTTCAACAGAAATATTTACAGACATTTGCGTTTTAAATATCCAACCTATATTTTTAATGATTTAAGTTTTGAAATTGACGATGACGGGGTTCCATACTGGGTATGTCCGGTGAAGAAATTCAACATCGGTCTGTTTGGTGGTGAGACAATCGGACGTGTTGTTCTCTGTAATGCGATCACCGGTGAGACAGTGGACTATGCGATTGATGAAGTGCCGGAATGGATAGACCGTGCATATTCCGCAGATATGCTTGTGCAGTTATATGACTATTATGGAACTTTAAAACACGGATTTTTCAATAGTGTACTTGGACAGAAAGATTGTCTGAAGACGACAGAAGGATATAATTATCTCGCAATTGACGATGATGTGTGGGTGTATACAGGTGTTACATCCGTAAGCGGTGACCAGTCAAATGTAGGGTTTGTGCTGATGAATCAACGTACGATGGAGACAAAATATTACGCTATTGAAGGGGCGACAGAGAGTTCAGCGATGAATTCCGCGCAGGGAGAGGTGCAGGATCTCGGCTATAAGGCTGCATTCCCGCTGCTTTTGAATATTTCCGGAGAACCGACATATTTCATTGCGCTGAAGGACGAGGCAGGACTTGTCAAGAAATATGCGATGGTGAATGTCCATAAATATCAGGTTGTTGCAATCGGAGATACGGTAAATGAATGTGAAGAACGGTATCAAGAGCTGCTCTTAAAAGAAGGAATTCAGGTGGAAGAGGAAGATACGCGGGAAACTCAGACCCTGACAGGTAAGATTACAAAAATCGCGCAAGGTGTTGTGGATGGAAACTCACACTATTACATTATGATAGAAGGCTCCGAGGACATTTTTGATGTGCCTGTAGTGGACTATATCGATATCATCAAATACGATGTCGGCCAGGAGATTACGGTAGAGTACAAAGTGGGAGAAAAGATGAACACTGTAACTAATTTAAAATAAACAAAAAGAGTTGTGAGACAGTCTCGCAACTCTTTTTACATTCTAATTTAAAAATTCACATTTTTCCGTCTTCACATCTTTTAGACCTTCTCTGTCAGCACTTACACTTACATAGAAATCTACGTTGTGCTTTTTCGAGATATTGCTTAAACGATCGACAAATCTTGGGATATTTTCGAGGGAAACACTGGTCTGCTTTAAAATTCCGTCAATAAAAATAACTTCGATATCACTGTTGCAGCTGATCATACCATAGATGAAACCAGTGTATTCATCTATGTTGCGGATGGAAGGGAAATCATCCATGCAGATTGCTCTGATATCAAATGATACACTGTAGGTATCATTGTGGCTGTTCTTGATAAAGACAACATTACCGTCACATGCTTTTGCTTTCTGATTGGCTAATTCAATCATCTTTTGTGTCTTGCCACTGCCTTTTTGCCCTGTTAATAAATATACCATGGGAATCACTCCTTTGTTATGTATTTTTTATTCTGTCTATGATATTATTTATTATACAACAACTTTTGCCAAAGAGCAATAAAATATCGCAAATTTATATTAATATTTTACAAAAAGTTGTATAATTATTTAAATTATTTATAAAATTTGTACAACTATGGAGGGGTGAGAATAAAATGATAAGAATACTGTTGATTGAGGATGATGAGCATATTGCACAGAGCATTCAATTTTTTTTGGAAGGTGAAGGATTTCAGATAAAAGTGGCAGCTATGGCAAGGCAGGCAATGGAACTGTTAAAGTCGGAGGATTTTCAGTTGGTTATTTTAGATGTCACATTGCCTGACGGAAATGGGTTTGAACTGTTTGAGGAGATCAAAGCAAGAAAAGAACTGCCGGTTATCTTTCTGACGGCGTTGGATGGAGAAGAAGAGATTGTAAAAGGATTTGAATTGGGGGCAGATGAATATATTACGAAACCGTTTCGTCCACGGGAATTACTTTCCAGAATTAGAAATGTAATCCGCCATACTGGGATACTGGAAGAAAACAGACAGGAAATTCAAATTGAGCATGTGAAGATGAATTTAGAGCAAGGGGCGGTCTACAAGAACAATGAGCGCATAGAACTGACGGCGCTGGAGTATAAGATACTTGCTCTGTTTTTTGAGAATAAAGGCCGGATCCTGACAAGAGGGCAGATACTTTCGGGAATCTGGGATGAGTCCGGCAATTTTGTCAACAACAATACGTTGACAGTGTATATCAAAAGACTTCGCGAGAAGATAGAAGAAGACCCAAATGCTCCAAAGATCATCAGGACAGTGCGCGGCATGGGATATAAGGCGGGGGTTTGATCTATGGAGAAAAAAAGATTTGTAATCAGCGTGTGTGTCCTTGCTTTGGCTGGACTTATCAGTACCTGGATATTTGCTGGCGCTGTGGAGCGGGAGAATAACAGATGGCTGTATGACGTGACGGACAGTCTTGTGACAGAGATTGTAAGGCAATATCCGGATGTGGAGGAGGAGACGATTCGTCAGATGACTTCAGACGGGGTAGCGTCTCAGAAAGAAAGTGTATTGAAGAAATATGGAATTGAGGAAGACAATTTTTTACCGAAACGAACCGGTGGAAATCAGCAGGTGATGATAGTGGGCGGAGTGACTGGGATTTTATTTTTGGTCTGTGCAGGTTGTGTCGGTATCTTTTTATATGCCATGAAAAGGCAGAGAAAGCAGATTGAGGAACTGGAACAATACTGTGAGGAGGTACTTCAGGAAACGGCAACGCTGGATCTGCGGGATAACGAAGAGGGAAGATTCAGTCTTCTTAAAAATAAAGTATATGATATCACCGTACTTCTCAGAGAAAAGAATCAACTGCTCGAAAAAAATAAGAAGGAGACAGAAAGGCTGATCGCGGACATTTCGCACCAACTCAAGACACCAATTACCTCTCTTCGTATGACAAATGAAATCCTATATATGGACATGTCAAGCGAAAAGAGAATGCGATTTCTTGATAATATGCAGGCGGATCTGCTGAAGATTGAGTGGTTCGTAAAAACGATTTTGAACCTTGCAAAATTAGATTCAAAGACACTTACATTGAAAAGAGAAGAGACGATGGCAGCAGAATTGTCAGAGAAGATGATAGATTCGTTCAAAATCTTCTGTGAGGTGAGTGGGTGTAGAATTGCTTCATCTGGCGAAGAAGATATTACGCTTTGGTGTGATAAAAAATGGCTTTTGGAAGCTCTGCACAATATTTTGAAAAATGCACTGGAGCATGGCGCGGCACACATAGCGCTTTTGTGGTCGGAAAATAATCTTTATACAAAACTTGAAATCACAGATGATGGAGAAGGGATTGAAAAAGAAGAACTTCCGCATATTTTTGAGCGCTTTTACAAGATGAAAGGAAGCAGAGAAGACAGTATGGGACTTGGTATGGCATTTACGAAAAGTATGATTGCATACCAGAACGGGGAAGTGAAAGTAAAGAGTAAAAAAGATGAGGGCACGACGTTTATCGTAAAAATATATAAAAATGATTTCCAAAAGTCACTTTAGAGTCACTTTTGTATCGTAGAATAAAGAAAAACGAAGGAGGCAGAGTATGGAAATCTTAAAAGTAGAGAATTTATGTAAACGATACGGAGAAAAGGATACTGAAGTGGTTGCTTTGGATAATGTGAGTTTTACCGTGGAAAAGGGAGAATTTGTTGCGATCATCGGGGCGTCAGGAAGTGGTAAATCAACACTTTTACATCTGATTGGCGGTGTTGACCGCCCGACAAGCGGGAAGGTATTTATCGACGGGACTGATATCTATGAGCTGAATGCGGATAAACTGGCAATCTTTAGGAGAAGACAGGTCGGATTGATTTATCAGTTTTATAATCTGATTCCGATTTTGAATGTAGTAGAAAATATTACGCTTCCATGCAGATTAGATGGAAAGGAAGTAAAAGAGGAACGTCTGGAGGAACTTTTAGAAATCTTAAATCTCAAGAATCGAAAAGAGCACCTTCCGAATCAACTGTCAGGCGGACAACAGCAAAGAGTGTCGATTGGGCGTGCAATCGTGAATTATCCGGCGATCGTGCTCGCCGACGAGCCGACGGGGAATCTGGATAGTAAGGCGTCAAGAGAGATTATTGATCTTTTAAAAATGTCCAATCAAAAATACAATCAGACGGTGATCGTAATTACACACGACGAGAATATTGCGCTGGAAGCGGATCGGATTCTGACAATTGATGACGGGAAGATTGTCAAAGACGAGAGAGTGAGGTAGTTTATGAACATTTTAAATGAACTCACGGTCAAAAATTTAAAACGGAATAAAAAGCGTACGCTTGTAACAATTTTCGGAATTATCCTTTCGGTAGCGCTGGTTACGGCGATTACGACATTTGTTTCCAGCATGCAGGGCTCTATGATAGAGTACGCAAAGGAAAATGATGGAGATTATCATATTTTTGTATCGGATGTGCCGGTTGAACAGCAGAAATATTTGTTAAACAATGCAAAAATCGAACAGACTATGATTGGGCAGACAATTGCAGATGTAGCGCCTGAGACATTTTTTAAAGAGGAAGAAGATCAGGAAAATTATAGAGGGATGCTGAAATTGAAAGCATTTGAGGAGAAGGATTTGAAGCGGCTTGGAATTAAGCTGATAGAAGGTCATATGCCAAAAAATGAGCAGGAGATCCTGATGCCGGTGCAGCTGAGCGGATTGGATGGTATTAGCTATGAAGTGGGTGATGTGTTGACACTCAAAGTCAATGGTTCAGAGGAGACGTATACGATTGCAGGCTTGATGGGAATTAACAGCTTTGAATTTCAGAAAGACGGGATGATGGGCTCTACACTTGTGACAAAACTGGACCATGATACAGCCGGACAGCCGATAGAAATTGCATTGTCATTAAAAGATCCAAAAGAAGCATATACGTTTGCGGAAAATTTGAAAGAGGAACATGGATTTTCGCAAGAACAGATCATTACCAATGATATGTTGCTGCAGTTTGAGGGAGGAACGAGATCAGAGCAGACCATGCAGGTGTTATATCGGATGGCTGTGATCGTCATTCTGATTATTATATTTACATCGGTCTTTGTCATTAAGAATAGTTTTGACATTTCGATTATGGAGCGAATCAAGCAGTATGGAATGTTGGCAAGCATAGGCGCTACTTCAAAGCAGATTCGGAAAAATGTGTTGTTTGAGGGAGTTGTGCTTGGAGTGATTGCGATTCCATTGGGAATTCTGTGTGGCGTTTTTGCAATCTGGGTTACACTTTTGACAGTGACGCAGATATTGGCAGGAAGTGGTCTTGCAGATATTCCATTACACTTATATGTATCATGGCAGGCGCTTGTAGTTGCAGTGGCAGTTGCAATTATCACAATTTATCTATCATCAGTCATCCCTGCGAGAAAAGCAGTCAAGATTGCTCCAATGGATGCAATTCGTGACTCGGCAGGTATTAAAATTGCAGGGAAGAAACTGCGTACTTCTAAGCTCCTTTCAAAAATATTGGGCATAGAAGGTGAGATTGCAAGTAAAAATTTAAAACGAAGCCGCAAAAAATACAGAACAACGGTATTTTCCATTTTTTTAAGTGTTGTGCTGTTTATCTCAATCAGTTCTGTTATTCAATATGGATTTTTATTGCAAAGCTATGTATATCAGGAGATGGACTATAATCTTTATGGCGCAATAGAAGATTCCGATATTTCGCAGGAGCAGCAGGAAAAACTTTATGGGAAAGTGGAAAAGGCAGATGGAATTAAGGAAAGTACAGTTGTAAAGCATCAAATCTGTAATATTGCACAAGGTGATTATACAAAAGAAGCATTGGAAGATATGAATGGCGTATATGATTCAATTGAAGTGGGGGAGGAAGATTTATATATCACATTTTACTCCATTCCGGATGACCAATATCGGGCGTATGTAAAAGAGCAGGGACTTTCTTATGAGGATGCAAAAGAGAAGGCGATTATCTGCGATACGCAGCGGAGAACAATTTATGATCAGGATACCGGAGAGACAGTCAGGAAACAGTTCCAACTGCTGAACAGCAAGGCAGGAGACACGCTTTCCTATCGCATGTTGTCGGAGGATGGAGAACAAAAAGAAGTAGAGTCGATGGAGATTGCAAAGCGGACCAAGGAGCTTCCGTTTGGAGTGGAGGCGGATTATTATTCTGTTGTTGCTGTTATTTCGGATGAAATGATGACAAGAATGGGTGGTACGCTGGATGGATTTTATGCGGAAGCGGAAGATACAAAAATATTACAGGAAGAAATTCAGGGATTGGATGAAAGTATAGAGTGGTATTTCATTGATTATGAGCAGAGGGCAAAAGAGCAGAACAGTATGGTATTGGTTGCGGCGATTTTCTTATATGGATTTATCGCAGTTATTTCGGCTATTGGAATTACCAATATCTTCAATACAATCACAACGAATATGACGCTTAGAAGCCGTGAATTCGCGATACTGCGCTCGGTTGGAATGACAGAAAAAGAATTTCGAAAGATGATTCGCTGTGAAAGTATTTTATATGGTACAAAGGCATTGGCTTTTGGGGTTCCGGTCGGAGTAGCGCTATCCTATGGAATGTACAAAGTGTTTGTCGGTATCATTGAGGTACCGTATACACTTCCGTGGAAAGAAATCTTGATTGCAGTTGCGGCAGTATTTCTGATCATCTTTTGGACAATGCGATATTCGGTGAAAAAAGCAGAAAAGCAGAATATCATTGAGACCATTCGAAGCGAGAATATATAATCAAAAACGCTGTGACAAAACCAGATTAGGTTTGTCACAGCGTTTTTGTGGCTAAGTATTAGTTACAATAATTCTCTTTGATAGCGCTGATCAAAGCAATGATCCGCTCGTCTTGAATCCGGTAGACAACATTCATGCCGATTTTTTCTGATTCAAGAATCCCAGCCGTTTTCAGTTGATTTAAATGCTGAGACAGTGCTGAAACAGTAATGTTCGGGGTGAAGGTATGAATTTCGCTTACGGTGAGTGGACCTGAAATTAGGGAACACAAGATCAGTAAACGGTGTTCATTTGCCAATAGTTTTAGCAGATCAGCAATTTTTCTTGCTTTCATTTCCATGATTTTTATATTCCTTCCTGTGTTTTAGATAGCAAATTCCTTGTGTCATAGTTCCCATCGGACAATATACGCACCAGGAACGAGGCCTGAACAGAAACATGGTCAGGAGACCTAATGTTGTAGAGGTGAGCATGACACTGAAAAAGCCAAAAGCAAATTGGGAAATCCAAGGTGAAACCATGTCGATTTTTGCCCATTCCCATGGTAATTTAAACGTCCACAGAAGTGTGACGGTCTGTTTCAGTGGTGCACCGCTAAAAACCTTATAAGTGCTATATAGCATAAGCCCGAACATAATCATAAAAAATGTCAAAAACCCATATCGAAACCAGCGACTATGTAAAAATTTTGGGGGTGTTGCTTTACGTGATAGTTTTAGTTTGTGTCCTAACAGCCCCAATAATTGACCTCTTCCGCAAAAGCGGTTGCAGTATACCTTGCTGCCTCCGAAGATGGAAATAAGCAGTGGAGTTATAAAGAATATAAGCCCCAGCCAGGCAAACAGAATATTAAAAAGTCCAAGTGTTAAATATAATAGTTCGATGATCCAGAGATAATCCGCCCATGTCTTTTGTTGTTTCATCTTGTTACCTCCCGTTCTGCGATGAGAATAATTCCGGCGGGACATTCTCTGGCGCATTTTCCACAACCGATGCAAGCATCTTTGTTGACTTTGGCAATAATACCAAGTTCTATATGTATAGCGCCTTTCGGACAAACTTTCATACAGCATCCGCAGGCTACACAATTTTTCCCAATTTGGGCAATTTTTGATATTTTATGCATAAGCACCTCCATAAATATTTTAGTATTTTAGCAATTTCTAAAATACTAAAATAACTATTGTTTGTCAAGAAAAATTGTATGTCAGTTTTCATATGTGTTATACCGTTTCATATACCAATGGTTAAATTTTGAAAGCATTATTTAAGAAGCAGTCAATTGTTTGGGTGTGAAAAAGTTGCTATACTTTGCTTAAGTGATTAGTGAACTCAGGAGGAAGTCGTTATGAAAATAAATGAAATGATCAGAGAGCGGCGTATTGCAAAAAAACTTACACAAGAACAAATGGCAGGTTATCTTGGGGTGACAGCCCCGGCGGTCAATAAATGGGAGAAAGGAGTTTCCCAAACAAAAGGATATTAAGGAATAACCTGTGTTTACCTGCTTGCGAATAAAAGAATAATGCTGTTAAGTTAGAGATACTGCATAAATGTGCTGGTATCTCTTTTTCGTTGGCTTGAAACAACAGACTATTTCATTTCTGCTTGATTACTCTAAACTTATCGGGATATGATTTGTCAAGGGCTTGTTGCGTAAGCAATGCTTAGCACCCTTTACAAATTATGGACGGATAAGTAGCTTTTCAAAAGCAGAAAAAATAGTAGTCTTAAGATTTTGAAACATTGTAGCAGGTATTGGAAAATGGTATAATGTAAATACAGAGAAACATATAAATTGAAATTTATTAAGGGGGAGTGGAAAAATGGTCTTATTGGTTGTAGATACACAAAAGGCACTTGTTAATGATGAATTATATAATTACAATGAGTTTATTGATAATATTCAACTGTTAATTAAAAAAGCACGAGAAAACAATGTTGAAGTCATTTATGTTGTACATGATGATGGCATTGGGAGCGGTTTAACAAAAGGTACTGATGGTTTTGAAGTATTTGAAAAATTTAAGCCATTATCTAATGAGAAATTGTTTGTTAAAAGTGTGAACAGTGCATTTAAAGATACTGGTTTAGTTGAGTATTTAGCAGAAAATAATGAAAAAGACATAATTATTGTTGGACTTCAAACCGATAAATGTATCAATGCAACAGTAATAAGCGGATTTGAATATGGCTTTAATTTGATTGTACCTGCATTTGCAAATTCGACGATAAACAATAATTATATGGATAGCCAAAAAAGTTACCGATATTATAACGAATTTATGTGGCATGAACGTTATGCTGAATGTATTTCCATAGAGGAAACTATAAAAAGAATGAACAGCTAAATTAGAATTTGAAAGGATGTTAAAAATATGGTAGATGAAGTGGTATTAGGGAATGTTATGGTTGATTGTGATGATGAAAGAAAATTGCAAAGATTCTATGGAGAATTATTAGGTTGGGAAATGTGTGAACTATTTGCAAGACCGGCTGTCAGTAGTTCTTCGGGGATTGTTTTTTTGTTTATTGAGGAAAAAGATTATGTTCCTCCTGTATGGCCAGAAGATACAGGAAAACAACAAAAACAGATGCATTTTGATTTTCAGGTTGATAATGTTGCAGAAATGGTTAAGAAAGCGGAATCATTGGGAGCCAAGAAAGCGGAAAGTCAATTTGGAGGAAATGATTTTGTAACCATGTTTGATCCGGCAGGACATCCGTTTTGTTTATGCCGGAAGTGACAATTCCAGTTTATAGAACTAAGAAAAGTGGAATTTATCGGGGAGAAAATATATGAAGAAAAAAATTAAAATTCTGATTGCGCTGATAGTTGGATTTGCTCTTGCAATGCTATTGATGAGCGTCGCAATTTACTTTGGATATACTAACGCATATAGTACAGATGTAAATACACTAACTGTTAAAATACTCGGAATACCTATTTACGAACTTACAAAGTCTGGAACAGAGTATATTGGCAAATCAATAGGAGTTTATATGGGGGCAGTATGTGGTATTTGTATGGCACTCAGTGTTATTGCTGAAGAACTTATCAGCAAAGCAAGACACAAATAAATCCCAGATTGGAGAGTAATAAAATTATGGAAGAAAATAAAACAACAATAGTACAAAAAACTGTTAAATCAGGTATTACATTCGGTAGTGCTTTAGCTATGGTCATAAGTTATACAACATGGAAATCAGTTGGGTGGGCAATTTTTCATGGCTTGCTTAGTTGGGTATATGTAATTTATTTTGTTTTACGCTATTAAATTTCAGGTTATACAAAGATAAGTTTAAAAATTTGCAAACCGACGGAGTGATCCAGACACGGTGGCGGTCGAAGACATAGAGCCACGCCAGCTTGCTGGCGAGTGTCTGGTTCACTTTGGCGGTTGGGCGAGCGTTAGCGAGCCGTTCAAAGCCCCCGTTATCTAACAAGGGGGGCACAAAAAACAAGAGTCAATATACATTAACAAGCGGAAAACGCTGTATTTACAAGGCGAAACTGCATTTTACATGGTGTGATATAAATTATGCCATTATCACTTGGGAAAATTGAACAAGACATAGGAAAGACAGTTGATTTCAAACGAGAAATTGATTGTCTTTTTCTTTTGCAGAAATTTAAGTATAGGCAATTATCAAATACGGTAGTTGCTTTTTTGATTGGAGGAATTTTAGAATGAATGATAAAAACTTTATTGAAGAACTAAGACAAAAGCGTGAGGAATACGGAGTAACACAAACAAGGCTTGCTGTTGCCTGTGGTATCAGCCGTGAATATTACAACCGCATTGAAAAAGGGAAACAGCCATTGAATGACGAATTAAGAGAAGTCATAGAAAAACAGATTGAGCGTTTCAATCCGCAAGAACCACTATTCTTATTGATTGATTACTTTCGTGTCCGCTTTCCTACTACGGACGCATTGGCGATTATCCGTGATGTATTACAACTGAAATCTGATTATATGCTTTATGAAGATTATGGAAAATACGGATATGAAAGCAAATATGTACTTGGCGACATCAATATCATGTGTTCCATGCAGGAGCATTTAGGTGTTTTATTGGAACTGAAAGGCAAAGGCTGTCGGCAAATGGAATGTTATCTGCTGGCACAGGAACGCTCATGGTATGACTTCATGCTGGATTGTATGACGGCTGGTGGTGTGATGAAACGGCTTGATTTGGCTATCAATGACCGAGCAGGAATATTGGATATTCCAAAGTTAAAGGAAAAATACAAGGCTGGCGAATGTGTTTCCTATTTTCGTATGCAGAAAGATTACAGCGGTACAGAAAAATGCGGTAGCGATTTACCAAAGAATACAGGAGAAACCTTATATCTCGGTTCAACAAGTAGCGAATTATATATGTGTGCTTATCAGAAAAATTATGAGCAGTATGTCAAGAATGGCACAGAAATTGAAGATACGGAGATTAAGAACCGTTTTGAAATACGCATGAAGAATGAACGAGCCTATTATGCGGTTGTAGATTTACTGACCTATCGGGACGCTGAACGCACCGCTTTTTCTATCATCAATCATTATGTCCGCTTTGTTGACAGAGAGGACGACAAGCCAAAAAGTCAATGGATAACAAATGATGATTGGGCATGGTTTGTAGGGGAAAACAGAGAGCCGATACGCTTAACCACAAAGCCAGAGCCTTACACTTTACAAAAAGCGTTGCATTGGCTACAAAGACAAGTTGCACCAACAATAAAAATGGTACAGGCATTAGACAGAGAAAATCATACAACGATACTGAAAGATATGATTGAGCAGGCAGAACTTAAAGACAAGCATAAACATTTATTACAATTAGAGAAATCAACCATAGAAGAACGTATAGATACCGCTGTTCCACAAGAGAATGACGGTATTTTTTAATGTAATTGAAAAATTTCAGATTTAGTCAGCAAAGAGCTGTTTTCATTCCCTATGTGAAGTGAAAGAAGAAAAATAAATTTTTTATTAAATCTGCAACAAAACGGCTACTTGCGTACAGATATGGTGCGAGAAAAGGAAATCTAAACTTTTTTTGAAAATAGGTCATTAAATCGGGGCTTGCTGTCCCTATATGAAGTGAAAGAAGAAAAAAGTTTTGAAAAAATGACGGAAATTCGTGATTAGTGGACAGTGTTCTATGAAAAGAAGAAAAGCATCATCATTTTGTATTCAAACAGGCATTAGCAGTTGAGTGTTGATGTGAAAAGAGGAAAATACTTTATTCTAAACTTAACAATTTAAGGTTTCCGTTCCCTATATGGTGCAAAGAAAATATTTCATTCTATTGTTGGCAGTAACGGTATGGTTTGGGTAGTTAGGGTGTGAAAAGAAAAATAATCTTTTTTCGTCATTAACTTAGCAAAATGACAATGTCTATCCCTATATGGTGCAAGAAAAGAAGTTAAAATTTTTCCATTTCAACTTAGCAAATGGACGTTTGCTGTACAGATAGTAGTGAAAAAGGAGAAAATCAACCGTTGATTGCCAAAATGAACCGTTCCATTTGTACTAATAACGGAAAAAGTTTTGGATTTTGGTTACGTTTCCCCTCTTTTCCAACGCGGTATATAGGAAAGATGATTTTCTTCTTTCTTGTTCTTTGACAACTGAATAAAGCAATTCAATACGTTTGACAGACAGCGAGCCGTTGAAACAAATACGCCACGACCTTTCCCCTGCAAGAGCGAGCGAAAACCTATTTGTGTTCTTATAAAAGATTTGTCCTCTTTTATCGCCATGACCTGTACTGTCAGATAATGATACTCCCGTACAGCCACAGCTTGAGCGTTCAGAGCGTCGCACGCAATGGGTACGGCTACATAAGAACTATGCAGAGGTGGAACTCCTGTGGGCTATGACAAAAGCCGTTGAATTGCTTAGAAAGATTTTACAGAAAGGGGGTATGTGTTATTGATAATGCTGTAAAAACAATTCAAAAGAAAAATGGCAAGTGTGGCATTGGCAACAGAGGAAAGACAAAGATTGTAGTAAAAGAGCATTTTTCCGAAAAGGGCAAAACAATGGAAGAACTTCTAACTGATGTCATGCTGGAAAAAGCAAAGCAGACAATCGCATAAAATCAGTGCAGTTGTAAGAAATAGATTGAATGACAAAAAGTACCCGTGTTATACTTTACTTGCAAGCAGGTATTGTAAACACGGGTTAGTTATAAAGGAGGATAACTGACAATGAAACAACAGATTTACAATACTGCACTTTATCTTAGGTTAAGCCGAGATGATGAATTACAGGGCGAAAGTTCCAGCATTACCACACAGAGAAGTATGTTGCGTTTATATGCAAAAGAACATCATTTGAATGTCATTGATGAATATATTGATGACGGCTGGTCGGGAACAAATTTTGACAGACCGAGTTTTCAAAGAATGATTGAGGATATAGAGGCAGGAAAAATCAACTGTGTTGTAACGAAAGACCTTTCCCGTCTTGGCAGAAATTATATTATGACAGGACAATATACAGAATTGTATTTCCCTAGTCATAATGTCCGCTACATAGCGATTGATGACGGTGTAGACAGCGAAAAAGGCGAAAGTGAGATTGCACCATTTAAGAACATCATCAATGAATGGGTGGCAAGAGATACAAGCCGTAAAGTCAAATCAGCATTTAAGACAAAGTTTGCGGAGGGGGCTCATTACAGTGCTTATGCTCCGTTAGGATATAAGAAACACCCTGACATCAAAGGAAAACTGTTGATTGATGATGAAACAAAATGGATTATTGAAAAAATCTTTTCCCTAGCCTATCAAGGTTACGGAAGTGCAAAAATCACAAAGCAGTTAAGAGCAGAAAAAGTTCCGACAGCGTCATGGCTAAATTTTACAAGATACGGTACTTTTGCACATATCTTTGAGGGAAAACCCGAAAGTAAGCGTTATGAGTGGACGATTGCTCATGTCAAGGCGATATTGAAAAGTGAGGTTTATATCGGAAACAGTGTTCACAATATGCAGTCTACGGTATCGTTCAAGAGTAAAAAGAAAGTGCGTAAACCCGAAAGTGAATGGTTTCGAGTAGAAAACACTCACGAGCCGATTATTGACAAGGAAGTGTTCTATCGTGTGCAGGAGCAGATAAAATCAAGACGCAGACAGACAAAGGAAAAGGCAACGCCGATTTTTGCAGGGCTTGTCAAGTGTGCGGATTGTGGCTGGTCTATGAGATTTGGAACGAATAAGGCAAATAAAACGCCTTACAGTTATTATGCTTGCAGTTACTACGGGCAGTTTGGCAAAGGTAATTGTTCTATGCACTACATTCGTTATGATGTGCTGTATCAAGCCGTATTGGAACGCTTGCAGTATTGGGCTAAGGCAGTACAGCAGGACGAAGAAAAGGTATTGAACAAGATACAGAAAGTCGGCAATGCAGAGCGAATACGGGAAAAGAAGAAAAAGGCAAGTACATTGAAGAAAGCCGAGAACAGACAAAATGAGATTGACCGTTTATTTGCGAAAATGTATGAAGATAGAGCCTGTGAGAAGATAACAGAGCGAAATTTTGTGATGTTGTCCAGCAAGTACCAAAAAGAACAGATAGAACTGGAACAGCAGATAACAAGCCTAAGAGAAGAACTAAGTAAAATGGAACAGGATATGATAGGTGCTGAAAAGTGGATTGAGTTAATCAAGGAATATTCCGTACCAAAGGAACTGACAGCACCATTATTAAATGCCATGATAGAAAAAATCCTCATACATGAAGCAACAACGAATGAGGATAACGAAAGAATACAGGAAATTGAGATATATTACCGATTTATCGGAAAAGTTGAGTAATCAACAAGAGTAATATTTTTAACTAAGGGAAACCGGCACGTCATATCCGGACATCACATTGCTTCCGGCATTGGCCAGATTGTTGGATACAGATTTGAATACATTGTTATCTTTTCAGGAAGATTTGTCAGACAGAGAAATTGCATTATTTTTGAATGAATTGTCGGAGCTTTCCGAAAAGGAGGGTGTTGAAACATTATATGTGCGTGCCTTGGACAGCTCAGACAGTGCGATTCAAAATCAGGCAAAAGCGATGCTGATTTCGAGATACATGGGACGCAAAGAGTATGAGCGGGCGCAAGAATTGCTAAATTCGCTGCCAGAACAGGACTTTTTTGATAAAAAACAGATTCAGGTAAATTTATTGATTGAATTGGGAAAACTGGGCGAGGCGGCGAAAGCAGCAGAAGAAAAATTATTGTCTGCTACCAATGAAATTCATGCGACATTGATGTCGTTGATGGAAATCGCAATCAAAGAAGATAGAATAGATGATGCGGAATATATTGCGAATGTTTCAAAAAAAGGAGCAGACCTCTTTGACTTATGGGAGTACAATTCATATGTAGCCCATTTTCAACTTTATCTGGTCACCAAACAGCGCAAAAAGGTTTTAAAAATACTCGTTTCGATGTTAAAGTCACTCACACACAAATGGGAAATCAATCAATCGCCATTGTACAGACATATTAAAACAAAAGAAGTAGATAAAACATTTGGTCCGAAAATGCAAAAAACACTCATTGATAGTTTGCGGCATGATGAAGACAGTGCGTATTGGCGAGAAAATCAGGAATTGGAGAAGGTATTAGAAGAATTTGAGATAAAGGGGAAGAAAAAATAGACTGGACAACTGCTTGGGGAAAGAAATATTCTATTTTAGCTCGATACCAGCAGGAAGTGAATATACCAAATTATTCCAGAAGGCTTCATCTGATGCTCGATGAATTAAAACAAGAGTATCACTATAATGCTCAGGACAGCGTGCTTGCTTTAAGAGATACTTGAAAAAATGGAAATCGAAATGATGGGAAAGGAGGCGTCTTATGAAGAAAATTTATCTTGCGTTAATCTTATTTTTGCTGGTAATGGTGGTTGGGTGTGGAAAAGAGACTGAGCAAAAGAAAAATCCTTACTTTCAAGCAACAGTGTTGGAAGTAAAAGAAAACAGTATATTAGTAGAGCCATTTGAGGGAGAGCAAGAATTGACATCTGTGGATCGAATATCGGTATCCACAGATGTCATCTCGATTCAAGAAGTGCCTGAGATGGAGGAAGGAACAGAGGTACGAGTTGTCTATAATGGGGAAATTGCAGAATCTTATCCGGCACAAATCCATCATGTTTTTGCGATATACCTTATAGATGAAAATGGCGAAGTGATTATTGATTGAGGAGGATGCTATGATTATCAGACAAGAAGAGACAAGAGATTATGAAAATATATATTCTGTAGTAAAGAAAGCGTTTGGCAGTGCTGTACAAGCGGATGGGAATGAACAGGATTTGGTCAATGCGTTGAGAAATGGTGACGCATATATTCCGGAATTATCGTTAGTTGCAGAAATAGATGGTGTGATTGTAGGACATATCATGTTCACAAAAGCGAAAGTGGAAGATAAAGTGGTTTTGGCATTAGCGCCATTATCTGTCTTGCCGGAATATCAGAGACAGGGAGTCGGTACTGCTTTGATAGAAGAGGGGCATAGAATTGCAAAAGAGTTGAACTATGAATATTCAATTGTATTAGGAAGTGAAACATATTATCCGAGGACAGGGTATTTGCCAGCTAATATGTTTGGAATAACGGCTCCGTTTGAGGTGCCACAAGAAAACTTTATGGCGTATAAACTGAAGGATGCTGCCGGAAAAATTTGTGGTGTTCTTCGGTATGCGAAAGAGTTTGGAATTAGCTAAGAGAATGAAAAAGGAGCAGGAGAAAGTAAAATATGAATATTGCGATTGATATTGATGATACATTAACGGAATCATTTGATTATTTTTTGCCGTATGTGGCAGAATATTTTGATGTGGATGAGGAAACCTTGAGAAAGCAGAATATTTCTTACAGTAACTTGCCAAAAGAGTGGAAAAAGGATGAAATTGGATTTTGCAGAGCGTATTATGACCGAATTGTGCCGGGTACACCATTTAAACAAGATGCGGCATGGGGGGTGAAAAGACTGCGAGAGTTAGGACATCGTATTGTGATTATTACAGCAAGGACAGATGCACTTTATACAGATCCCTACCAAACGACAGAGCAGGAACTTGCCAATGGCGGCATCTGTTATGATAAACTGATCTGTACGTTTGATAAGGCAAAGGCATGTGTGGAGGAAGAAATATCCGTTTTGATTGATGATTCTCTAACTCACTGTGATGCTGCTTCCGAAAAAGGAATTTCTACACTTTTGTTTTCCAGCAAGGCAAATCAATACGAGGAGACGGAGCACATTCGTGTCTCGAATTGGGAAGAAGTAATTGAGAAAATTATGAGCAGAAATATCAAATAATTTTTTCAATGGATAACAAAGCTGTTTTTTTGTCCAATCCACCTGCGTAGCCGGTAAGTGTTCCATTTTTGCCGATTACGCGATGACAAGGAATGATAATGGAAATTTTATTACGCCCAACAGCCTGTCCGACAGCTTGTGCTGACATATGTGCAATACCTTTTTGCTTGGCGATTTGAGCTGCGATGTCTCCGTAAGTTGTTGTCTGACCATAGGGAATCTGTTCTAAAATATTCCATACGGCAGTTTGAAAAGGGGTGCCTGTCATATGAATAGGCGGAGTGAAATCAGGGGTTTGTCCAGAAAAATAAAGGTCAAGCCATTGCTTCGTCTGATTGAAGACAGGCAGCTCTTTTTCTTGATGCTCCGGATCAAGATTGTAGGCGTAGTGTAGCTGATTTTCAAACCAAAGACCGGTCAGACCAATGTCATCAGCAGCCATCAAAAGCTTTCCGAGTGGTGAGGAATAATAGTTAGTATATTTCATAAGAATCTCCTTAAAATTTTATATTGGTATTATACCAATTTGAAGAAACGCTTACAACAGGTATGGTGAAGAGAAACTTGCAAATATGAATGGCGTAAAATTGAAAAAAGGATGAAATATGGAAATATAATTGACGATGTGGAAAGAAAACGGTAAAATAGAGGAAAGAGGTGATGGTATGACGATTGAAGAGATGAAAAAAAGAAAGAGAGAACTGGGATATACATATGAACAGATCTCAAAGATGTCAAATGTGCCGCTCGGAACGGTGCAAAAGATATTTGCGGGTGTGACGGAGTCTCCGAGATATGATACGATCGCGGCATTATCACAGATTTTTCAGAATGATACGGTTTCTTGTGTGCAGGAAGCTCAGAGTATTTATAACGTGAAGAGGCAGGGGGCGTATACGTTGGAAGATTACTATGCTTTGCCAGAGGAACAGAGGGTAGAGCTGATCGATGGTGTGATTTACGATATGTCCGCACCGACATCGGTACATCAACTTTTGGGGACGGAGATATTGCTTGTATTAAAAGATTATATCAGAAAGCAACATGGACGATGTGTTCCTATTGCTTCTCCGATTGACGTACAGCTTGATTGCGATGATAAGACGATGGTACAGCCGGATGTCATTGTGGTTTGTGATCGGGAAAAGATTCAGAATCGTTGTATTTTTGGTGCGCCGGATTTTGTCGCGGAAGTATTGTCAGAGTCTACCAGAAAGAAGGATTTGGTGCTTAAGCTGAACAAGTATATGACCGCCGGAGTGCGAGAGTATTGGCTGGTAGATCCTGATAGAAAAAAAGTGATCGTGTACGATTTTGAAAAAGAAGATTATCCGATGATGTATGGATTTGAAGCAAGAATACCGGTAGGTATTTTCGATGGAGAGTGCGAGGTTGATTTTCAAGAAATCTATGCATATGTAAAAGATATTGTCGGTGATTGGAATTAAAAAGAATCCTGCATCTAAGCGGAGATGCGGGATTCTTTTTCTTCGAATAATGTGCGGACTTTTGTGATGACACTGTCAAATGCCAGTGCATATAAAGAGCCGAAGGCATTGTTGAAGATACGTAAAAAGATTGCCATAGGAAGTCCGAAAATCGGAGTGGCAATTGCCAATGCACCGAAAGAGTTAAACACTGTCTGCCATCCATAGGTCGCCGAAAGACCAACTCCGATACCACCGATCATT
The DNA here is from genome assembly GCF_900104635.1 of Coprococcus phoceensis. Taxonomy (NCBI): domain Bacteria; kingdom Bacillati; phylum Bacillota; class Clostridia; order Lachnospirales; family Lachnospiraceae; genus Coprococcus; species Coprococcus phoceensis. The sequence goes on from NZ_FNWC01000007.1 coordinate 477,553, forward strand.
CCAATATAACTGTAGCAGCTTTCCGGAAGCACAGTATAGAGTACAAGAAAGCAGATGGCTCCGAGAATATTGCCGGGTGCACGGAATTTGACGCGATATTCCATATCTTTACGAAATGGAAGCAGAACAGACATCGCTGCAATACCAATCCACATCACACGCGGAATTCCGAGAAGTGAAGCAATTAGCATCGCACTGGAGACACCGAGTGTCAGACGAATCTGCCATCTTGTGCGAGCAGAAGACAAATCAAACTCCTGAAACAGATGCCGGAAACTTCGTTTATAAGACATTTTTTTGTGGTTCCGGTATAAAATCAAAGCAGTAGATGCTGCACCGACTAAAAGTCCAATCAGTCGGAGGGTATAATCATGTCCGCTGACATCGTATCCCTGCAATAACAGATAAGCTAACACAAATGTGGAGTGATTGGACATAATGACATTGTGGCAGCCGAGCAGCATCAGAGCAAAGATACAGATTATGTTCACAAAGAATGCGATACCCGGAGAGACCATATTGGTCAATCTTGGACCAACTGCGAGAATACAGAAGATGATCAGAATACTAAATGCGCCATGCGGATTGTGAATACCCATATCGGCATAACGAAATACCATGACGGATAATAATACAACGACACCGACAATGCTATTGTTTGCTCCGAAAAGTTTTGTGTAAATAGTAACAAAAGCAACGCAAAACGAAACGGTTAATAAAATTTTAAATAAATAGATTGCGATGTGCTTTCGTTTTTCTTTAGGGTCAGTTATGCTTGCGATATAGGATTTTGAGCCGACCTGATCCAATTGTAATTCTTGATAAAAAGTCATATGACTACCTCCCTGTTTTTTTATCTTGCAGCAATTCATTTGCTGTCTGAATCTGTGTGGTTAATGATTCGAAAGATTCTGCGCCGAGTACTTCTCTCAGTTTGTAGATTGGCTCCAGATAATAGCGATAGGTGCAATCCAGTTCCATATTTCCAGTCTCTGTAATCAAAAGCACATAACTACGTTTGTCTGTCTCACAATAGTGTTTTTTAAGAAATCCTTTCTTTTCCAGATGGTCGATCAGACGGCTGACTGCGGATTTGTAAAGTCCCATCTGGACAGTCAAATCCTGAGGAGTCAGGGCGTGATCTGACAGTACGATTCTGGAAAGCAGATCTATTTCCTGAGCGGATGTGATTCCTTCCTTTTTGGCACGTCTTACGTGAAGTGTAGAAAAAAGTCGAATTTCCTGCATGATCTTCATCATATCCAGCCATGTGTAATCTCGCATAAACTAGCCTCCTTTTGGATAGTTAACAAAGTAAACTATATAGTATCATATGCGAAATAGAGAGAAATGTCAAGGTAACAGTAACCAAAAAGTCTTTTCTTGACGGGGAAAATGTGTGGACGTATACTGAAATTAACTATGACGAATATATAAGGAGAGAGAAGAGATGACAAGATTAGAACAACAGATACAATTTCTTGTGGAGATTGATAAAGTGAAAAATATTTTTCGCCAGACGTATCTGGCAGATGGAAACAGAAAAGAAAATGATGCTGAGCATTCTTGGCATATTGCATTGATGGCGTTTTTATTGAAAGAACATGTGGAGGAGCCGGTAGATGTAATGAAAGTGATTATCATGGTGCTGATTCATGATCTGGTAGAGATTGATGCGGGAGACACTTATGCGTATGATGCAGCAGGGGCAACTGATAAGCGTGAGAGGGAAGAAAAAGCGGCAGACCGTATTTTTGGCTTGCTTCCAAAAGATCAGGGGATATATTTTAGAGAATTATGGGAAGAATTTGAGGCTTACGAGACTGCCGATGCAAAGTATGCACATCTGTTAGATAATTTTCAGCCGGTTTTATTAAATGATGCATCCGGTGGGAAGAGTTGGGCGGAACATGGAGTAAAAAAGTCACAGATTTATAAGAGAAATGAAAAAGTGGAAGCGACATCAAAATCAGTGTGGGAGATGATGCAAAAGATCGTACAGAAAAACATAACACCTGGAAACATAAAAGACGAATAAGAAATTTTCATATGAAAGATGAGGAAATTGCGAAGATGCATGGAATTACGCGAGAAAATGTAAGAATACGTTCTAGGGCGAAACAAAAATTAATAGAACGATTGGAGGGAGAATCATGAAAGAATGGAATGAAAACAAATTAGATCAGGAATTGGAAGCGATGCTGGAAGATATGCCGCAGCAGGAAGAACTGGAGAAGAAAATTGAACAGAGAATGAAGAAAAAGATTCAGAAGATTGTATGCTGTACGTTGGCCGGAATTATTGGAGTGGTTCTTGTGCTGTTGCTTATTATTAATCCATTTTTAAATGCAATTTTTATCAACCCGGCAAAGCTAAATGAGGGAGAGCACAGTCAGATGCAGACAACTCTGAAAAATTATTGGGAGACGACACAGCCGTATGCGGAACTCGTTGCATTAAAAGTAAAGAAAAAGGGATTTGCAGGATATGAGTTGTCTATGCAAATTACAGACCGGAGAAGTCCGGTGATTTATGGTGCGCCAAATGTGTGGGTTGATATGAAGTTTGGAAAATATGTGAACTGGAGAGACAGTGGATTCGTAACTTCATTTCGGGCAAATCGATTTGAGAATCCATATGAAGAAAAAGAAAAATATCTTGAAAAAATCAAAGAACTTCCGGAATCTTCGATTTTATATCTTTCTGTCGGGGCAGAGAGTCCGAAAGTGGTGGAAGAACTTCGGAAAGAAGCTGTGGATGTGCAATGGGTGGAAGTCTATCAGCCAAATTCATCGTTTCAAGGAGGGCTTGCGTTGCGGGATTCTTTGATTGGTGGAGAGGATGCAGCGCGAACAGAGATGACAGAGGCGCAGTTGAAAGAGACGTATCTTTCTCACTTAAAAGATTTGCTGGACCATATGGATATATGGAACTCTTTAGATTTACAAAGCAGTAAATATGTATTTCCGGGTGAAGGGAAAGAGAGTGCACTGAGAGAATGTTATGAAGATGCGAAACAATTAGATGTGTTGGAAGCAAAGAATTATTGTATCTCAGGAAAGCGAGATGAAATTGTAGAGTATTTAGAGAAGACGGATATTAGCTCGATTCTAGTTGACGAAGTCAAATTAAGTGAATTGAGCAATTAAATACTGTTACTGTTTCTAGAAAAGATACAAAAAGCCCATAAAACATATTGACAAGGTAGGAATTAAGGGGTAATATCTAAGAAATAAAAAAGCATTGGAGATGGGGTATATGAAAATAGTGTTTTTAATGTTGAGACATAATTTCAGAAATGGGCGAATGTGCTGTGATTGTTAAGAAAATCGAGAACCAGACAATTTGATAAAAAGAGAGGTAGAAAATATGGGATATAGATTTGAGACATTACAGTTACATGTAGGACAGGAACAGGCAGACGTTGCAACAGATGCGAGAGCAGTACCGATTTATCAGACGACATCGTATGTGTTTCACGATTCTGCACATGCCGCAGCCAGATTTGGACTTAGCGATGCGGGAAACATCTATGGAAGATTGACGAACTCTACACAAGATGTGTTGGAAAAAAGAATCGCTGCATTAGAAGGTGGTGTGGCGGCATTGGCAGTTGCATCCGGAGCTGCAGCGATTGCGTATACGATTGAGGCACTCGCACAGGCAGGTGACCATATTGTAGCACAGAAGACGATATACGGAGGCACCTATAATTTGTTGGAGAACACTCTTACAAGACAGGGAATACAGACGACATTTGTCAATGTACACGACATTCAGGAAGTAGAAGATGCGGTACAGGAACAGACGAAAGCGATTTATCTTGAGACATTAGGTAACCCAAACAGCGATATCCCGGACATAGAAGCGATTGCCGAGATTGCACATAGACATAATATTCCGCTTGTGATTGACAACACATTTGGAACCCCATATCTTATTCAACCGATTCAATATGGAGCGGATATCGTTGTACATTCTGCAACAAAGTTCATTGGCGGTCATGGGACATCTCTCGGAGGTATTATTGTAGATTCCGGAAAGTTTGATTGGAAGAAATCCGGAAAATATCCGAACATTGCAGAGGCAAATCCGAGCTACCACGGTATTTCCTTTGTGGATGCCGCCGGGGAGGCTGCTTTTGTGACATATATCAGAGCAATTTTGCTGAGAGACAAAGGAGCGTGCATTTCTCCATTTAATGCTTTCCTTTTACTGCAAGGTGTGGAGACTTTGTCACTGAGATTGGAAAGACATATAGAGAACACAAAAAAAGTTGTAGCATTTTTGGAAAATCACCCGAAAGTAAAGCGTGTAAATCACCCATCTTTATCAGAACATCCGGATCACGCATTATATGAAAAATATTTTCCAAATGGTGCAGGTTCGATCTTTACATTTGATATTGTTGGCGGTGAAAAAGAAGCACACAAATTTATTGACAGTCTACAGATTTTTTCACTGCTTGCGAATGTGGCGGATGTAAAGAGCCTCGTTATTCATCCGGCGACAACAACACATTCACAACTGTCAAAAGAAGAATTGGAAGAGCAGCAGATTTATGATAGTACAGTCAGACTGTCCATTGGAACAGAACATATTGAAGATATCTTAGAAGATATTGGGCAGGCTTTAGAACAAATTTAAGAACGAACGGATAATGGGCACATGATGTAGAGTCATGTGCCTTTTTGCATATAGTAATTGTGTAGAGTGAAATGTATTCTTTTGGTTGAAAACAACTATATATTGTGGTATTCTGTTTTAGAAAATACTATAAATAGTAATGAGGTAAAAATATGGGAAATAGAAAAAAGATGATAGAGACGTTTGAAAAGTTTACAGAAATTGCCTCTTATATGGAAGCGATTCAGAAAGATTTCCCGGAAGATATATATTATCTGGGAATATTGGAAGATAAATTTCTGACATTTCAGAAACCGGAACTCTCAATAGAAGAAAATCTGCAACTTTTGATCAAGGCGGCTGTGGAGTTGACTACACAGGAAGCCCCAAAATGGGAGATGATTGCAGCGAGGCTGTTGTTGTTTACTTTTGAAAGAGAACTGAGGAAAGCGGAAGAATCATGTCAGATTACAACACTGTATGAAAAAATTGTATATCTGACAGGGCGGGGGCTATATGGACAGTATATTTTGGAGAATTATACGAAAGAGGAAATCGATGAATTTGAGACATTTTTAGCTCCTGAAAGAAATGATTTATTTACGTATTCGGGATTGGAATTGCTGCTCAACCGTTATGTGATCCACACCGGACAAGGTGTGGCGCTGGAAAGCCCGCAGGAGATGTTTCTTGGAATTGCCATGCATTTGGCGATGAAAGAGCAGAAAGACAGGGCGCCTTGGGTAAAACGCTTTTACGATATGCTCAGTAAACTTCAAGTGACGATGGCGACACCGACGTTATCGAATGCAAGAAAGCCGTATCACCAACTTTCTTCCTGCTTCATCGATATTGTTCCGGATAGTTTAAATGGAATTTACCGAAGTATCGATAATTTTGCCAAAGTAAGTAAATTTGGTGGAGGAATGGGAATGTATTTTGGAAAAGTGCGGGCAAGCGGAAGCGCTATCCGAGGATTTGAGGGGGCAGCAGGAGGTGTGATACGTTGGATTCGTCTTGCAAACGACACGGCGGTCGCAGTTGATCAGCTTGGTGTGCGCCAAGGGGCAGTTGCAGTTTATCTTGATGTGTGGCACAGAGATCTGCCGGAGTTTTTGAATTTGCGAACAAATAATGGGGATGACCGGATGAAGGCGCATGATGTGTTCCCGGCGGTCTGCTACCCGGATTATTTTTGGGAGCAGGCAAGAGACAATATCGAGGGAGACTGGTATCTGATGTGTCCTCACGAGATTTTGACGGTGAAGGGCTATGCGCTGGAAGACTGTTATGGAGAAGCGTGGAAAGAAAAATATTTGGACTGTGTGCAGGATGATCAGATTAAAAAGAGAGTCGTTCCGATTAAAGACATTATCCGGCTGATTATCAAAAGCGCAGTGGAGACCGGAACACCGTTTACATTTAATCGGGATCATGTCAACCGCATGAATCCAAATGGACATAAAGGCATGATTTATTGCAGTAATCTTTGTACGGAGATTGCGCAGAATATGAGCGGAATCGAAGAAGTGGAAGAGCGAGTGGAAACGGTGAATGGAGAAACAGTGGTTGTCACGGTCACAAAACCGGGCGAGTTTGTTGTATGTAATCTGGCGAGCCTGTCTCTGGGACATCTGAACGTGGAAGACGGGGAAGAGATTGCGGATATTACAAAATGTGCGGTGCGGGCGCTTGACAATGTCATTGATCTGAATTTCTTTCCTGTTCCATATGCGAAAATCAATAATGAGAAATATCGCCCGATCGGACTGGGTGTGAGTGGGTATCACCATATGCTTGCAAAACAGGGAATTTCATGGGAGAGCGAGCAGCATTTACAATTTGTCGGGGACGTATTTTCTAAAATCCATTATGCTGCGATTGAGGCGAGCAGCGAGATTGCGAAAGAAAAGGGAAGTTACACATATTTTGAGGGAAGCGATTGGCAGACAGGAAAATATTTTGATAAACGACATTTGAAGACAGAAAAATGGAATCAGCTTCGGGAAAAAGTGAAACAGCAGGGACTCCGAAATGCTTACCTTTTAGCGATAGCGCCGACGAGCAGTACAAGCATTATCGCCGGAACGAGTGCAGGACTTGACCCGATCATGAATCGGTATTTCCTCGAAGAAAAGAAAAATGGATTGATGCCGCGTGTTGCACCGGAGCTTTCTATGGAGACGTTCTGGTATTACAAAAATGCACACTACATCGATCAGAAGTGGTCCGTGCGCGCCTGTGGAGTGCGTCAGCGTCATATCGATCAGGCACAGAGCATGAATCTTTATATTACGAACGAGTATACGTTCCGAAAAGTGTTGGATCTTTATATTCTTGCGTGGGAAGAAGGTGTGAAAACGATTTATTATATACGTTCAAAAAGTTTGGAAGTGGAGGAATGTGAAGTCTGCTCTTCTTAGTAAATGGCAACAGAAAGGGATGGAATAATGGAACAATTAAAGAAAAGACCGCTTTTTAATCCGAACGGAGATATACAGGTTCAGAAGCGGAAAATGATTGGTGGAAACACAACAAATCTCAATGATTTTAACAATATGAAATACACATGGGTGAGCGGCTGGTATCGCCAGGCGATGAATAATTTCTGGATTCCGGAGGAAATTAATCTGGGAGTGGATATTAAAGATTATCGAAATCTTCCGAAAGCAGAAAAACGGGCATACGATAAAATTCTGTCATTTCTCATTTTTCTTGATAGTATCCAGACGGCAAATCTTCCGGGGATCAGCGAGTATATCACGGCAAATGAGGTCAATCTATGTCTGTCTATTCAGGCATTTCAGGAGGCGGTGCACAGCCAAAGTTACAGCTACATGCTGGATACCATCTGCGAGCCGCAGGAGCGAAACGAGGTTTTGTATCAGTGGAAGGAAGATGAACATTTGCTTGCGAGAAATGAATTTATCGGAAATCTTTATAATGCATTTCAGACAGAAAAGAGCATGGAAATGCTGGTGAAGACGATTGTGGCAAACTATATTTTAGAAGGGATCTATTTTTACAGCGGATTTATGTTCTTCTATAATCTTGGGAGAAACCAGCTTATGCCGGGTTCGGTACAGGAGATTCGCTATATCAATCGGGATGAAAACACTCATTTGTGGTTGTTTCGCAATATTTTAATTGAACTGAAGAAAGAACAACCGGATCTATTTACCGAGCAATATATAGACGAATACCGCAGTATGATCAAAGAGGGCTGCGAGCAGGAAATCAAGTGGGGACATTACGTAATCGGAGATGATGTGCAAGGACTGAATAGGGAAATGATCACGGATTACGTGCAGTATCTTGGAAATTTGCGATGCACAAACCTCGGGTTTGCACCAATTTATGAAGGGCATGAGACAGAGCCGGAGAGTATGCGTTGGGTGAGCCAGTATTCAAATGCAAATGCAATTAAGACAGATTTCTTTGAGGCGAGAAGTACCGCGTATGCAAAAAGCAGTGCGTTGGTGGATGATTTATAGTAACAGTTCACAAATTGGTATATTTTCAATTTTCAGAAAAACATGGTTCAATTCTTGACAAAATATTTTAGTATGGTACAATACAAGAGATTAAATTCAATCAATTAAATAATATCAAAAAACATAGATGAGGAGTATTAAGAGCCTATCGTTTTCAGAGAGCTGTCGGATGGTGCAAGACAGCAGCGTAATCTCCCAACTCGCCTCGGAGTTCTTTTGCTGAAATGACTGATGAAAAAAATTTCGTCAAGTAACAGGAATAGAAACAACTACATCGCTAGGTTCGAAAGAACCTCACCAAGCCGATGAGTTGTACCTTGTTACTAGACTCGAAAAGACCTCGTCAAGTAACATAGGCAGAAGCGGGACTTCCCGTTACAGAAGCAATGAGTGCATTTCGCAGGATGCGGAATGAATGAGAGTGGTACCACGGAAATTCAAGCCTTTTCGTCTCTTTTGAGATGAGAAGGCTTTGTTTAATTCTAGGTTCGAAAGAACCTCACCAAGAATTATAAGCAGAAAGGGGAAAAATAATGGCAACACCTTATAACCACAAAGCCATTGAGAAAAAATGGCGTGAGAACTGGGAAAAGAACCCGGTAAATGTTAAATCAGATGAAAATGGGAAAAGAGAGAAGTATTATTGTCTGGATATGTTTCCATATCCGTCAGGAAATGGTCTTCACGTAGGACACTGGAGAGGTTATGTAATCTCTGATGTGTGGAGCCGTTACAAATTATTGCAGAAATACTATATCGTACATCCGATGGGATGGGATGCATTCGGACTTCCGGCAGAGAACTATGCAATTAAGATGGGTGTTCACCCGGCAGTTTCTACAGCGGAAAACGTAAAGAACATCAAACGTCAGATCAACGAAATCGCAGCACTTTACGATTGGGATATGGAAGTAAATACAACAGATCCTGAGTTCTACAAATGGACACAGTGGATTTTTGTAAAAATGTTCAAAGAAGGATTAGCTTACGAAAAAGAGTTCCCGATCAACTGGTGTCCTTCATGTAAGACAGGACTTGCAAATGAAGAGGTAGTGAACGGAAAATGTGAGCGCTGCGGAACAGAAGTGACAAAGAAAAACTTACGTCAGTGGATGCTCCGTATCACAAAATATGCGGAACGTCTTTTAGCGGACCTTGATAAATTAGACTGGCCGGAAAAAGTTAAGAAAATGCAGGCAGAATGGATTGGAAAATCATTCGGTGCAGAAGTTGATTTTCAGGTAGAAGGAAAAGACGAAAAAATTACAGTTTACACAACAAGACCGGATACACTGCACGGAGCAACATTTATGGTACTTGCACCGGAACACGCTTTGGCAGCAAGCCTTGCAACAGATGAGACAAGAGAAGCAGTAGAAAAATATATTTATGAAGCTTCTATGAAATCAAATGTAGATCGTCTTCAGGATAAAGAAAAAACAGGTGTATTCACAGGTTCTTATGCAATCAACCCAATTAGTGGAGCAAAGACACCAATTTGGTTATCCGATTATGTATTGGCTGATTACGGTACAGGCGCTATTATGTGTGTACCGGCTCACGATGATCGTGATTTCGAATTTGCAACAAAATTCAATATTCCAATTATTCAGGTAATTGCAAAAGACGGAAAAGAAATCGAAAATATGACAGAAGCTTACACAGAGGCTTCCGGAACAATGATTAATTCCGGAGAATGGAACGGAATGGAATCTGCAGTTCTGAAAAAAGAAGCTCCACATATCATTGAAGAGCGTGGAATCGGTAAAGCGACAGTGAATTACAAATTACGTGACTGGGTATTCTCGCGCCAGCGTTACTGGGGAGAGCCAATCCCGATTGTACATTGTCCGGATTGTGGAGCAGTTCCGGTACCGGAAGATCAGCTTCCATTGACGTTGCCGGAAGTAGATTCTTATGAACCGACAGGAACAGGAGAATCTCCACTTGCGGGAATCGAAAGCTGGGTAAATACAACTTGTCCGGTTTGTGGAAAGCCGGCAAAACGTGAGACGAACACAATGCCTCAGTGGGCAGGGTCTTCATGGTATTTCTTGCGCTATGTAGATAACCATAACTCAGAAGCATTGGTTTCCAAAGAAAAAGCAGATGAGATGCTTCCGGTAGACATGTACATCGGTGGTGTGGAGCATGCTGTTCTTCACCTGTTGTACTCTCGTTTCTATACAAAATTCTTATACGATATCGGAGCAGTCGATTTTGACGAGCCATTTAAGAAATTATTTAACCAAGGTATGATTACTGGTAAAAATGGTATCAAGATGAGTAAATCAAAAGGAAATGTAGTATCACCGGATGATTTGGTAAGAGATTACGGATGTGATTCACTTAGAATGTACGAATTATTTGTAGGTCCACCGGAATTAGATGCAGAATGGGATGACCGCGGAATCGACGGTGTATACCGTTTCTTGAACCGTGTATGGAATCTTGTTATGGACAGCAAAGATGCAGATGTAAAAGCGACAAAAGAGATGATCAAGATTCGTAACAAAATGGTATACGATATCACAACGCGTCTTGAAAGTTTCAGCTTAAATACGGTTATTTCCGGTTTCATGGAATACAACAATAAATTAATCGATATCGCGAAAAAAGAAGGCGGAATCGATAAAGAAACATTGAGCACATTTGCTGTATTGTTGGCACCATTTGCACCACATATGGCAGAAGAATTATGGCAGCAGTTAGGTCACGAAGGAACTGTATTCAATGCAGGATGGCCGACATACGATGAAGATGCAATGAAAGATGATGAAATCGAAGTTGCTGTTCAGATTAACGGAAAAACAAGAGCAGTTGTGACAGTTCCGGCAGACGTATCAAAAGAAGATGCGATTAAAGCTGGTAAAGAAGCAGTTGCAGATAAACTGACAGGAACAATCGTAAAAGAAATTTACGTTCCGGGAAGAATCATAAATATTGTGCAGAAATAATTTGAGAAGAAAATCTCACAACAGAATAAAGTGCTTGGAAATATTGAAAAGTTCGCTGAAAATCAAGGTTTGCAGACATTTTTCTTCAAAGAAAAGGTATCGTAGAATACCGCAAAATATCGTAACAGATTTTTAAAATGGAGTAAATTTGGAGTAAAAGTTGAAAGAAAATGGAGTAAATATTTCAAGAAGATATGAAAGGAATGACGCAGATAGTAGAGATATTGTCTGCGTTATTTTTTTGATTATAATGGTGTAAATAATTACAAAGTATGATATTATGAGAAATAAACAAATTTTAAGTTGTAGGAGAGAATATAAGATGAACTTAACATATAAAAGAGCGACGCTTGAAGATATAGATATATTGGTAAAAACAAGAATAGAGGTATTAAAAGCCGCTAATAAACTTTGCGTTGATACTGATATGGGTGAAGTAGAAAGGCAATCTTATAGCTATTATCAAAAAGCTCTTTGCGATGGCTCTCATATTGCGTATTTGGTCTTTAATGGAAGTTGTTGTATTGGAACTGGTGGTGTTAGTTTTTTTCAAGTGATGCCGACCTATCATAATCCGAGCGGAAAAAAGGCGTACATAATGAATATGTATACTAATCCTAAGTACAGAAGAAAAGGGATTGCCTATAAAACATTAGATATGCTGATTAAAGACAGTAAGAGCAAAGGCATCTTTTCTATTTCATTAGAAGCGACAGATATGGGGCGACCATTATATGAAAAATACGGATTTATAAAAATGAATAATGAAATGGAATTACCAGAGTGACAACTTTCAGCTTGTAGCAGACAGTTTTTTGATAGGACTGTCTGCTTTTCCTCTTCAATCATAATTGATAGTAGTGGTATAAAATGGTTCATATCCATTGTGAAAAGACCATTTAGAACGGTGTAGATTGATTGTAAGCGTAGTAGGAGTTCCGTTGATTTGATTATGTTCTGCTTTGATTTCCGCTACCACTTCATCAATATTCCAGTATTGATATACGATAACTTGCAATTCGGTATCACGATTAGCCCCATTGCTGAATGACATACTGTTAAATACAAGATAATCGGGCAAGCTAATGTAATAGAGAACACCTGCAAGCAAGACTAGAATAATAGTGGCAAATAACAATTTCTTTTTCATTTTGACATACCTCTGTTTCTACATAGTTATAGGGATAACTATATAGTACCTCACTATATAGTGAATTACTACATAAAGATTTATTGAATATACTTTTATGTAGAGGTGAGGCAATGAAGTATGGACATTTGGAACTTCACATAGAGGAACTGCTGAAAGAAAAAGGAATTAGTAACTCAAACTTCCCACACCAATAAGGTGTGATTAACCTTGAAAATTCAATATTTCAGCCAATTAAAAAGGCATAAATACGTTCCTTTGGTATAATAGAATTGTCGAAAAACCAAAATAGAAAAGGGGATTTATGCCATGTCCAGTATATCACAGAACAATAGCAATGAGGTAGCATTACTTGATTGTGTCCAGAAGTTTTTTATCAAGCATCACGTTGGCAGGTTGTTGAAGCAATGCAACGGCACCAAAGAGAAAGGCGTTTCCTCTGTTTCTCTGCTTAAGTATAAGATGGGGAACATTTTCACTGGAAGAAGTATGTATATGCAACAGAAAACAGGTTCCTTCAAAGAAGCGTTTTCCAAGAACACCTTCTATCGTTTTCTGAATTCTACGAAAACCAACTGGCTCCGTTTTACATCACTTCTTGCTGCTGACATCGTGAAGAATGATCTAAAGCACCTTACTGATGACTCCCGTAAGAACGTGTTTATCATCGACGACAGTCTGTTCCATCGTACAAGCTGCAAAAAGACAGAACTGGGATCTAAAGTCTTTGATCATACGGGAATGAACTACAAGAAAGGCTTCCGTATGCTGACCGTAAGCTGGAGCGATGGGAATACGCTGATTCCTGTAAACAGCTGTCTCCTGGCTTCATCCAAAGAGTCGAACATCATCGGCCCTGTGAAGGCATTTGATAAGAGAACTCTTGCCGGAAAGCGTCGTAAGCTTGCACAGACAAAAGCTCCGGAGGCAATGCTTACACTCCTTGATACCGCTGTATCTGCGGGGCTTTCTGCAGAATATGTGCTTTTTGATTCCTGGTTTTCCAATCCTGCACAGATAACTGCGCTTAAGTCTAGAGGAATGGATGTCATTGCCATGATCAAGAAAAGCAGCCGCATCAAGTACACTTATGGTGAGGACCAGCTTAATATCAAGGAAATATATTCCAGGAACAAGAAACGTCGTGGCCGTTCCAGGTATCTTCTTTCTGTTGATGTGATGGTAGGGAAAGAGAATCCCATTCCAGCAAAAATCGTTTGCGTAAGAAACAAGGCCAATCGTAAGGATTGGCTTGCTTTCATATGCACAGATACATCGCTCTCCGAAGAAGAAATCATCCGCATCTATGGCAAACGCTGGAAAATCGAGGTCTTTTTCAAGACCTGCAAGTCTATGCTGAATCTGATTGGTGAATGTCATAGCTTATCTTATGATGCACTGACTGCTCACGTAGCAATCGTGTTTACCAGATACATGTTACTTGCAATGGAGCAGAGACAGAATGAAGATCAACGAACCCTAGGGGAACTGTTCTTTTTTCTGGTAGATGAAATGGCAGATATCACTTTCTACCGTTCACTTAGCATCCTGATGGATGCTTTCATGGCAAGCCTTCAGGAACTTCTGAAGCTTAGTGACGAACAGTTGGCTAGATTTACTGCTGATTTTGAGTCCAGACTGCCGGAATATCTGCGTAATGCACTCCATCCACTGGCTACTGTGGCATAAATCGCTATTTTGTTAGCTGAAATATTGAATTTTCAAGGAACAAGTCCCATTTGGGGTATGGGAAGTCTTAGTTAGTAAGAATACCATTTGTAAGGAATTGGATATACCGAGGTCTAACTTTAATCGTTATTGCAGAAATGAATTTCAGAGATTAGACGCACAACTAATTTGTAAACTGTGCAGTTACTTGGATTGTGGAATAGAAGAATTGATAGAGTATGTGAAAGAATGAGAGCCTGTCGGATTGAAGAAAATTCGTGCAGGCTTTTGTTGTGGCAAGAAAAAAAGAAAACGTAGTGAGGTCAAGGAACAAGGCGAAGCCGATACGCCGTAGGGCAGTCCTTGACGGAACGGACACAGCCAACAGCACCATGATACAGCAGAGGACTTGAAAGGTCAGAAACCTTGCAAGTCCTCTTGTTTGTTACTGGGCGTTATGTTTTAAGTAAAGTGTTTCTTTCTCCAGTTCCTTTTCAAATGCTTTTATGTGACCGTCTTGTATTCCGTTGTCGATATGAAAGCAGTCGTCAGTCTGTGAGTAGGAGAGCATGGTAACTTTCGGTTCATAGGTTGCTGTATCAATTCCATAATAGTAAATCGTGGCGGTTGTTAATACCATGTGAATGCTTTCAAAATCTCTTGTAAAAATTGTATGCCTGTCGGAATAAAAGAAATCAGACGGGCATTCATAGAATTGGGAACTATCCTCTTTCAAAAATAGTGGCAGTATGTGCATTGCATTTCCAGCACGATTGACAAGGACATAAAAGCGTGGAATGAGGGCGGCATATTGTGTCATCATGGCGATATATATATCATCTAAATCATCAAGAAGATACTCAGAGCAGGAGTTGTTATAAAAGACATATTGCAGGGCGTTATCGTTTTGACTTGTATGTTCCATAGGCACATTTTGTCCGTAAAGCCAACGCAAATCTACATCTAAGGAGTCGGCGATCAGTTCCATTTTATCGGCTTTGGGGTTGTATTGTCCCGAAAGATAGGAACTAAACGCCCCTTTGCTGATACCTGTATCTTTGACTATATCTACTTGTTTTTTATTTTTTGCTTTCATGGCAAATTTAATCCGTTCTGCGATTGTATTCATCTGAAAACCCTCTCTTTCCATATCTCGTTATAACTTTTCATATCTTATCGTCTAAGGACACTATACCACAAGTTCAGAAAAAAGAAAATAAAAAGTTTATAAAAAACTAAACTTCCTATTGCAAAACAAATATGTCTGTGCTAATATACAATTAAGTTCAGAAATAACTGAACCACAAACGACGTCGTAATAAGAAATTGAAAATATGAGAAACTGACCTATCGGTTCAACGGGGAGAAAGGAACGTGTATGCAGATTACATTGACAAAAGAACAGGTAAAAGAAGCATTTGGAGAACTTCGTTTCATGGGTGCGGATAACTGTTACCGCTATGATAAAGACAGTAAGAAGAAAACAGAGGAAGTGGAAGCCTTAAAACTTCATCTTGGAAGCATGAAGCTTGGGAACAGCGTGGATATTCGCTTGGAAGCAACGGAACTTCCGAAGATTGAGCCTTATGCGGTGGTGGAACTGGAAGAACCAGTATATGCCCCTTATGTGCAGAGAGGAAACTTTCCTGTATTAGTGGAGAAGATTACCTGTAAGGGTATCCGCCCTGTTGCAAACAAAAATATGTAGGCGGTCAAAGTTCCTGTCCTCGTTCTGACGTACCAAACGGCAGGTTGAGGGCAGGGCAATGGCAACGCCATTGCAGATAGGAGGTATGGTAAATTTGGAAGAAAGAAGCGGAAGTTTTCTTCCAGAACTCCCCTACACTAACAGGGGAGTAATACGACAGAAAGAAGCATTAAGTGCCTTGATAGACTGGTGTCAGATAACGATTAAGGAAGTTCCGTTAGAAGCAGTTATAGAAGATGTACTGAGAATACCTTTGGAACTTATGACCGTAACGGGTTATGAAAAGGGGATTGCAGGACATGAGGTTGTGGCAATCTTCGATAATATCAAGGTGCTAAAGCCGACAGGAAATGCACAGTATCAAGGCTTTCAGATTTTGATGAGTGGGAAAGGCTGTCGCAACTATGAGAATTTTTTACAACTCAATGAGGAAACATGGTTTGATTTCTTGAACAGAGTTTGCCAGTATCATATCAATGTTCCTCGGATTGATTTGGCGATAGATGATAGAAAACCTTATTTGAGTATTCCCGATTTGATTGTACGGACAAAAGAGGGATTGCTTTCCACAAAACTAAGGGAGATAGATTTTCACGACTCGGGAGAACTGAAAGAAGAAGTGTTTCAGAGTAAAGGTGGTAGTCTTTATCTCGGCAGTTCAGCCAGCAATTTGAGATTGGTATTTTATGAAAAAGGATATGAACAGAATAAAAAATATGGAACAGAATTAGACGAAAATTGGAATAGATATGAGTTGAGATTTCGGCAGGAAATGGCAGTTAGCGTAGTACAGGAATTATTGAGATATAGAGATGTGGCAGGACTGGCAATGGAAGTATTGAACAGCAAAATACGATTTTTAGAAAAGCCGACAGACAGCATGACAACACGAAAAAGGCTTTACCCAACCTATCAAGCGTGGGCGGAACTGATGAAAGATATAGGTAAGGTTAAACTTACCATGCAACCACAGAAGAAAAGTTTACAAAAGGTGTGGGAATGGTTAGAAAAGTATGTTGCTCCGTCTTTGAAACTGTTTGCAGAGGTTGGAAAGATAGAGAAAAGGGATTATATCGGTAATCTTGTAGCAAATGGAGAAATGAATATCACACAGAAACAGTTGTATGATGATTACATAAAAGCAAGAAGATTAGAGGAAAGGGGATAATCGTATAGAAAAAGCATTATTAAATTTAAAGGAAGTAAGTGAGTATCTTGGACTTGGAGAAACAAAGACAAGAGAACTCTTGAAAAGTAGAAACTGTCCGTTTTCCATGAAGATTGGGTATCGGTGGTATGCGAACAGAAGATTATTAGACACATGGCTAGAGCAACAAGCAAAAAGTTATTGAAGTTCTGATTGAAAAGGAGGCGAACTTATAGTAGTATATGGTTAAAATCACAGAAGTTCCCTTTTTATTTATCAAAATATTTGATTGATAGAAAGGGTAGAGATTATGGGTAAAGATTTAAAAGGAAAAGAATTAGGAACAGGTTTACGTCAAAGAAAGGACGGTAGATACGAAGCAAGAGCAAAGATAAACGGAATAGACATTAACTTGTATGATGTTGATTTGAAGAAATTAAAAATATTGTTTGAAAAGGCAAAAGAAGAAGCAAGAAATAATATTGATATGAAACGTCAGAAAATAACGCTGAATGAATGGTTTGAGGAATGGTTTGCAAATTATAAAATTCCTAATATCAAGGAAACAAGCGTGTTTCCTATGCGTAGCAAATATTATAATACATTTGGAAAAGCAATAGGGAATATGAAAGTGACAGATATACGGAACTTGGATATTCAACGTGTCATTAACGATATGAATAAGCAGGGGAGAGCGTCTTCCAGTATGCGAGATGCTTTAGGCAGAGTTCGGGAGTGTTTGGAGTCTGCAAAGAATAATCGTATTATAGACATCAATCCATGTTTTGAAATCAATGTACCTTGGGAAAATAAAACAGCAGAAAGACGTTTCTTATCAATGGCAGAGCAAACAAGGTTTTTGCAGGAAGTAGAGCATAACTGGTATAAAGAGATGTTTTACATTATGTTTCTGACGGGTATGCGAATTGGGGAAGTCGGTGGTCTGAAATGGGAAGATATAGACTGGAATAAGAAATGTATTAACATTCAAAGGTCTTTATCCTGTCAATATGAAAATGGAGTAAAGACTATGCGACTAACAAAGCCTAAAACACATAATTCATACAGAAGTATTCCGTTTATGGCAGAAACAGAAGAAATTCTGTTATCTCAAAAAGAAAAACAGAACAGGCAGAAAAAAGCCTATGGAAATCGTTGGCGTTCAAGTGGAGAATTTGATAACTTGGTGTTTACCACTTCTTTAGGAAGTCCAGTTATTCGGAATGTAGCAGAAAAAGAAATTAAGAAAGTAGTAAAAGCAATCAATTTTCAAGAAGCAATAGAAGCGGTAAAGGAAAACAGAGAGCCGATAGAATTTAAAGACCTTTATCCTCATGCAATCCGACATACATTTTGTAGCAGGTGCTTTGAAAAAGGAATGGACGCTAAAGTAGTGCAAATGCTAATGGGACATCAGCATTACAGTACAACGATTGACATATATACTCATGTGACAGAAACAAAATTTGAAGAAGAAATAGCAAAGTTTGGTAGCGTGAGTGAAAAACAGAAAGTTCAGAAAAATAAAAACTCTACCCAGTGTGCATAAAAGAGTACCCAACATAGCAAAATAAGAGAAATTTGCTTTCAACGGGAATGAAAAGTTTCTACCCAAAGGGAAATTGGGTAAAATGGAAGAGCAGAATTGAGGAAAGCGTAGAAAGCCTTATAAAATGGGCATTTGAGAAAACAGTAAATAAAAGTTGGCAAAACAGATGGGAAACTAATTCCTAAATCGAACAAGTTATCATAACTTAATAAAGCTTATTAAAACCCCAGAAAACCTAGTGTTTCTGGGGCTTTTCACGTCAAAGGCACTTCTTGTAAGCTGTTGCAAATTGGCGCATGTTATTGTACCGATTTTCGTAAAATCTTCGTCATGATTTTCGTCAAAGTTCTGTACGAACATCTTAACGCAAATTCTGCATGCTTTTTAATAAAAAGTAAGCGACTTATCATACAAATATATACGCAACTTATAAACCTAGTTTATTTTCGTAATCTTCGTCAAATTTTTAATCTAAATCTTCGTCAAAAGAATGTTGTAATAATGTATTTTTATTCATGCTACATAATAAATGCCGGACTGAGTAATCAGTCCGGTTGTCTTATAGTAAAGTGGTATGGAATTTTATATAAGAGGAAACAGATGCTCTTGGGATTTTCCAAATACGTCCGATGCGGAAAGCAGAAATTTCTTTTGTGTTTAGTAATCGGTAGGCAGTGTTTTTTCCGATTGATAGGATTTCGCAAAGCTCTTCGATTGTTATTAAGTCTTCATAGGTCTCTGTATTCATTAAAGTAATCCCCTTTCTTTTATCAACATTAATCATATGTTTATCTGCTTATATGAATTAAATAATAAGAAGACGTGTATAAGGGGAGTAGATAAAAATTAAAAAGAAAAGATAACTAACAAAGAAGTAATGAGAGCTTGGATAAGCTTTTAAAATCAATCATTCAATATGGCATAGACTTTTGCCATATTGGGTGAAAACTGTTTAAAAAGGAGCAATCATTATGAAAAATGAAAAAAAGAAAGCACTATATGTAGAATTATCACCAGAGGATTATAAGCTTTTAGAAATGCAACTGAAGCGGAGGAATTTAGATAAAACGAATTATATAAGATATTTGATTAGAAAAGACCAAGATGATATATATAGTCCAAAAGCAGCAGAAGCATTAAATGGAGTGTCTTCTTCAACAGTAACAATCATGAATATGGTGTCTGAAGACTCTGATATTTATTCTGAATCTGATATATTTACTTTCGGAGCATTTTGTTATCACGAAAGAAATGGAAGATTTAGAACTGGTTGGAATTGATTTTCCGGAGATTAAAATAGAAGAAACAGAGGCGGAAAATTTTTATAAGCAAAAGATAAAAATTTCGGGTGAATACAATATGAATGATGAAGATAAGAAACTTCTTCATCGTGATGTGATCAATGAAGTCGCTTGGAATTTTTTAGAAATGATGCAGGCGAATGTAAACTCTATAGTACAAAAATAGAAAAAGCAGGAGGAAAATATGTTGAGAGAAAAATTAAAAGCATATATTGATGCGAATGTTCCGATTATTTATGTGAACAGCTACGATGATAATGCAGTAGAAGAAAGTATTTTAAAAGCAAGTGGTAGAAGAAAAGTATGGGAATGGAATCAGATGTATGGACTTCTAAATCGGAAGGAAATAGAAAAAAGAGAAATTCATTCAATACAGGAGATTTTAGATGATAATTGTACTTTAGAAGAATTTCTCAAAAATGGTGTAAAGGAGCAGGAATTTCAGGAAAAAGTTATCATTATCAAAAACATTGATTACTATTTGGAAGATGCAAGAATTGTGGGATTGTTCAAAAATGCCTGTTTAAAGATTGCAGAAGGAGAATTGGATACTGTGTTTATTTTCATTTCTTCTATCTTAAAAGTTCCGAAGGAATTGGAAAAGTACATAACGGTTTTAGAAGAGGAATATTTATCAGAAGAAGAAATTCGAGCTGAAATATTGGAATTTATAGAAGAAAACAGTGTGGGTGGTGTCTATGAAGGAACAATAGAAAGATTAAAGAGATTGCTGAATCAGCAAGTATTAGCATTGAAGAGTGCAGACGCTGTTTTAAGGATATCATTAAGGAAACGCCAATGCATTATCTGTCTTCGTATCGTGTTATGGTAGGCATGGAATTGTTGCGGACTACAGATTTGGATATTACAGATATAGCATTTCGTGTAGGATTTAACGATTCCAGCTATTTTATACAGGCATTTAAAAAGAAAAATGGAATGACACCTAAGCAATACAGAAATCATATTTTTTAGTGTTGTGAAGAGATAACGTTCAGAGAATGATACACAATGTAAGTGTATCATTCTATTTTTTTTGTGCAATAATGTGTTGTGGAATTGGATTTTATCACATTTTTTGTGGAATTTTTTGTGGAAAAATTAATATTTTTCTTTGTTAAAGTAATGGAATTGTTAAAAATATAACGTTATAATCTTGTCAGAAAGTAAAGAGAATATGTTCGAAAGTTACTAGATAAATATGGTGAAGGAGGAGTCATATCATGAATGAGAAACAAAGAGCAAGAATAAATTTCATGAAAGAACGTGTTGTTAATACAATCCCAGAAATGGATCTAGAAAATGCAAGAATTCTGACGGAGAGTTTCAGGGAGACGGGTGGAGAGCCATTGGCTATTCAGAAAGCAAAGTCTTTTCGCAGACAGTGCCAGGAGAAAACAATCAAGATATGGGATCAGGAGCTGATCGTAGGGTGTGCCGGAAGTAAGATGCGAGGCGGTATTCTCAGTGCAGATACTTGCTGGTCTATCTTGGACAAAGAACTGGATACCATCAATGAAAGAAAATATGATCCTTTTATTTTAAAGCCGGAAGACAGACAGATGTTCTTGGATGTAGTAAAACCATTTTGGGAAGGGCGTTCCACTTATGAAGCATGGCTCAAACAGATTCCAGATGATGTACGCGCATTAAGAGACAGTGGACAGATCTACATTGATAAGAAAGCTGTACGAGGCTGGGGCGAGACGACTGCCGGATACAAGCAGATTATTGATGAAGGTATTGAAAGTATCATGAATACAATCAAGGCAGAGCGAGAAGCGCTTGACCTGACAGACCCGGGAGCATTTGATAAAGATAATTATCTTCAGGCACTCCTGATTTCGGCAGAAGGCATCTGCATTATGGCTGAAAGATATGCGAAAGAAGCAGAACGTCTGGCAGAGCTGGAGAAAGACGAAGAAAGAAAAGCTGAATTATTAACGATTGCTGAGACTTGCCATCATGTACCGAGATATCCGGCAAGGACATTTCAGGAGGCAATTCAGTCATTCTACTTCTATCATATTTCGATTTTTATGGAGCAGAATGCAGCAGCATATAATCCGGGAAGAATGGATCAGTATTTTTATCCATATTACAAAGTCGATATTGAAAGTGGAAGAATCACAGAGGATGAAGGACAGGAGCTTCTGGAGTGTCTGTGGGTGAAGTTCTCTGAACCATGTGTATTCCAGGATGCAACAACAGCAAGATATTCAGCAGGATATCCAATGTTCCAGACACTGTGCTGTGGTGGCATCGATGCAGAGGGCAGAGATGCAGTTAATGATATTTCTTATATGATGTTACAGGCTACACAGGATGTGCAGCTCTATCAGCCAAACATGTGTGTAAGATACAGTATGGCTAAGAATCCGACTAAGTTTTTGAAGAAGGTTGCAGAAGTTATCAGCCTGGGTACCGGATTCCCGGCATTCTATAATGATGATGTGGGAATACGTATGTTGATGAATAAAGGTATTCCACTTAAGGAAGCATATGACTGGAATCCGGCAGGCTGTGTAGAGACAAATCTAGACGGAAGACTGCGTCACTATTCCGCATTTGCAGATATTAATCTGGGCGGTATCATTGAGTTCGCATTGACGAATGGAGTGAACCGTAAGACAGGAAGAAAGGTAGCAACAGAGACCGGAGATCCGACTACATTTGAGACATATGAGGATTTTGAAAATGCAGTAAAAGAGCAATTAAAGTATTCTGTACGTATCTGTGTAAAGGAAAGCCATATTATCGATGATATCTGCATGGATCGAATCGTTCCGGCACTTTCCTTATCCTTCCGCGAATGTGTGAAGAATGCCAAAGATTATGCGTGGGGCGGAGCGAAATACAACACCGGTAATGGTATCATTCTGATTGGTGTAGCGGATTTGATAAACAGTATGGAAGCAATCCGTGATCTGGTATATGACCGTAAGCTGGTCAGCATGGAAGATATGGTGAAAGCTCTTGATGCTGATTTTGAAGGATATGAAGAGATTCAGAAACTTTGTAAAGAAAGTCATAAATATGGCAATGATGACGATGATGTAAATGATATTACTAGCCACATGCTTACATTTATTGCAGATGAAATTGAAAAATATCACAGTAAATTTGGACAGATGACACCTGGTATCTTACCAGTATCCGGTAATACACCATTTGGACAGGACGTTGGAGCACTGCCATCAGGAAGAAAAGCATGGATGCCACTTGCAGATGGTATCAGTCCGAATGGAGGAACAGACGTAGAAGGACCGGCAGCGGTAATTAAGTCAGTTGCAAGTATTCCACATTCAAGATATACACAGGGAACATTGCTTAATATGAAACTGGAACCGGATATGGTAAAGACTGAAAACGGTATTCGGCAGCTGATGGCACTGTTGAGAAGTTTGTGTACGTTGGATGTATATCATGTACAGTTCAACGTTATCGATAAAGAGACACTTCTTGCAGCACAGAAAAAGCCGGAAAATTACAAAGGTCTGCTGGTGCGTGTAGCTGGATATACAGCATATTTTACGGAGCTTGGAAGAGAAGTGCAGGATGAGATTATTGCTAGAACCGCACAGAGCAACTTCTGTAGCACCTGTTAACAGGAGGTAATAATGGAAAGACGGACAGGAAAGGTACTTCGGATAGAAAAAGCATCCATCCATGACGGAGATGGTCTTAGAACTGTCGTGTTCATGAAAGGTTGCCCACTCCGGTGTCAGTGGTGTTCGACACCGGAGTCGCAGTCCATAGAATGTATGATGGATTATGGATATGATGCAACACCGGAAAGTATTATGAAGATTATACGCAAGGATGAAGTTTTTTACTTTCATTCAGGTGGTGGTGTGACAATCAGTGGCGGAGAAGTGCTTCTGCAGTCGGATTTTGTCCGAGATATTCTGAAAGAATGCAGGGATGAAGGAATCAATACAGCGATTGAATCCAGTCTGTATGGACCATATGAGGCACTGGAGAAGATGCTTCCTTATCTAAACACGGTTTTTGTGGATTTCAAACTGGCCGATGAGCAACAGCATCTAAAATATACAGGTGCATCCAATAAAATCATCAAGGACAATATCCGTCGTATGGATGCGGAGTTTACAGGAGATATTCATGTGAGAATTCCGACAATTCCTACAATTAATATGACAGAAGAAAACATGAGGCTTACGGCTGAATTTGTCAGACCATTGAAACAAGTCAGGGACATTGAATTGTTGCCATATCATAAGCTGGGAGTGGATACCTATAGAAAAATGGGGAAAAAGTATGAGCTTGAAGATATCCAGTCACCAAATCAGGAGCAGATGAGCAGCATAGCATCAAAGCTACAGGAATATCAGCCAGGATGTGCAATTAAAATCAATGGAATCTATTATAGAAAAGTATGAGTGAGGAGATAGCTAGATGATATTAAAAATAATTCAGATTATTCTGATCGTGTATGCGATCGTGGTAGGTGCCATTATTGTAAGAGATTATAAGAAGAATAAAGAAGAAGGAGTATCTAAAAAAGAGACGATACTGCATTACATCATAGGAGCAGTTGTGAACTTCTTCGATGCACTTGGAATTGGATCATTTGCAACAACAACGGCGGCCTACGGCTTGTTCCGTCTAGTAGATGACAAGAAAATTCCGGGGACATTGAATGCTGGAGTTGCAATCCCGGTCATCTTTGAAGCATTACTTTTTACTAGTTCTGTGAAAGTGGAATTCGGCACATTGATTCCGATTGTAATATGCGGAGTGTTGGGAGCTGCTATTGGCAACAAACTGGTTGCAAGGATTTCAGAAAGAACAGTTACGATTGTTATGGCATTTGGACTTCTGCTGTCAGCACTTCTGATGCTAGGAAGCAAGTTTGGAATCCTGCCGGCAGGCGGAGACGCAATTGGAATGGAAGGAATTAAACTGGTAATCGCATGTGTTGGTAACTTTATCTTTGGTGTGGCATTAAACTTCAGTATTGGTAATTTTACACCGTGTATGTGTATGATTTATATGCTGGGCATGAGCCCTCTGGTGTCATTCCCTATCATGATGTGTACCGGAGCAGTATCTACTCCGACAACAGGTCTGATGAGTCTGAAAAAAGGTCTGGTTGACCGTCATGCAGTGATGGGATTGACTGTAGGCGGTGTGTTTGGTGTAGCGGTTGCAGTATATATTGTAAAGTCAATGTCGATTTCCACATTACAGTGGATGGTAATAGTAGTAGTGTTTTATACCAGTGTCAATATGTTCCGAAGAGCTTTGAAAAAAGTGGACAAAAAAGAAGCGGTATACGGTAACAATTTGGAAACAAATTGATTATCAATGAAAAAGGATTTGAAGGAGGAAACAATAATGAAATTAGGTGGAATTGGATATGGATTGATCTCAGGAGCGATTCTTGGAGGTATTGTAAATAATGATCTTGTAAAACCTGAAAATATTACCATATCGGATAAATTTGAAGGAAGCAGAAAAAGAGCGGTAGAAGCAGGATTTACAGCTGTCGATGATAATATGATTGCAGCAAAGAATGATGTACTTCTTGTAGCAGTACAACCATGGCTGGTACCGGCTATTATGGATGAAATCAAAGATACCGTTAAGGAGAATGGAACAATCGTATGGTGTGTTGCAGCAGGTGTTACAATTGCAGAACTGGAAGAACATTTGGGGAGTGATGCGAAGATCGTACGTTGCATGCCAAATACATGTGCTCAGGTAGGCGCAGCTGTTACAGCCGTTGTACCGAATAAGAATGTAAGCAAGGAAGAGACAGAGATCATGTTAAAGCTGATCTCTGGATTTGGAATCGCAGAAATTTTGGATGAAAGCAAGCTGAATGGTATTATCCCAGTAACAGGAAGTTCTCCGGCAATGGTATTTATGCTGATTGATGCTATGGCCAATGGAGCAGCAAGAGAAGGATTTACCTGGGAGCAGGCAATCAAATTCAGTGCACAGGCTGTAAAGGGAAGTGCTGAGATGGTACTTCGTTCAGGGAAACATCCGGCAGAACTTCAGAATCAGGTATGTACACCTGGCGGAATTACGATTGAAATGGTCAAGAGATTGGAATCATTCGGATTTAGAAATGCTGTGATGGAAGCTATGCAGGCTTGTACAGAAGATCTGGATTAATCGGAAAAGCTCAGGATTGAAAATACATCTTTATATCTTTATAATTATCTCATAAAACAAGGGCGTTTTTCTTAGCGGAAGAACGCCCTCTTTCATAATATCACTTTATAAATTCACACGATCAAGAGTACAAATCAATATAGGAGTATAGGCGGTTTGGAATTGGTGGAAAACAGTTCTGGAAAGCATAAGGGAGACAGGCCAACACCGGAAGAAGTTATTAACTATGCGGTGAAGCGATTAAAAGGAAATTAGAATCTATGAAAAAGAAAATAGATGTGGTAGGCAACTTTGCTATGAATCGGGATGAATTACAGAAAAAAACGCAAGATTAGGGGAATTAAATACATTACTTGGTATGGATAAGAAAGAACATCCGATTTTGAATGTGGAGCCGGATGAAAGTGTGGAAGTACAGACAACAAGAAATAAGGTTGTGATGGAGCGATAGTTATAACGGTATTGGTGAGCCAATACCGCATACATAGCATGGAATATGTAAACTCTGTAAAATACAAATTCGCACATTGAGACGAGTGCAGATGTATTTGCTTGGGAGGAGGCATATATAGGAGTTGTTAAATTTGTGATAGTAGAGAAAAAGTTTTCTTTTAATAAATAAAAAAAGTTTACTTTCACACATTAATAAATTATAATCAATGTGTGAAAGTAAGGTGATGAAAATGAATAAAAAAGAAAAGTTAGACAACATGCTATGTGAAAAGAATGGAGTTCTTCAAACTGCCGATGTGATTGAGGCAGGAATTTCAAAAACTTATTTTATGGAATATGCAAAGAAAATGGAATTAGAATGTGTGGCAAAAGGAATTTACTTGTCGCCGGATGCATGGGAAGATCCTTTTTATTTATTACAAACGAGATATCCACAGATTATTTTTTCTCATGAAACTTCGCTTTATTTGTTAGGAATGGCAGAGCGAGAGCCGTTACAATTTACGGTTACTGTAAAAGCAGGATACCATGCAAAAAGTATGAAAGAGCAGAAGATAAAAGTATATCGTGTAAAAAGAGAACTTTTAGAGTTGGGAGTAGTAAATTTAGAATCACCAGAGGGACATCTTGTGAAAGCGTACAATGCGGAACGTACCGTGTGTGATTTATTACGCAGCCGCAGTAATGTAGAGATTCAGGATTTACAGTCAGCAATAAAGGAATACCTGCGAAGTAAAGAAAAAAATCTGCCGCAACTTATGCGATATGCAAAAGAGTTTCGTGTAGAAAAAATTTTGAGACCATATTTGGAGGTATTGTTATAATGATTAAAACTTCAAGACAGTTGAAAGCGTTAGTAAGAAATTTAACAAAAGGGGATAGCTTACAGGCACAGATTATTATGCGTAACTATGTGATGGAGCGTTTCTTAGAACGGATTTCTCTTTCAAAATATAGAAACAATTTTATTTTGAAAGGGGGAATGCTAGTATCTGCTATGGTAGGATTGGATACTCGTTCTACAATGGATATTGATACAACCATAAAGAATATGCCACTGTCCGTAGAAAATGCAAGGGAAATGATAGAAGAAATTATTGCGGTTCCCATTGATGATGGTATGACATTTTCTATAAAAAGTGTCGGTGAAATTATGGATGAGGCAGAATATACCGGAGTACGAGTGAATCTAGAGGCTACATTGGAAACAATGCGGACGCCATTAAAAGTAGATATTTCCACTGGAGACATTATCACACCGAGAGAAGTATTGTATACGTTTAAGTTGATGTTTGAAGAACGTACTATATCTATTTTAGCCTATAATTTGGAAACAGTACTTGCAGAGAAAATGGAAACAGTAATAGCAAGAGGTGTAGCGAATACAAGATTGAGAGATTACTACGATCTGTATATTTTACAGAATGAATATACCCATGCGATTAGCATGGAACAATTTAAGGCAGCGTTTTTAGCAACATGCAAAAAGCGTAATTCCATACAACTGATAGCTGAGGGTAATAAAATTTTAAAAGAACTCCTTTTGTATAAACGTCTTGAAAAAGGCAGTTTTGTATGGCCAAGAAATGAATCTGAAGTACAGGAACTTACAGGACAACAATTCCGTTGGCTGATGGAAGGACTGACCATTTCTCCCAAAAGAAAGGTCCAGGAGATTTCCATCCCGAAATATACCACATAATCCTTGTGCAAAAGGTAGAAATTTTACAGGATAAATCAAGTGCTTCATTCCCTTTATTTTGAATAATCAGTAAGTGATTTATTAGGCATTATCGGTGTGTTACAGCACTTTGGCAAGCTTATATTTTATAGGAATCACTTTAAAAGCCTTTGATTTTAATGGGGTAGAATCTTATTGTGGTTGCTTACAACCATAGGCAAAATGACGAATTCAGATGGGGATGAAATTCGCAATTTTCTGCCATATCCGCTATAATAATACTTAGAAAAGGGGTGTCATTATGGCGATGGAATATACAGAAGAACAATTAAATCATTTTGACAAGTCTACACTTGTTCAACTGTTTTTGGTTCAACAATCACAACTGAAGGATATTGATCAGAAGTTGCAGTTATTGTTGGAGCAAGTCGCTGTATTGAACAACAAACGTTTCGGCAAATCTTCTGAGAAACTAGGTGTAGATAACCAGATTTGTTTCATGGAGGTTGATGGGAATATCGTCTTTTTCAATGAGGCAGAGGCTGTTGCAGCACTGGATGAATCCGAAGAAGAACCTGTTAAAAAACGTGGAAAGAAGACAAAAGGGAAACGTATTGCTGATATCCGGAATCTTCCAGTCATCCCTGTAGAACACAAGATGACAGAGGATGAATTGATTGCTGAATTCGGAGAAGACGGCTGGTATCAATTAGAAGATGAAGTATATAATCGTTACCGTTTTACACCAATGAAAGTTGAAATCGAGGAACATCATGTGGGAGTCTATAAGTCAAAGAAGGATAACCATTTCAAAAGGGCAGATCATCCAGCTTACTTATTAAGGAACAGCCTTGTATCAGCATCATTGCTCGCTGGAATTTGGAATGCAAAGTATATAAATGCAGTTCCGCTTTATCGTCAAGAACAAGAATTCCAACGAATGGGAGTGAACATTGATCGAGCAGATATGGCTCGCTGGACGATTCTTTGTGCAGAAAGATACTTGTCGATTTTCTATGATTACCTACACGAAAAGTTATATGAATATCATGTGCTTCAAGCCGATGAAATTCCGGTTCTTGTTTCAAAGGAATACCGAACAACCGGAACAAAGCACTACATGTGGGTTTACCGAACAGGAATGATGTATCTTGATAAGCAGATTGTCCTATATGAGTATCAACCTACTCGTAATGCAAACCATCCAAGATCCTTCCTAAAGGAATTTCGTGGAGTCTGTATAACGGATGGCTACCAGATTTACCACACGATTGCAGAAGAACGTGAAGACCTGAAGATTGCCGGATGTTGGGCACATGTGAGACGTCGCTTTGATGAAGCGGTAAAGGCTTTGCCGAAGGCGAGTCAGAAAATGTCACTTGCATATCTTGCATTAAAACAAATCCAAGCGATTTATCGTGAGGATAATAAACTCAAGGAGTTAGGTTCTGAGGAACGTTTGAAACATCGACAGCTGACTGTGAAGCCTCTGGTAGATGCTTATTTTGCGTGGGCAAAACAAAACTTGTTGTCTGTGATGCCAAAGAGTAAAACAGCAAATGGATTCACGTATTCATTGAATCAGGAAAAATATTTGCGTGTGTTTCTTGAAGATGGTGATGTCCCACTAGACAATAATGCCGCAGAACAGGCAATCCGCCCATTCTGTGTTGGCAAGAAAAACTGGGTCATGATTGATACCATTGCAGGAGCTGAAGCAAGTGCAATCATCTATAGTATTGCTGAAACAGCAAAAGCAAACAATCTGAAACCATACGATTATTTTGAATATTTACTCACAGAGATTCCAAAACATATGGAAGATCATGATACAAGTTTCTGTGAGGATCTGCTTCCTTGGTCAGATAAGTTGCCAGAGAAATGTAGAAAGTAACTTATAAAATATGCCACTCTGATGAGTGGCTAATCAATTGATAGTACGCACTATGGTGCGTTTACGAGAATGAGGTTTTCCCCATTTTAATCTGCCATCTGCAATTCGCCCTGTTGAAGCCTACGATACAGCTCTTCATAATCATTTGGTGACATATAATCACAGCGACTATGAATTCGTTTCGTATTGTAGAATGCTTCTAAATATTCGAAAACCAAACGATATGCATGATCATAATCTCTGATCTTAAAACGATTCAGCCATTCTCTCTTAATTAGGGAATGGAACGATTCAATACATGCATTATCCCATGGATATGCCTTTTTAGAATAGCTACACTGCATAGTTGCGGTTACACGTTTGTATTCTTTTGACACGTACTGACTTCCGCGGCCTGAATTATACCGAATTCGGTATAATTCAGACCGCGGATTCCAATATACCAGTCAGGCATTTTATAGTCGGCTGAAGAAACATCATATGAAACAAAGCATGTCCAGAGCTGCACCCTGTATTGACAATGGACCAATGGAAAGATTTTGGGGAATCTTAAAATGGGAGATGTATTATGGGAAATGCTTTACATCAAAAGAAGAATTAATCCAAAGCATCCAAGACTATATTGAATACTATAACAACCGACGACTACAGAGTAAGTTACATATAATGACACCGATGGCCTTTCATGAACTTACATTGAAAGTAGCATAAAAATACCGCCAGCCGATTAATAGGCTGACGGAGAAAAATTTATTATTTTTCATTGTCCGCTTGACGGGTAGCACACCATTAGACGGGTGGGCTGATTTATTAGAAAAGTGATAGTGAGTTAAAATTCCTTTTTTTGATAAATACAATAAGAAATCCAAAAAGAAATAGTAAAGAAAATGAGTGAAAGTATGCAAGATATACTTCCCATCATTATACTTTTAAAATCCATGACAAAAAGCAATTTGTTTACTCCAAACCATATAAAAAACATTATTCCTACTGATAATATAGCAGAAATAACAGTAAACAATTCAGCTTTAAGTGCTCCCAATTTTAGTAAAAGCGGATATAGGAAAGCTCCCATAAATAAAGAGAGAGCAATACCAAATAAAATGGGATATAGAAGTATACTCACTTCCACTTTCCGGCCGGTAATAAATATAATGCAAACAACTGCTAAGCTACAAATAAAACCTAGAATTACAGTGCCTAGATAGTATATATACTTTGATAAAATAATTTGGAATCGGCTAACAGGTGTAGTAATTTCATATTTGTTCCATTTTGAGTTTTCATCTGCTTGAAGTGATGAAACGTTGTTTGTAGGAAAGATAAATATAATAAGTCCCATAGCAGCTGCAGCAACATTATCAGTCACGAATAGTGTAAGGACTACTAATAGTGCAGATATTAGTAGTGATATTTTTAGTCCATCTTGTGCAGAATAGTAGTTATTTAGAAACAGTCCTTTCATTTAGCGCACCCCCTTAACTAAAAGTAACATAATTTCGTCAAGTGTTACATTATCTATTAACATATTTGGATATTTATTTTTGGCTAATTCTTTATCTTGGACAAGAATATCAATTTGATAGTCTCTTCTATAATATGATAAAATATCATTTGTATT
Organism: Coprococcus phoceensis; assembly: GCF_900104635.1. NCBI lineage: Bacteria > Bacillati > Bacillota > Clostridia > Lachnospirales > Lachnospiraceae > Coprococcus > Coprococcus phoceensis. The sequence goes on from NZ_FNWC01000007.1 coordinate 508,949, forward strand.
GACTTTGTCGAAGTCTGAAACTTTACACCTTATGATTCCATAATTATAAAGAAGGTCGTCTTTTTTTGCAGTAAGAATAGTAGCACCATCATGTATAAAAGTGATGTAATCTGCAATTTTTTCTAAATCACTAGTGATATGTGAAGATAGCAAAATTGAATGAGTTTCATCCCCGACAAAATCTAAAAAAATATCTAAGATTTCATCTCGTACAATGGGATCTAAACCAGAAGTTGCCTCATCTAAAATAAGTAATTTAGGATGATGAGATAACGCTACAGATAAAGCAAGTTTCATTGCCATACCTTTCGAAAATGTTTTGATTTTCTTTTTAGTTGGTAAATTGAAAGTATGAAGAAGTTTTAAGTATTGATGATTATCCCATTGTTTGTATAAATGTTTCATAACATTGTTTAGCTGAATTGCAGTGAGTGATTCTGAAAAATTAACTGCATCAAATACCACGCCAATATTTTCACGAATATCAAATGAAGTATCAGTCATCTCTTTACCAAATATTTCAACAGATCCACCGTCTTTAAATAGCGTATTTAGTATAGCACTAATAGTTGTAGTTTTACCGGCACCATTTTCACCAACCAAACCCATAATACTTCCACTAGGAATTGAGAAAGATACATCTGATAAGGTAAATTCAGAATCTGAATATTTTTTTTGTAAATTTTTAACTACTAATATATTGTTCAAGTTTATTCCTCCTCTAAATAAAATATATTGATTAATTCAATAAGTTTTCCAGGTTTTATGTTATTTGTTTTTGCGATTTCGACAGCTTTAAGGATGTAATCTTCTATTATTTTTTGCTGCTCTTCTTGATAGAATGTTCGATCTTGATCTGTAATAAAACTCCCTCTACCTATAGTAGATTCAATAAAACCATCTTTTTGTAAATCATCATAAGCCCTTTGAACTGTAATCACACTAATGTGTAGTGATTTTGCTAACGACCTCATTGAGGGAAGTGGGGTGCCTGCTTTTAATTCTCCATTCATGACCATTTTTTTAATTTGATTTGTAATTTGTTCGTAAATGGGTTGTGCTGTATTATTGCTGATAATTATATCCATATATATCACCACCTTCAACAATGTACTTATTACACATATACAATATAGTACAAATGAGTACATCTGTCAATACTGAAAATTAAAATATAATAGTAATTAAATTGACAGAGAATATACTTATATAATGCAATTTTACATGTTTTTCCAAAAATATATTTTTCCCGCTTTTTTTACAAGTAAATCCGTATTTTTGACTAGATCAATAGAACATACAAAAAATGTAGTATAGTTTATCCAGAGTTAAGAAAACAAAGAAGGAGAGAAATTATGTCGGGAAACTTTTTGTATTTTAATTACATAAAACCAGGTACGCGCTACTATGAATTGCCGGACAAAGTGGATGATCATACAGATTACATATTAGATTTGCCTTCAGAAGATTGGGAAATAGTTGAATTCACTAACTGGAGATTTTATTCGAATTCTGCAATTAGAATGCAGGATCAGGGATGGAAAATACATATTAGTGCAACAACTGAAACAGCAGAAGAAGTATTAAAGCGAGTAGGAGAAATACTCTTTAAAAAAAATATCGCATTTAAGCATATTGCGAATGAGGAATTTCTAAAACTCATGAATTCAAAACATGGAAATAGAGCTAGCGCGGGAAAATTCATGGCAATTTACCCAGATGATAATATATTTCCAATATTATTGGATGAGTTACATGAATGTCTAAAGGGGGTAGAAAAAGGGCCATATATTCTAAGTGATAGAGAGTGGAAGGACGGAAATGTATACTATCGATATGGCGGATTTAAGAGGATGGTTACAGAATCTGGTGAATTAGCAATAAAAGATAATACAGGAAAATTAGTTCCCGATAATAGGACACCATATTATAGAGTGCCAGATTTTGTTACGGAGCCAGAAATATTAAAAGTAGAATGTGAAGTAGAACGAACTGGAGAAAAAAAGCCATCCAAATTAAGTCAATATAAAATATCACGAGCATTGCGATTTAATAATGGCGGAGGAATATATTTAGCAGAAAATAAAGACTCTAGGGAAACAGTTGTTATTAAAGAAGCAAGACCGAAAGTAGGGTATGATGGTAATGGGCATGACGCAGAGCATAGACTTAATATTGAGCATACAATACTAGATAGACTTAAAGGTATAAATGGTATTGTAAAAGTAAAAGATTATTTTAAGGTGTGGGAAAACACTTTCCTAGTAGAAGAATTCGTAGAAGGAATAGATTTAACTCACTGGGTATCATCATCATATCCGTTTCATCAGGAACAAGACATTTGTAACTATTTGGAAAAAGTGAAGATAATAATAGATGAATTGATAAGGGTAGTACGTGATATGCATAATATGGGTGTGGGAATGGGAGACCTTCAACCTTCTAATATAATTGTAAATACGAATTTGAATAACACAATTTTATAGCCTCTTAGCAGAGGTTATAGTCTATCAATAAAATCCTCCAAAAGCCTTGAAAATAAAGGATTTATCGCAATGTGTTCGCCTTATCCCTTTATATGATTTCACACAAGTTTACTCTCTCCCTGACTGCTTATAAGGGCAAAATCAAGGGAAAGAAAATCCCATAACAAGATATAACAGAGTGTGGCAATCGGAGAACTGTGACATATGTGCGAATATATTATAGTGGAGGATTTTTTAATGAACAAGTATATTTATGATGAAAGCAATGGTCTTTGGTATGAACTGCAAAGAGATTATTATATCCCTTGCCTGACCTTACCAGCCGAAAAAGAAAACAAACCTATCGGTTTATGGGGGCAGCGACACAAACGATATTTACAGGAACATAAGAGGGCGTTTTACGCCACGCTACTCACAAGTGGCAAGTTGAATGCTTATCTTGCGGATGTCGATAAACAGGCGGAGGAACGCTTTGAAAGGATTGTAGAACAGATGAAGCAGGCACAGGGTATCACGGAACGCCTAAAGGCGAAAAATGCCTTAGAATGGGTTGGACAGATGAATAACATTCGGGCTTGTGCTATGGAGATTGTGGAGAGGGAAATTATATTCGCATAAGTAGACAAGGCGGCAGGGAGTAAATTCTCTGTCGCTTATTTTTACTGTATTTTCGTTACGAAACTTGACAAAAATCTCTCCCTTTATTATAATTTATGTTATATAACAATAATTATAAAATGGCGGAGAGGTGAAAAATATGCCACCAAAGGTGAAAATTACAAAAGAGATGATTATAGATGCAGCATTTGAGATAGCACGAAGTGAGGGAGCAGAAAATATCAATGCACGAACTGTATCAAAAAAATTAGGCTGTTCCACTCAACCTGTTATGTATCATTTTAAAACAATAGAGGAATTGAAAAAAACTGTATATGTTAAGGCAGATGAGTATCATTCCGAATATATAACTAATATTCAGAGTGAAAATCCGATGAAAGATATTGGACTGAATTATATACGCTTTGCTGAAACAGAAAAAAATTTGTTTCGGTTTCTATTTCAAACAAATGAGTTTATAGGAAAAAATATTTCTGAGTTGATAAATTCTGAAGAATTACAGCCTATTATAGCTATACTGAGTAAAGAAGTAGAGGTCAATACAGAACAGGCGAAAACCATTTTCCGTTCATTATTCCTGATTGCACACGGATATGCAAGTATGTTTGCAAATAACGAAATGACCTATGACGAACAGACGATTATATCTGATTTAGACTTGGTATTTGACGGAACAGTTTATTCATTGAAAGGAGGATTATAATGTATCGTTTATATAAGAAAAATGAATTAAATTTCTCATTGGTTTGGATTATTTCCTATGTTGTTTTGTTTAGTGTTGCTGACAGCTTTTCTGCTTCGCTTGGCACTGAAAAAATAATTGCTGCACCCGTTGCTATAGTTTTTACATTGCTTCTTTTAGTTTTTGTGAGTAAACACAACTTAAAAGAAAAATACGGTCTGTGTTCTTTTAATGGAAGCCTTAGAAATTTCTTATATTTTACTCCGCTACTTCTAATTATGAGTATTAACCTATGGAATGGCGTTACGATGAAGCTGTCTGTTTTAGAAACTGTGTTATATATTTTAAGTATGCTCTGCGTTGGATTCATTGAAGAAATTATTTTTCGTGGATTTCTGTTCAAAGCATTATACAATGACAATGTAAAGTTGGCGATTGTTATCTCAAGTGTTACTTTTGGAATTGGACATATTGTAAACTTACTGAACGGAAAAGATTTAATACCTACACTCTTACAAGTTTGTTATGCAATCGCAATAGGTTTTCTTTTTACAATTATTTTTTACAAAGGAAAGAGCCTTTTACCGTGTATTATTGCACATAGTTTTGTAAATTCTTCGAGCGTTTTTGCTGTTGAAAATTCTTCAATGAAGTTTCATATTATTTCAAGTGCAGTATTATGTATTATTAGCTTAAGTTACGCACTGTGGATATTGAAAAAAACAAAACAATTTGATGAATATGAAAATAATGATAGGCGGTGATGATATTATATGCCAACTATTATTTCAGAATGGATATATTGCCCTGTATGCGGCAATAAAACCCGTACTATGATACGGGAAGATACGGAATTAAAAAACTTTCCTCTCTACTGTCCGAAATGTAAGCAGGAAACAATCATCAATGTTCAGGATATGAAAATTACACTTGCAGACAGTAAATAATTATGTATACCGCCGCTATGGATAACACCATACACGGCGGTTTTTGAATGCCTATCGGCTATCTCTGTCAAAGGATTTCTTACGCTGTCTTTGGGGCGGTTTCTGTTTATTGCGTTCCTGTATCTCACGCAGATGTTTTAACACGCTTTGCTTTTCGGGCGGTCTGTACTGTGCCTTAGCGGTGGCTGTCGGTTTCCTGCTGACTTGACGTTCCCATTCGGCAAGGTCACGGTTATATTGTTCTACAACACTTTCCATTTCTCGGAAAGTACGCATAAACGCCTGCACATCGGGATAACCGTCCTCTTTCAGAATATCGGGCAGCTTATCCAGCTTAACGGAGATTTTCTTTTCCGTCTGCTGTATCTGCTCGGTAATCGTTTTACGCTCTTTGCCCTTGAAAATCCCTTTTGTATCGGCAAGCTGCGCTCTCAGTTTTGGAAGAATATCGTCTTGTAAATGACGGATTTCCTTTGCCCCCTCATGCGCTTTTATCATCAGGCTTCGCATATGGCGGAACTCTGCCATATCAATATCAAGTGTAGGCTTGGGCGGCATATCCTTTTCCCTGATAAGGCTTTGCAGAAAATCTTTTGCCTTTGCCACAATCCCACGGAACAGATTAGGTAACCAGCCTTTGCTCATGATTGACTGACTTGCTTTTTCGTGTATCTCGGTCTGCTTGACTTCTAAAATCTTTGCTTCGGAAATACCCGATAACAACGCCATATCCGCTGTCCTGTTCCATTCCTGCCTTGCGGTGTTATCCGCTTCAATCTCGGCGGCTTTGGGATTGTTCTTACCGATTTTCTTGGTGGGAAGATAAACGCTGTTCTTATCAAACACCTTTAACTGCTGTTCGGGATCGGAGATATGCCGATTGATAAGGTCGGTGTAAATCTCTTTTACCTCCCGAAGAAAAGGCTCACTTTTGAATTTATCATCTTTCACGGTAAAGAGGTGGCTTTCGTAAACCTCGCCCTTTTTTATGACGGTACAGCCTTTTCGTATCTGTCCGTCCTCCCCTGTGATTTCTTTCTTGGTGCGTACCCTTTTGCCTGTTTCATCATAGAACACGCTGCGTGTGGCTCTCTTGATGTCAGGTTCAGGAAGCAGTTTTCTTTCGCTGAAGATAAGGTGGATATGATAGTTTGTCTTGCGTTTGTTGTGGTGGAGGGCTGACACGCACTCCACACCATACCGCCTGTGGAACTCCTCCGTAAAATCTTCAAGGACTTCCTGCGGCTCGTATCTTGCATATACTTCAGGCAGGGCGATAATTAATTCCCTTGCTTCAATACATTTGCCCTCTGTACCGCTTCGCTTAAATTCCTGCTGGCTTTCCCTTGCAAGGTTACTCCAAAATTCATTGTCAGCGGTGCGGTAGGTGGCATAGAGATTTTCCTGTCTTGCGTGGCTTGTGATATAGGATATTCTTCCCTTGACATTGGGTAGCTTCGACATCTGTATAAATGAATGTCTTGCCATATACTCCTTTCTCCCGTGACGGGCATACTCTTTTTGCAACCGAGAAATCGGTTGCCGCTGTTTCGGCGGCGTAAGCAGACGGACAGCGAAGAAAACAGTGTGCTGTTTTCTTCTGTATCATAGCGGCGGTGCATTGTCCGAAGCTGTGATACAGTGCCCCCTGCAAGGGCGAAATACCCAGAGTACAAATCGAAGATTTGTGCGAGGGGTGTATTTCGCTCTCAAACGCTGGGGGCTTGGAGAACAGTTATTCTACTTTGCGGACATCGTTTTCATTGAGCAGGTTTCTTCCCTGATTGACACTCATAAATCGCTCTAAAGTATCCCTGCGGATAATCGCTTTTCTGCCGACCTTGAGGACGGGAAGTTTGCCCCAGTCTACCAACTTACGCATTGTATTTCTTCCGATACCCGTACATTCTGCTGCTTCTTCTATGGTTAAACCCATTTTGATGTTGCTCATTTTATCAACCTCCTTTCAAAATACGTATTTTGCAACTGTGTATCTGTAATTATACTTATTTTGCTATCTCTTGTCAACTTGTTTTGCAACTTATTAAGAAATATTTTTGCCTATTATTAAATTTATGGTTGCAAAATAAGTTTTTCTATGCTATACTATCAGCAATAGGAGGTGAAAACCTTGAAAAAAGAAATTACATTCACCGCAAAACAGGTCGGTGAACGAGTGAAAGAACGCCGAACAGAATTAAACTTAACAATGCCCGAACTTGGTAAGCGTGTCGGGGTAAACAAATCTACTATTCAGAGATATGAAGCGGACGGAGTAGACCCGAAGCGTACAATGATTATCAATGGACTGGCAGAGGCACTCCTGACCACTCCCGAATGGCTGACAGGACTTTCCGAAGATAAGGAATATGATAGCCGCACTTTATGTGCAAGGGATATGGAGGAACATATCAAAAAATATCTTGATACGGTTTCTTCTGTGGTAAAGGGAGAACCGCACCAACAGCTGCTCACGACATTCCTCGGAAAGATGATTGACCTCTATACGGTTATGGCTTATCACTTTGCAGACGCAACGGCTGAAGTTGACCGTGTAGCGGAGGACGAAGGCTTAAAGCAGTCCTTACGCCGCTATGCGATTGAGTCAAGGGCAATTATGGAAAGAGTTTACCGTAAAGAAATGGAACTTCCTATCGAGGATATGAAGCAGTTTTTAGATGGGATTTTACATATCTACGATGAGGGACGCACCGCTGTAAAGATGGGCGACCTGTTCGGGATAGTGACAGCAGCTGAAGAAAGGGTTGCTGAAAAAGAAAAATTCCGTGGCTCTTTGACAAGTGAAAACGATGACTGACACTCATCGGCATAAGTAACCTTATTACTTTACGCACACCATATGTCACAGTCCCGATTGCCACGGATAGAAAGGGGAAATTTATCTATGGCAAAAGGTTCTGTAAGAAAAAAAGGTAAAAAGTGGTACGCACGCTTCTACATCGAAGATGAAAGCGGCAGAAAAGTACAGAAAGAGTTTGTGGGAACAGAAAGCAAGTCTGAAACAGAAGCCCTGCTCAGAAAAGCAATCGCTGACTATGAGGAAAAGAAATTCGTTGCGAAGTCTGAAAACATCACGGTTGGTATGCTGCTCGATCTGTGGGTGGAGGAAGAACTGAAACCCGGTAATCTCAGCAATGGTACGGTAATGTCCTATCAAGGAACGGTCAACCGTATCAAACAGCACCCGATAGGAAACCGAAAGCTGAAAACCGTAACCGCCGACCATTTACAGGCGTATATAGACTTTCTCAGCTTTGGAGGCACAAATCCTGACGGTACAACTGCAAAGGCACTCAGCAAAGGGTATCTCCGATTGTTTTCGGCTGTTTTACAAGGGGCGTTCCGTTTTGCAGTATTCCCGAAAAGGCTGATAACCTTTAACCCGATGCAGTATGTGGTATGGCGAGGAAAGAAAGAAGAATACGAGCTGTTCTCTTACGAGGATGGGGAAACAACTTCCACACCAACGCTCAGCTATGACCAGTATCAGAGGTTAGAGGACTTCCTGAAAAAGAAAAACAATCCTGCACTTCTTCCTATACAGATAGCCTATTATACAGGCTTGCGTATTGGAGAGGTCTGTGGTCTGACTTGGCAGGACATCAACCTTGAAGAACAATATCTGACAGTACGCCGCAGTATGCGTTACAACGGGGCAAGGCACAAAACAGAAATAGGGGCAACAAAGCGTAAAAAAATCCGCACCGTTGACTTTTGCGATACGCTTGCCGCAATCCTGAAAACTGCGAAAGCAGAACAGCATAAAAACCGTTTCCGATACGGGGAACTGTACAGTCTTAATTACTATTTGGAGGTCAAAGAAAAAGACCGCACCTATTATGAGGTTTACAGTCTGCCGAGGGCGGAGGAAGTCCCAGAGGGGTACAAGGAATTATCCTTTGTCTGCCTTAGACCTGACGGGGCATTTGAAGCACCGAGTACGGTGGGGATTATGTGCAGGACAGCGAGAAAAAAGTTGGAGGGATTGGAGGATTTCCACTTCCATATGCTCAGACACACCTATACAAGCAATCTGCTTTCAAACGGTGCAGCACCTAAAGATGTGCAGGAACTACTCGGACACACTGATGTTAGTACCACAATGAACATTTACGCTCACGCTACAAGGGAAGCGAAGCGTACTTCCGCAAGACTACTGGATAAGGTAATCGGCGGAGCATAAAAAATTTCCCTTGTTTCGGCTCATAAGGGCAAAAACAAGGGAAAATACATAAGGTTTGAATATTTAATAGGCGATATGCCTTGAAAACACAGGGTTTACAGAGGATTGAATAGATAAATTAGAATTTTTGGAGGTGTTGAAAATTAAATCATTTCTTGAAAATGTTAGGGCGCCAAGAAAAGATATTCCACTAAACAGGCAGATAACCGAAACAGCAGGAATAATCCTGTTTGGGTTTGCACTTGGTGTCTTGCAGAAATGGCTGGATGGTACAACTGCAAATGCTTTTCCAGTGATAATACAGCAACTGGATATCCGCAACTATTTTGGACGCTTGGCAATATGGATTTTATTGGCAACTATAATTTCTGTGTATGCGAAATCTCCATTGAGAGCTGCTATTAACACATTCTTTTTCTTTATAAGCATGTTGGCAGGATACTATCTCTATTGCAATTACATTTTGGGGTTCTTGCCGAAAACCTATATGATGATATGGATAGCGATTTCTTTTGTTACATTCTTTATGGCATATATATGTTGGTATGCAAAGGGGGAAGGTATTATTGCAATATTCATATCAAGCATAATTATGGGTGTTTTACTTGCACAGGCATTTAATCTCAATATTATCCAGGGCTTTTATATATACCATTTTTTGGAGGTACTTACATGGATAATTGGTGTAATACTCTTGAGAAGAAAACTGAAAGAGTATGCTATCGAAATTGGATTATCCATTGTGATTGCATTTGTTTATCAGCTGGTTATGCCACATTGGGGATAAAGACAAATTGGATTTGAAAGGATGTTAAAAATATGGTAGATGAAGTGGTCTTAGGGAATGTTATGGTTGATTGTGATGATGAAAGAAAATTGCAAAGATTCTATGGAGAATTATTAGGTTGGGAAATGTGTGAACTATTTGCAAGACCGGCTGTCCGTAGTTCTTCGGGGATTGTTTTTTTGTTTATTGAGGAAAAAGATTATGTTCCTCCTGTATGGCCAGAAAATGCAGGAAAACAACAAAAACAGATGCATTTTGATTTTCAGGTTGATAATGTTGCAGAAATGGTTAAGAAAGCGGAATCATTGGGAGCAAAGAAAGCGGAAAGTCAATTTGGAGGAGATGATTTTGTAACCATGTTTGATCCGGCAGGACATCCGTTTTGCTTATGCCGGAAGTGACAATTCCAATTTATTAACCTGGGAAATCAGAATTTGCTCACTGTATAATGTATACTGAGTTTCAGATTGATAATGATATATTGCATTTAATTTTTTAAATAGTTTTTAAGTACATTGATTGTCATAAATTCAATCCTACGAAACTTGTGATTTGATAGAAAGCTTAGCGGGCACTCGGTGTATGAACAGGTGGGACGAAGGAAGTTGGTACAGGATACCATTAGACACGGAAGGTTCATCCTCATAGTTGTTCAGAGGGGAAATAGCCTTTATAAAGTGAACAAACAGGGACGCTTTATAAATAGCACCCATTTATCAGCTATTCGGTACAAGATACTACGATATCCATCACTTCCGGCTCTGTTTTTGAGGTAAATAAAAATCGTCAAAGCCTGTAAAATCAATAGATTTAGACTTGACAGAATAGGAAGGTTGAGGAAAAGAAAAAATGGAAGATAAAAAAATATTACTTGATAATATTGATAAAATTCATACAACCGAAATGGGAATTGATAGAATTAAAAGAAATCTAAAAATAGATACAGCAGATGTTGTTGAGTATTGCAAAAATAAGATGTTAGATAAAAATTGTAATATATACAAACAGGGTAAAAATTGGTATTGCGAAGTTGAAAATATCAAAATGACCATCAATTCATATAGTTATACAATTATCACAGCACATATCGTTAAGTAAAATTGGAACTTGGAGTGAAATTATGGACTATATAATACGAGAAATGAAAAGTGAAGAATACTGTTTATTAAGTGATTTTTTGTATGAAGCGGTTTATATTCCAGACGGAATTGAACCGCCACCTAAATCAGTAATAGAAAGTCCAGAATTACAAGAATATATCATCGAGTTTGGAAATCGAAAACACGATAAAGCCTTAGTTGCAGAAATTCAGGGAAAAGTAGTAGGAGTTATTTGGGTAAGAATTATGAATGATTATGGAAACATTGATGATGATACTCCATCACTTGCCATGTCTGTCAAGAATATAGAGGATTGGGTATTGGAACTTTATTATTGAAGCAACTATTACAAGCAGAAAGATTGGCTGGATATTCAAAAATATCCCTATCTGTTCAGAAAAGTAATTATGCAGTGAAGATGTACGAGAAAGTGGGATTTACTGTTGTTGATGAAAATAGTGAAGAATATATTATGATTGTAAATCTATAACAGAAAACCACAGTTTGTAGCAGACAGTTTTTTGATAGGACTGTCTGCTTTTTCTTTTTTAATCATAATTGATAGTAGTGGTATAGAATGGTTCATATCCGTTGTGAAAAGACCATTTAGAGTGGAAAGGAAAAGAGATTGCAGTACATACAGATCTTTCTTATGAGGGGCAGACCATTTATTTCCCGGAAATCGATACAACCGCAAAAGATACAGAGACGAATAGTCATGTATCGAAAGCAGATGAGGAAGTATAAAGAATATGCCACTGTCCGTAGAAAATGCAAGGGAAATGATAGAAGAAATGAGAATGGATTTACTGACATACCTGAAGAACTATGAACCGTAGGAGCTTGTGCCTTTCTCAGGGAATACCTACACAACGAGAAGTCATGACGGTTTGAAGATTTCCAACGGGAAATGGATGTGGTGGAGTCAGAGTATCCGTGGCAGATCAGTGCTGGATTATCTGATTAAGGTCAGCGGTTATTCTTTTATCGAGGCGATAGAAATCATTGCAGGACAGGTGGCAATTCAGCCGCCTGTTTCCTCCTTCACTCGGCTATCTAACACCAGTTGAATATCGGATGAATAACCTTAAAAAAGTTGTTTAGTTTACTGTTGAAAATCCAGGATTCGTTATTAAAAATGGAATTAGTGTAAATTAATCTAGTAGGAGGAAGTTTATGGTAGAGGAATTAAAAAGTATGGTCGGATTGGAAGAAACAATCTTATACGAAGGGAAGCCAGATAAAAAATGTTTTATTTTTGAAAGTATATTTAATCCATTGATGCCATTTGCGATCGTTTGGGCAATATTTGATATGAGTTTTCTCCGTATGAGCATGGGAGGGATGTCTTTTGTCATCATACCATTTTTGTTGCTGCATATGATGCCGGTATGATTTACCTTGCAAGACAAAATACCGTGGATAGGAATAGAGAGTTATTTTAGTTGAGTTTTCAACTTGACTTCCAAAAAAACTTAGAGTAAACTAGAAAAGAAATCAGGGGTGCCGGGAGAACCTGGCTGAGAGTAAACTACGAGAATGTTTAGACCCTTAACCTGATCTGGGTAATGCCAGCGTAGGGAGAATATTGAAACACAAAGTAGAGTCTATAATGAGATAGATGAGTTTGTATACAATATAAGGCTTCCTTTCAGAAAGAAAGGAAGCTTTTTCTTCTGGAAAAGCAGTTCTTTTAAGAACCCAGATATCAAATATGAAAAGAAAGAAGGAGACAAAGATGAACGCAAGTGTAGCAATTCAAACTTTACCGGAGGCAAAAAACGATGAGGAATTAATCCGTATTGTGGATGAGGTGATCGCCTATATTAAGAGCACCGGACTAAATTATTATGTAGGACCGTTTGAGACAGCAATCGAGGGAGATTATGATGAACTGATGGATATTGTGAAAGAATGTCAGCACATCGCAATCCGCGCGGGAGCACCGTCTGTGGCTGCTTACATCAAAGTGATATACAAACCTGAAGGAGATGTGCTTACCATTGAAAAGAAAGTTACAAAACATCACGAGTAAGGCATACTCTGTGGCAGCGATTGTAGTTTTGCTGTTCGTATGGCAAATACTGTCAAGTGCCGGAATTGTGCCGTCCTTTTTGCTGCCGTCGCCACTGGAGGTCGTACAGGCATTTGTGAAAGACTTTCCACTTTTGATGGAACACGCGAAAGTAACCTTAACGGAAGGTTTTTTAGGTCTGACTTTGGGAGTGGTAATCGGGTTTGTTGCTGCAGTTTTAATGGATCATTTTCAAGGATTTTACAAAGCGTTTTATCCGATTATGGTGATCACACAAACGATACCGACGATTGCGATCGCTCCGCTTCTTGTACTGTGGATGGGATACGAGATGGCGCCGAAAGTAACTTTGATTGTGATTGTGACTTTTTTCCCGATCGCAATCGGATTGTTGGAAGGATTTCAGTCGGCTGACAAAGACACGGTTAATTTATTGAAAGCGATGGGAGCGAATCGGCTTCAGATTTTTTTACATGTAAAATTTCCAAGTTCTCTCGGAAGATTTTTTGCAAGTCTTCGGATTTCGGTGTCCTACTGTGTGGTAGGGGCTGTAATCTCAGAGTGGCTTGGAGGATATAATGGTCTCGGTGTGTACATGACACGGGTGCGAAAATCTTATGCATTTGACAAGATGTTTGCGGTTATTTTTCTGATTTCTGCAATCAGTCTGCTTTTGATGTGGCTTGTGTCAATACTTCAGAAGAAATGTATGCCTTGGGAGAAATGAAAAGGAGAATAAAAATGAAAAAGAAAATAGTAGCGTTGGCGCTTGCTGTGGCAACAGTATGTTCCGTGACAGCTTGCGGCGAAAAGAAGGAAAAACAAGAAGGAAAAGAGCTTGAGAAAATTACATTTGTGCTGGACTGGACGCCAAATACGAATCATACTGGATTATATGTGGCAGAAGAAAAAGGATATTTTGAGGATGCAGGGGTGGATGTAGAGATTGTACAGCCACCGGAAGACGGTGCAAGTGCTTTGGTTGCATCCGGAAAAGCACAGTTTGGAATTGATTTTCAGGATTCTATTGCACCTGCTTTTGCAAGTGATGATCCGTTGCCTGTGACAGCAGTTGCCACTTTGATTCAGCACAATACATCAGGTATCATTTCCAGAAAAGGGGAGGGCATGGACCGGCCTAAGGGAATGGAAGGCAAAACATATGCGACTTGGGACATGGAAGTGGAGAAAGCAATGATTAAAAACGTGGTGGAATCTGATGGCGGGGACTACGGCAAAATTAACATGATTCCGAGTAATGTGACGGACGAGGTGACTGCATTGAAATCCAAACAGGTAGATGCAATCTGGGTGTATTATGCATGGGGAGGAATTGCGACAGAAGTAAAAAATCTTCCGACAGACTATTTCGCTTTCAAAGATATCAATCCGGTATTTGACTATTATACACCGGTAATTGTTGCAAATAATGACTTTTTGGAAGAGAAACCGGACACTGCAAAAGCATTTTTGAGTGCAGTGAAGAAGGGGTATGAAGATGCAATCGCAGACCCGAAAGAGGCGGCGGATATTTTATGCGAGGCAGCTCCGGAACTTGATAAAGAGTTAGTGCTCGCGAGTCAGGAATGGCTGGCAGATCAGTATAAAGCTGAAGTAGAGCAGTGGGGTTATATCGATCCGGCGAGATGGGATGCATTTTATAAATGGCTCGGAGATAATGAGTTGATTGAGCAGGAGATTCCGGCGGGATTTGGATTCTCTAACGATTATTTGGAAAAGTAGGATGAGCAGCATGATTCGATTGGAAACCAAACAAGTGTCAAAATCGTTTGATGGAAAGAAAGTGATTGAGGATATTTCCATCTCCTTACAGAAAAATGAGATCGTGAGTCTTCTCGGCGTCAGCGGTGCTGGAAAGACGACGCTTTTTAATGTGATTTCAGGGTTGATGGAGCCGGATTCCGGGGAAGTTCTTTTAAATGGGAAAGAGATTACCGGCCAGGCGGGACATATCAGCTATATGCTGCAGAAAGATTTGCTTCTTCCATATAAAACGATTGAGGAAAATGTGGCGCTTCCGCTCATGATAAAGGGAGAGAAGAAAAAAGATGCCCTTGCAAAGGTGCGTCCGCAATTTGGACCATTTGGACTTGCGGGAACAGAAAAGAAATATCCAAGTCAGCTGTCCGGCGGAATGCGCCAACGCGCCGCACTGCTTCGGACTTATCTGTTTTCAGAAGGGGTGGCATTGTTAGATGAGCCGTTCAGTGCGCTGGATACGATTACGAAAAGTGCGATGCACAAATGGTATTTGGATATTATGAATCAGATTGAATTGTCTACTATTTTTATTACGCACGATATTGACGAGGCGATTTTGCTGTCTGACCGTATTTTTTTGATGACAGGAAAACCGGGAAGGATTACAAAAGAGATTGTAATTCGGGAGAAAAAACCACGCGGCGGAGAGTTTAATCTGACGGAGGCATTTTTAAATTATAAAAGGGAGATCATTACCCAGTTAGGTGTGGAATAGGCAGATGTGATATGCTAGAATGAAAATAGAAACAATGCTATAACACATAGGAGGCACGCGTTATGAGTATGAAAGAGAAGATGCATACAGGAGAGCTTTATCTGCCAAATGGTGAAGAGATTATGAATGAGCAGTTACAAAGACTGGAGAGGTTATATGATTTTAATGCGACACGTCCTTTAGAGCAGGAGAAGAGAACGGCGTTGCTAAAAGAGATGTTTGCGGAAATCGGTGAGGGCTGTTATATTGAACCGCCATTTCACTCTAACTTTGGTGGCGGACATGTACATTTTGGGAAAAATATTTATGCCAATTTCAATTTGACATTGGTCGATGACACTCATATTTATGTGGGTGATTATACAATGTTTGGTCCGAATGTCACAGTGGCTACGGCAGGGCATCCGATTCTGCCAGAGCTGCGCAGTCAGGGGTACCAATATAATGCGCCTGTTCATATAGGAAAGAATTGCTGGATTGGAGCAGGGGCGATTATCGTGCCGGGAATTACGATTGGAGATAATGTTGTGATTGGTGCAGGAAGCGTGGTGACAAAAGACATTCCGTCCAATGTAGTGGCAGTCGGGGTGCCATGTGAGATACTTCGCAAAGTGAATGAACATGACAGAGAATATTATTTTAAAGACCGAAAGATTGTATGGTCAGAGGATTAAATGAATGGCAAAACAGGAGGATGTTTCATATGGAATTAGTAAATCATATAGAAATCCCTGAGATTGGGCTTGGTGTTTATAAGATGGAAGCGGGAGCTGAGATGAACGAAGCAATTGGAAATGCATATCAATATGGCTACAGATTGTTTGACACAGCTCAGATGTATAAGAATGAGGAGGCATTGGGAGATGCGTTGAAAGAAAATCATATCCAAAGAGAGACTGTTTTTCTGAACAGTAAAGTGGATAATTGTAATCAGGGATATGAAAAGACCATCTCAAGTTTTCATGATTCTTTAAAAAGATTGCAAACAGATTACCTGGATTC
This sequence comes from Coprococcus phoceensis, assembly GCF_900104635.1. Taxonomy (NCBI): domain Bacteria; kingdom Bacillati; phylum Bacillota; class Clostridia; order Lachnospirales; family Lachnospiraceae; genus Coprococcus; species Coprococcus phoceensis. The sequence continues at coordinate 525,307 of NZ_FNWC01000007.1, forward strand.
TTTTTTGATACATTGGCCGGGATTGAATAAAGAGAGGACTTTGAGTACATGGAAGGCTTTGGAGGAACTATATAAGGCTGGGCTGATCCGGGCAATCGGTGTCTCAAATTTTGAGATCAGTCAGCTGGAGATTTTGTTAGAGAACTGTGAAATTCCTCCGATGATAAATCAAATCGAGCACACTCCTTTTTTGCATGATGAACAGTTGAATTCTTTTTGTAAAAAGAATAAAATTCAAATTATGGCATGGGGACCATTGCTTCGTGGAAAAATGGAGGATGATGGAATTAAAGAAATAGCTAGCCGCTATGCAAAAAGTCCGGCTCAATTATTGCTTCGATGGAATATTCAACAGGGAATTATTCCAATTCCAAAAACGAAAAACAGTTCAAGGCTGATAGAAAATATTTCAGTATTTGATTTTCAAATTGAGCCGGAAGATATGGCAAAATTAAATGCAATGAATGAAAATATCAGAACAAGCTATAATCCGTTGGAATATGATTTTTAATTGTGGATATGTTCATTTTCAAGTTGCATTCGTTTCAGTTCAGGCAGTATGAGATAGAGCATTACGATAAAACACAAGCTTCCGCCGATAATGTTTGAGACTGGTTCGGCGAGGAAAACTCCATCAGAGCCTATATGAAGCGCATATGGAAGCAGGTAAGTCAGTGGTATCACGATCAACACTTTTCGAAGAAGTGAGAAGAAAATTGCCTGCTTCTTTTTGTTGAGTGATTTGAAAACGGTCTGTCCGATATACTGTAGGTCCATAAAGATGAATGCAGCGAAATATGTTTTTAGGGCAGGAATGGTATGGCTTGCCAATGATCGATCAGAGCTGAAGATGCTGATGAGAAATCTTGGAGCGAACAGGATAACACTCCAGGCAATCCCGGTATACAAAAGAACCAAAAATGCCATTTCAATGCCACATTTTTTAACTTTTTCCGGTCGTTTGGCTCCGTAATTATAACTTAAAATAGGGGAGGAACCTTCCGTAATTGCATAGATGGGGGTCTCCACTATTTGGCGAATGCTGGATATAATTGTCATGACGGATATATATACATCACCTCCGAGGTGCGCCAAAACGCTGTTGCAGCAGATTGTCACAAGGCTATTTGTGAGCTGCATAATAAATCCCGCGCTTCCAAGGCTCATAATGTCCTTGATATCAGCAATGCAGGAGTGCATTTTGCGGAGCGAAAAAAGCCGGACTTTGATCTCGGCGCGGTGTTTTAGAAAATAAAGCACAAATGCGGCAGATGCAACCTGAGAGATGACGGTTGCAATTGCGGCTCCCGGAACACCGAAGTGAAATACAAAGATAAAAATTGGGTCTAAAATAATGTTTGCAACAGCTCCGATTGTAACGGAATACATACCGGCAGCAGCATATCCCTGAGCGTTGATAAATGGATTCATCCCTGTAGTGATCATGGATGGAAGTGTTCCAATCAGATAGATCATCAGATATGGATAGGCATATTTTAGCGCATCTTTGGAGGCACCGAATAATACGAGAAGAGGATTTGCAAGGAGCATGCCGACAAGCATCAGGATCAAAGAACAGCCGCAGAGCAGCGTGAAAGAAATTCCCATGATTTGTCTGGCGTGTTCGACATCTTTTTTTCCTCGGCAGATTGAGAAAATCGGTGCGCCACCGGTGCCAAGCAGATTGGCAAAGGCGGTGATTATTACAATAATCGGAAAGCATAGACCGACAGCCCCAAGGGCGGTAGTCCCAATATCTGGAATACGAGCGATATAGATGCGGTCGACAATGTTGTATAACAGTGCTAATAATTGAGCAATCAGCATCGGGAAAGCCGCATTTAAAAGATTACTTGTTGTGTTTCCATTTTCAAAATCAATTCGTTTCATCTGTACGTTTCCCCCTTGTGTTTTTCAGTGATATATAATATATAAATTTATTATAATATACCCTAAAATATATGGTATAATTTTCTAAACCGAAAGTCAATCATTCAGAAAAGGGAAACGACACTTTCTCGTAACCTGTGATGAGAAGAAGACCGTGGATTTAAAGACGTTGGGAAGACAGTTGGGCGCAGGAAATTTAAGCTTTGCTTCGGAAGACCGTTTAGAAAAATATCTAGGGTTAAAACAGGGAAGTATATCACCGTTTGGATTGATGAATGACACAGAACATGCAGTGGAATTTGGATGTGGATGCTATGAAGATTAAGTTATAGAACAGTGTGAATATAGCAAGTGAGGAGAATGGTATGAAGAAAAACATAAATATGAGAAAGATGAAATGGTTTGTGATAGGGGTTGTTATGCTATGTCTGCTTTCGGGAGTTTTATGGGTGTCTCTGTTACAAAGGACATTGCAAGAATATCAGGTTGAAGGGGCAGGAGTGATGGATGTTCTGGCAGTGAATGCACATATGAAAGATGCAGTCGTACTGGAAAGCGAGGAGGATTTTCAATCGGTTTTAGGGCGCTCTGAATGGAATCCAAAAGAGGCTTTGGAAGAGAGAGGATATAAATATTGCTCTAATGATGGAAATGGTTATTTGTTTGAAAATCAAAATGGAGAGACTGTGATGGTGATTGCAACAGATGTATGGTGTAAATTTTTTCGAGTTTACACTATAGATGAAAAGGTGTTTTAGAAAAAAGGCCGGAAGCTTAGGTGCTTCCGGCTTTAGTTTACATCTATGACAGTCAGTTCGTCATTAAAATGGTCACTGTAATGCAGTTGATAATCGTCCGTAATAAAGACAGCCTGTACATCCGGCAGGCTGTTGATCAGTTCCATGCCTTTTTCTAATCCAAGTGCAAAGCAAGTTGTGCTCAGACCGTCACCGTCTACGGATTTGTCTGAAATAATCGTGACAGAGATTAAAGAATTATCGTAAGGATATCCGGTCTTTGGATTTAAAATATGATGATAAAAATTTCCATCTTTTTCAAAATAGCGTTCGTAGATACCAGAAGAAACGACAGATTTGTCGTTTATCTCTAAAGCTGCAATTGTCTCGCTGCGTTCGGCAAATGGTTTTTGAATGCCAATGTGAAATGGTGATCCATCTGGTTTTTTGCCGATGCAGAGTGTGTTACCGCCAAGGTCAATAATGGCGCTTTTAACCCCTTTGGAGATCAAAAACTCTTTTATCTGATCTGTGATATATCCTTTGGCAATTGCTCCGAAATCAAGTCCCATGCCATCTTTTGCAAATCGGATTTGGTCTCCTTCCAGTGTAACATTTTCATAATTTACCAAAGGAAGCGCATTTTTCAAAGCGGCATCATCCGGAACGATTTTCTCATCTGAAACAAAATCCCACATAGAAGAGATCGGTTCGATGGTAATATCGAATCCGCCACCCGAAAGACGGGAATAATAAAGTCCTTTTGAGACTAAATCTGCAAAATCTGAGGATACTGTAAATGCCCCGTCGTTTTGTGGTAAAGTCTTGTGATTCAGCTTGTAAAGCTCGCTGCTTTCTTTCGTACGGCTGAAGATATTCTCATATTTATCGCAGATTGCAAGTGCATCGTCCAACAGTGTCTCATCTTTTGAATCATAGATTTTTAAGGTGACGACAGTGTTGAGTTTAAATGCAGTTTTAGAAATTGGCTCCGTGCTGTCGGCTTGATCTGGATGGATAAGCACGAAGATAAGAATCAGGAAAAAAATGCAGGCAACACAAAAGGTCAGAATTCTTTTTTTAGTCTGTTCCATAAATATAATAGTCCTCCTTGTCAGTGAGTTTATTATAAGCGTTTCAAAAAGAACTTGCAATGAAAAGTTCTTTTGAAATTTATATTGAAAAAGAGTATATGCTTGGATATACTGAAAAGAAAAAGGGGGCAGTGATTATGAGAGCAATGCATCCGGTAAAGGTGTTTTCAACAGACAATGCGATTAGTGCTGAGATGGCAGCAGGTCTGTTGCAGAAAGAGGAAATCCCGTGCTATATAAAGGATTTGGAGACGGGAGATTATCTGAGTATCTATATGGGATATTCTGTATTTGGAAAAGAGATTTATGTAGATGAAGAGGACTATGAACGGGCAAAAAGACTGCTGGATTCGGTCACCCCTGACAAATCCAATGTTGAGGAGGATTTAAAGGTAAAGAAAGCCAGGACGCCGAGAATCGCAGCGTGGTTTGCTTTGGTTATCATAGTGGTGCCGATTATTATTGCCTTGATTAATAGTGTGTGGAATTAAGTGGATGCAGGAGCGAAAGCTCCTGCATTTTTATGTGGTTTCGCAGCCATTTTTTGTAGATATTTGTGAATATGGGTTGACAGATGCGCACTCTGTGCATATACTGTGTATATAAATATAAACAGTATATGCACAGGAATAAACAAGGAGGAGTGGAGATGGAAGCATTACTACATGTGAATCATTTGGAAAAGAATCTGGATGAATTTGTGTTAAAAGATGTGAATCTGACGTTGCAGCCGGGATATATTATGGGATTGATTGGTGTGAATGGCACAGGAAAGACAACACTGATACAGACAATTTTAAATTTGTATAAGAAAGACGCGGGAGATGTTTATGTTAACGGCTATTCAATGGAGGAACAAGAGCGGGAAGCGAAGGATCAGATTGGATTTGTGCTTGATAAAAATGTGTTTGAGGAATCATTGAGTGTGTGGAAGAATGCAAAGCTTTTTGGAAAGTTATATTCTAGATTTGATGAAGAAGTTTTTCGAGAATGCTGCGAACGATTTCAGGTGCCGCTGAATCAGAAGGTTGGAAAACTGTCGACAGGATATCAGGTGCGGTTTCAGCTTGCATTTGCACTTTCTCATGATGCGAAACTTTTTATTCTGGATGAGCCTGCATCAGGATTGGACCCATTATTTCGAAAAGAATTGATGAGATATCTGCAGGAAATTGTGGAAGATGGAACGAGAAGCGTACTTATGTCCACGCATATCACAGAAGATTTGGATCGCATCGGAGATTATATATTGCTGATGAAAGATGGACGGATTGTATGGGACTTACAAATAGAAGAAGTGCGGGAGCGTTATCTGATCGTCTATGGCACAAAAGAAGAGGTAGAACAGTTTCGGCAAGGAAAAGTGATCTACAGGTCTTTTGGAGAATACAAAAATTATGCATTTATCAAAAAAGATACGAATATCGATTATGGAAGATATAGAACAAAGCAGCCGTCACTGGAAGAAGTGATGTACTGCTTGGAGAAGGGAGGATACGAAGATGTATAGAGTGATGATGATGGTGATGCTGAAAGATATGTGGAGATATGTGAAGAAAGAGAAATTTTCTCTGCTTTGGTATATGCTAATAGTAGCCATTGCTTTTCAAAACATGGCTGTGCTTTTGGGAATAGAGACAGTACAAGTCATTAGCATAAATCTACAAATGGCAGATTTGAAAAAAATGATTTTAGTCTGTGCAGCTTTTTTTCTTATATGTATTGTTCAACTGATGCGTGGCATTCCACTTCGTATTTGTAAAGCAATGTATCTATGCCCGGCAGGAGAAAAAGAGAAGGAACGATATTTATTCGGAATGCTTGTTGTGAAAGTTGTCGTCGGAATGATTTTTATTGGAGTATCTTTAAAATGTTTGGTAGGAGTCGCATTTTGGGGCGGAGATATCATGTTTATGGTTATAATGTATGGACTTTGTTTTTTTACGCTGTTAAATGTGAGTCTGACTTTTCGAATGGGTGATACCGGGGAGCGAAGAGTCGATGAAAATGGATATGTGATTCAGACAAAGACAGAGATTGTCGTAAAGGTATACTGGACGTGTACACTTCTGGTACAGTGGGTCATTCTCTTTGCGGACACGGTTATCTCAATGACTCCTCTGGTGAGAGGAATCATTTGGGGAGTTTGTTTTTTGATAAATTTGTTTTTTGTCGTGGTGTATGTGGGAGCCTTTTTGAAGGAGATCCTTTTATATGAAAATGTCTATTGTCAGAGATCAAAAAGAGATGATGTGCAGTATGATATTTGTTAATAACGAGAGGAGGAACAGACTTGGAAATTATCATACGGGAAAATGACAGTTTGCCAATCTATGAACAGATTGTGAGGGAAGTAAAAAAGGCGATTATTAAAAAAGAGATTATGCCGGGGGATATGATGCCGTCCATCCGAGCGCTTGCCAGAGAGCTGGAGATTAGTGTTATCACAACAAAACGTGCATATGAGGAGCTTGAAAAAGAGCAATTAATCTATTCGGTGGCGGGAAAAGGATTTTATGTAAAAGCGAGAAACAGAGAATTGCTGAAAGAAGATCAGATCCGCCAGATAGAAGAAAAGATGATGGATGTGGTGGAACAGGCAAAGGAGATGGGAGTGTCTCTTCGGGAGCTGAAAAAAATGTTGGAAATGTTTTATGTGGGAGGGCGATAGTATGTCTGGAGTATTACAATGTGAGCATGTGGCGCGGTTGTATCAGGGATTTGCATTAAAACCAATGTCATTTGAGATTGAAAAAGGATATCTGACAGGACTTGTGGGTGTAAATGGAGCGGGGAAATCTACGCTTTTGAATATTCTGGCAGGTATTGATGACAGGTATCAGGGAGAGGTCATCATTGCCGGAAAAAATCTGCGGACCGAATATGAGGAAGCAAAGCAGAAGGTGGCGCTGGTATCCGAGAAGCTTTCATATTTTATGGATAAGACACCTTTGGAAAATGGAGAATTGCTTGGAGTTTATTTTGAACGGTGGAGTATGGAGGAGCTGTATCTTTGGCTGGACCGGCTGGAAGTACCGAAAGGACAGCCGATTTATCAGCTTTCTAAAGGAATGTATATGAAATATCAACTCGCCTTTGCAATGTCTTATCAGCCGGAGTTTTTGCTGCTGGATGAGCCGACGGCAGGATTCGACCCGGTATTTCGAAAGGATTTCATCGGAATCATACAGGATATCAGAGATCGGGAAATCGGTGTGCTGATGTCCACTCATATTATCAGTGATATTGATCAGATTGCAGACTATGTAATGCTTATTGATGATGGAGAGTTAAAGTTCTCCAAGACAAGAGAGGAGCTTGGAAATCATTCTATACAGGAACTGATAGGACAATATGGACATAAGAAAGCGACAGTCAGAGATCTTTTGAGGAGGGAATGAGATGAAAGAAATGTATCGAAGAGAGAAGCGGAGAATACGATTTGAAAGATGGAGTTGGATTACCATCACGTGGATTCTGTATCTTATAAAATTACAAGGACAAGTACCTTCATTTTATTCGCAACATTATGAGGAAAGAACAAATATGATATTGGATTTTGATGCAAGCATATTGATTTTTTTAGGATTCTTTCTTCTGTTATCTGTAAACGATACTCTCTTTTTTATACGAGAGCAGGGAAAGAAAGTTTATTTGTTAGAAAAATATGCAATTGTACCGATGCGTAAGAAGAAATTATATGAAGTGCGGGTGAGATTGTTTTTAGAGACTATTCTTTATTTTATAATCGGTGCAAGTTGCATTTACGCAATCATGACAATTGCTAATGACTGTATATTTTCTCCTGCGGTTCTTTGTTTCGGTGCGATTAAGGTTCTTTGCGGCTGGATGATTATGATGATTTTGTTTATTGTGTTTTTGGATTTGTATCAGGAACACCAGTTTCGAAAAAAATAGAGGGACGGAATCTTTCGGAATTCTTAAGATTTTCATGGCGGGAAACTTAAACTTTCTAAGCTACAATACAATTAAATCAAATGAAGTAACGAAAGGATGAGTATTATGATTATGCAAAAGAAAGGATTATTATTATTTTTATGTTCCCTGATTCCAGGAGCGGGAGAGTTATATATGGGATTTAAGAAACGCGGTGTCAGTATGATGGCAATCTTTTGGGGAATTGTCGCACTGGCATGTGTATCGGGATTAGAATGGTTTGCACTGGCGCTTCCGGTTGTCTGGGCATATAGTTTTTTCCAGATACACAATTTGAAATCTTTGCCGGAAGAAGTGTTCTACTTGCAAAAAGATGAATATGCATTTCACTTTGGCTATGTCTTGGAACACAAACGAGAAATGCTGAAAAAGTATCGGGTAGTGATTGCAGCAGTATGTATTTTACTTGGAGGTTCGGTGTTGTTCCATACTTTTGGAGATATTTTATATTATTTACTTCCGATGCATTTGGCGGATTCATTTGCTATGGTAAGTGGAATGATAAAAAATGCAGTTGTGGCGGTTGTCTTTTTAGGCGGTGGTATTTACCTTGCCGTAAACAAAGAGAAATGGCAGGATTTTTTTGAAAAAGAAAATTAAGAAAAATTGCGGGCGATAGGAAACTTTCGTCCGTATTTTTATGCACTTCAAAGGTGGAAAAAGGTGAGATTTTGGGATATACTGTAACAAAATGCAAGTGGAAGGGAAAGTAGAGCAGATATGAGTAAAAAAATTACAGTTGCAGGAATTGGTGGAGTTGGAGGATATCTTGCAGGAATATTGGTGGATACCTATGATGAAGTTTCATTTATTGCGAGAGGTGAACGAAAGAAAAGTCTCGAAGAGAATGGGCTTGTTATATTGGAAAAGGAATTGTTGTGGATTCTTTGATTTATATCTTATCCTATACGAAAGAGGATTTTTCAGTAGTGCAGAAAGAGAATTTTGCCGATATTAAGATTGGAATTTCCAATGCGAATGAGAGGGAGAAAAAGGCAGTAGAAGACGTATACCAGTTGCTGAGAGGGGCGAAGGTGGACTGCGTTGCTGCGGAAGATATTGAGGCAGAGATTTGGAGAAAATACATATTTAACTGTGCGTACAATGTGCTAACCGCTCATTATCGGCAAAATGTCGGAGAACTTCGTGCAGATGCAAAGAAGCGGGAAGAGTTTCGCCGATTATTGCAGGAGGCTTATGAAGTCGGGAAGGCAAAAGGAGTGCATCTGGAGGAAGAAGATATAGTAAGGCACCAGAATCGATTTGAAAATAAACTTGCAGATGATGCGACAAGTTCACTGCAAAGAGATGTGGAGGATGGGAAGCACAATACAGAGCTTGAGACATTTTGCGATACATTGTCCGTGTGGGGAGAGAGCTTGGGGTAGATGTTTCGCTCACAGAGAAATTTTACAGGATGGATTCGTGAGTGCGTATTTTTGAAAGGACTGAGTAAAAAGAAAGGGAAAGCTGCTCCAGTGGCGCAAGCTTCCCCAAATGTAACTTAGATAATTTTTGTTGTCCATTTTGTGCAGTCCCAAACTTCATTTACGACGTCGCAGTAAAATTCCGGTTCGTGACAGATGAGAAGGACACTGCCTTTGTATTCCAGTAAGGCGCGTTTTAATTCGTCTTTGGCATCTACGTCGAGATGGTTGGTTGGCTCATCTAAAAGCAGGATATTTGTCTCGCGGTTGATCAATTTGCAGAGACGCACTTTTGCCTGTTCACCACCGCTTAACACACGCACCTGACTTTCGATATGTTTTGTCGTCAGACCACACTTGGCAAGGGCGGAACGTACTTCATACTGAGTATAGGAAGGGAATTCCTGCCAAATCTCTTCGATACAGGTTGTTTTGTTGTCTGGTGCAGATTCTTGTTCGAAATATCCAATCTGCAGATTTTCACCCAGTTCGACGGAACCGCTCAGTGGTTTGATCAGGCCTAAGATACTTTTTAATAAGGTTGTTTTTCCGATTCCGTTTGCGCCGACCAATGCAATTTTATGTCCGCGTTCCATAGATAAAGTCAGAGGTTTGGAAAGTGGTTCGTTGTATCCAATAACTAAATCTTTTGTCTCGAAGATATATTTTCCAGGAGTCCGTCCCTGTTTGAAATGAAATTCCGGCTTTGGACGTTCTGCCGCAAGTTCAATGACATCCATTTTATTCAGTTTTTTCTGGCGGGACATCGCCATATTTCTTGTGGAAACACGAGCTTTATTTCTGGCAACAAAGTCTTTCAGCTCACTGATTTCCTGCTGTTGGCGTTTGTAGGCCGCTTCAAGCTGGGCTTTCTTTACGGCATACACTTCCTGAAAATGATCATAATCTCCAACATAGCGGTTCAATTCCTGATTCTCCATGTGGTAGATGATGTTGATAACTTCGTTCAGGAATGGGATGTCATGAGAAATCAGGATAAATGCATTCTCGTAGTCAATCAGATAACGTTTCAACCATGCGATGTGTTCTTCATCCAGATAGTTTGTCGGTTCATCTAAAAGCAGGATGTCCGGTTTTTCCAAAAGTAGTTTGGCAAGCAGTACTTTTGTGCGCTGACCGCCACTTAAATCGGTTACGTCTTTCTCAAGACCGATATCCAAAAGACCGAGTGCGCGGGCAACTTCCTCCACCTTTGCATCAATGACATAAAAATCATGCAGCGTGAGTGTGTCCTGAATTGTTCCCAGTTCTTCCATGAGCGTCATCATCTCTTCTTCGTCTGCATCTCCCAGAGAGTCACAGATGGTATTCATTTTTTCTTCCAGTTCAAATAAATATGCAAATGCAGATTTTAGAACGTCCTGAATGGTCATCCCTTTTTCCAATACAGTGTGCTGATCGAGATATCCGACGCGGACATTTTTTGCCCATTCGATCTTGCCCTCGTCAGGCTGTAGTTTTCCGGTTACAATATTTAAAAATGTGGACTTTCCTTCACCGTTTGCTCCGACCAGACCGATATGCTCGCCCTTTAAAAGACGAAACGAGACGTCGCCGAAGATGGCACGGTCACCAAATCCATGTGATAAATGTTCGACATTTAAAATACTCATTTCGAAACTCCTTATTGTTGATAATTTAATTGATGTATATTGTCAATTAAAATTATTTTACACGATAAATAGAGTTTTGTCATCAAACTTCTGCTAAAGAACATCTTTTACAATGCGGAGAATGTTTTTTGACCAGATTTTTTCCAGTTGCCGTTCGGTGAATCCTCTCTTTTGCAATTCTGCGTATAGACGGTCAATCTGACCGATATCTGTCAGTTCTAATTTGCCGTCATCAAATCCATCGAAATCAGTTCCGATTGCCACCGAATCTTCTCCGCCGATATAAAACAGATGGAGAGCGTGTTCTGCCAGAGCTGAAACGGATGCGTGTCCGGCTGGGTTTACAAAATATGGATAAAAATTCAATCCGATTACGCCTCCTTTTTCTGCCAGTGCACGAATCATGTCGTCAGTCAGATTTCTCGGGTGCTCACAGAGTGCTCTTGCATTGGAGTGGGAGGCGACAATAGGTTTGGAGCTGGTGCTTAGCACATCCCAAAAGCCACCGTCTGATAAATGTGACACATCGATTAACATTCCGAGGGAATTCATTTGCTCAACTACCTCAAAGCCAAATGGTTTCAATCCTTTCTGCATGATTTTGCGGTCTTTACTGTTTGGAGAGCCAATGCAGTTTTCTTCGTTCCAAAGGAGCGTAACCAAACGGACTCCTTCCTGATAGAGCGTGTGTAAGCGATTCATTTGGCTATCCAAAATACCGCCTTCCTCGATCGTCAGAAAAGCGGAAAGTTTTCCCTGCGCCTGATTTTTGTCAAATTCCAGAAAATTTCGTGCGATTGCGATTGCGTCTTTGTTTTGAACAACTTCTTGCTTTATGCGTGTAAGCATTTGCATAGCATAGTCATAGCCCTTCGTATAACGACCATTTCCCTCAAATTGCTTTAGATAAATGAAACAGGCAAAAAACTGGGCAGTACTCTTGGCTCGTTTCAATTTTTGTAAATCTACACAAAACGGATTATCTTTTAATGTAGTCCCGTTTGTCTCCATCAATTTCCAAATGGTGTCACAGTGCATATCAATCAAATTCATATTTTTTTACTCCTTGCATAATCTGTATTGTTATAGTCTACTCTATTATAAAAAGGATGTATATATGAAATCAAAAATTGGAATTGTTATTTGTGGGTTGATGGGGGAAAAGCAGTTTGTGAGTGACGCCTATATAAAGGCGGTGAAGTCGGCAGGAGGTCTCCCGATTATTCTGCCGCTTGTCAAATCGAATGAAGTGATTGCGGACTATGTGAAACTGTGCAGCGGTTTTCTGTTTTGTGGGGGCGGTGACATTACGCCACTGCTTTTTGGAGAAGAGCCGGCACGTGGAATCGGGGAGACGGACATTGCGTTGGATCTGTTTCAGATTCGACTTATGAAATCGATTCTTAAGAGCAAAAAGCCGGTGCTTGCCATCTGTCGTGGCATGCAGATTTTAAATGTAGCTTGTCATGGCACAATCTGTCAGGATATAGAACTTCGAAAAGAACCTTCAATCAACCATATGCAGACAAGCATCTCGCGAAAGGACATCAGTCATAAAGTGAATACTGTTGCTGGCAGCAGGCTGCACCGGATTATCGGAGAGTTTGCCTACACAAACAGTTTTCATCATCAGGTAATTGAGGAGGTGGGGGAAGCGCTGCAAGTTACCGGAAGAACGGCAGACGGCGTGATTGAGGCAATAGAAATGCCATCGCACCCCTTTGTGCTCGGGGTACAATGGCATCCGGAAAGCATGTATGAAATTTCATCAGACATGCGCTATCTTTTTCGCGCATTTATGCATTTTGCAGAAAAATAAATTCGCAATCTTAGTACATCATACTATTTAATACAGATGGATCAAATAGTAAGGAGAAAATGATGATGAAAAAGCCGACGACCAGAAATGCTACGGATATCAAGAGCAGTACGACCAGTTTCATCCGTTCTTCTTTCGCAAACAGGCTGTTTTTTGCTTGTTTTGTCCCTTTGTGAATCAGATAATTTCCGATTGTGAGTAAAAGTGGAATAGCAGCTCCGTACATCACATACATTCCAATCGAGATCAAAGGGATTCCACTGTCTGTCATAGTCGACATTTGGCTTTGGAACATCTCATTTGAGTACATGGATTTCATTACGAAAATACTAAGCAGCGGCATGGCGTTGTTGATTGCATGAAACAGTGCTCCGTAAATCATATTGTCGGTCTCATATACAATGTAGCCGAGCATAATGCCAAGCAGTGCCGTCGGAACAAATCTCCAAATATTTCCGTGAAATGCACCGAAAATCAAGCCTGTGACAACAATGGCAATCCATTTGTTTTTTCCATTGTCAAAGCTGTGCATTACAACACCGCGAAATACGGCTTCTTCACAGATTGCAGGTGAGATGGACACAATCACAAAAGAAATTATAAATGTCAAACTTGCGAATTCCATTCCAAGACCCTGACTGACACCGATCACTTCTTCAGGGAAAAAGTATGCGATGATCATGGTGATGATCATAATTGCAAGAAATGATCCAATCCATAGTAAAATCGTCCCAAAAACAGCCGAAAGTTTTGGCTTGTGAATTGGAAAGACTTGTTTGAAATCACCTCTGACAGCAGCAGTAAGAGCAACTGCAAGCATAAGCAGAAGTATTTCGTTTAGCAAAGTACCGTAAAGTCCAAGCTTTGCTCCTAAAATTGGACTTACAAAAAATACACAGACAGCTGACAAGACCAGCATGATGATTCCGTGATATACTTTCAGTGTTTTTCTGTTTTCTTCCATATAAAAAATATCCTTCCTAAATTATTTTGTTCTCATTATAGCATATTATCTTTCAATACAGACATAATAAACTTGGAAACTTATTATAAATTTTTCATTATGAGGAGGAACCCATTATGTCTGATATTTCTATTTTAGATTTACAGAATCTCCGTCATCTAATCGGCGGGTATGAAACGACACACTGCAAAATGACTGATTATGCAAATCAGGCGCAGGATGCTGAGATTAAAAAACTTTTTCAAGATGCAGCGGATTCTGCAATGAAAAATAAACAAGATCTGATGAAATTTTTGTAAGAGGGAGGAAGTAGAATGAACGAGAAAACAATGGTATCGGATGCGCTTGTCGGTGTAAACGGAGAGTTGAAAATGTTTGGAGAGATGATTCCGCAGACAGAGAACAAAGAGTTAAAACAATGCCTGAAACAGATTCGAAGCGAATGTGAAATGTCACAGGAAAAATTATATCAGGTGGCGCGTGAAAAGAGTTATTATGTTCCTGCCGCGAAGGCGACACGTGAAGAAATCGATCATGTAAAAAACATTTTGACACAACCATCTATGAAATAACATTGGTATGAATTTCAGGCATCGTAAAGCAACATGCCACGGTGCCTGAAATAAAAAATAATCCCGTTCTTTTGGAGGTTTGGAAGGATGAAGCATAGCTTAAAGAAATCAGAAATATTTGGTGCGATATTTGTGATGGTGTTTGGGACGTTGATGCACTTTTTTTATGATTGGTCCGGAAAGAATCCTATAGTTGCTCTGTTTGCCCCGTACAACGAATCCACCTGGGAACACTTGAAACTATTGTTTTTCCCTGTTTTGATTTATTCGGTTTTCCAATATGCATATATCGGGAAACAATATTCGGGCTATGTTACCGGAAGACTTGCAGGAATCGTGAGTGGTGCATTGACGATTGTCATCGTTTTCTACACGTATATGGCGGTTTTCAAACATCCAATTCTTTGGATTGATGTTACACTTTTTTATCTTAGTGTGATCGTTTGCTATCGAGTTGCTTACTCGATTACGCGGCAAGAAAAAATACCAAGGACAGCAGAAATATTGTCCGGGATTTGCCTGATTGGTATTATGCTGTCATTTTTTTATCTTTCTGTTTTGTAAATGGATTTTTGAAAACTAGAAATTTGCCCGATATTTTTATTGCTACAATGCGTTAAAGTGTGATAGTATGTAGAAGATACAAATGTATCAAATACATATTTGAGAGGTTATTATGGATAAAAGAGAGAAATTTACAAGCAAGCTTGGCTTTGTTATGGCTTGCATCGGTTCAGCAATTGGACTTGGTAACATATGGATGTTTCCATATCGATTAGGTGCCTACGGAGGGGCAGCGTTTTTGATTCCGTATTTTATCTTTGTATTCATTCTGGGAACAACCGGATTGATTACAGAGTTCGCATTTGGACGGCATTTTAGTGGCGGATCGATGACAGGTATTATGACCGTGTTCAAAGAAAAGAAATTAAAAGGCGGGAAAATTGTCGGGATGCTTCCGGCGATCGGTCTGCTTGGAATCTTTATGTTTTACAATATTGTTGTGGGATGGATTCTAAAATATTTTGTTTTAAGCGGAACTGGGAAATTAAAGACAATCGATAAGGATACATATTTCAATCAGTTTGCAGGTTCTTCGGCATCTATTCCGTGGGATGCGATTGCGATTGTACTTACGGTAGTAGTAATTTGTGCGGGAGTAATTAAGGGAATCGAGAGAGTCAGCAAGATTATCATGCCGGCGCTGTTTGTGATCTTTATCTTACTTGCGATTCGATCTTTATCGCTTCCGGGATCTATGGAAGGGGTAAAATTTTTACTGCAGCCGAAATGGCATCATTTGCTGGAGCCAGATACATGGGTTATGGCGCTTGGACAGGCATTCTTTACGGTATCGCTTAATGGATGTGGAATGGTCGTATATGGAAGTTACCTGAAAAAAGATTACAATATTCCAAAACTTGCAATCAGTACAGCAGTGCTTGACACATTGGCAGCAGTGCTTGCGTCATTTGTGATCATGCCCGCAGTATTTGCATTTGGTCTGGATGTCAATGCGGGACCGCCACTTCTGTTTATGACGATGCCGATCATCTTTGATAAGATGCCGGGAGGAACGATTATTGCGATTGTATTCTTCTTAAGTTTGTTCTTTGCAGCAATTTCTTCTTCCATCAATATGCTGGAAGGTGTTGTGGAGGCAATTATATCAAACACAAAATTAACGCGTGTAAAAGCGGTCATTCTTGTTGGTGTAGTGACATTTGTACTGTCGATTCCATTAAACTTAAGCATGACAACATTTGACAATTTTACAAACTTGATTACAGTAGTTGTCTCACCGGTCATGGCGTTGCTGGTATTGATTGTATTCTACTATCTCTATGATGCGAAGAAAGCGCTTGCGGGAATCAACGAAGGTGCAGAAAAGCCGCTTGGCAATACATTTTTATACTTTGCAAAATATGTGTTTACGATTGTGACGATTTTGGTTGTTGTTCTTGGAATTGCATATGGAGGAATTGGGTAAACATTCGATTTTTCCAGAAAAAAGAAAATGCGGGTTGTAATAAAAAATTACAATCTGTATTTTTTTGTAGTATTTATGGAAAAAGCTTGACTGTGCCCTAAGGGAACATGATATAAAAAAGATAGAAATAGCATAAAGGAGGTGGGGAAGATGCGAATAAAAGAAGTCGAAGATTTGACGGGACTTACAAGAAAAGCGATTCGCTATTATGAAGAGAATGGACTGATTCAGACTGTCAAGGGGGCAAATGGATATAAAGAGTATGATGAGGAGACTGTAAAATGTCTTTTGGAGATTAAAAAATTACGTCTTTTGGATTTTTCCGTAAGCGACATTGCAGCTTATCAAAATGATCGGAATTGGGAACAGATTGTGAAAGAAAAAATAGAAGAAACAGAGGATGCAATTAAAACCGCCGGAAGGCGAAAAAAACTGTTAGAGCAGGTTCAAAAAGGAAAGACGCTTTCGGAACTTGATGTAGAGCAAGAATTGTGGAAAAAGAAGATGGGAATACAGGAAATTTTGACGAAAAATAGTGTGTTTGGAATCTGTAATCTCATATTGTTTGGCATTGTTCACATTTGGTTAATCGGTGAATGGAATCAGATGAAAGAGATAGAACTTTCGAATACAATTCTGTTCGGGCAGTGTATGCTGACGGCATTTTTCTGTATATGGAACGCACATTTAGAGAAAGAAAGCAGAAAGCGTGGCATATTTCTTCGGCAACAAAAGTGGTATGAAAAAGCACTTATGTTGATTTTGTTTACACTCACCTATATAGTTGCCGGTCAGATGGAACTTTGCTGGATAGGAGTGCTTGGAGTGCGAATCACACAGATCCAGCAAGAAAAAGGACAGTTCTTTATGGCAATGGGAGAATTTTTATGGGAAGTTCCGAGGATGCTGTTTATTATAGGTATGTTTGGAATTGAAATACTACTTTTAATATTGGGATTTTTTGCCTGTGGAAAAAAAGCGGGAGAATTTCTAATTGACAGGTAAATTTTATTATGTTAAGCTTTTGTAAGAATCGTGTAAAAATTTAGAAAAATGATAAGATTTACGGAGGCAATTCTATGGATAGGAAAAATATGGCATTGATATTAAGCATATTTCTATTTGTGGGATTGCTTTTTTCAGTGGATCCCTTAGAGCGAGAGCGGGATTATAATTATGGTGAGACACATCAGATTTATTCTGCCGGTGCAGGTTTGACAAGCGGAGTCAGCGCAATCAAGACAGTCAGGCGTATCCAAACAACACTCATTTATTGTCTGTTTCTGACTTGGAAAATTTTATATGGAAAAACTGAAAAATGGATTAAGTTATATTTAAAGAGAATGAAGATGCTCTATTTTCTGAAACAGGTTCGAGTCTCGCAGCGGATGGATGGGAAAAAACGAAAAGAGCAGCTATATGCAACTCAGTGATCAAAATTATTGCAAAAGAGGAGAATAGGAGATAAATAAACAATGGAATTAAATGATATACTATTGTTGCTTGGAGGACTTGCATTGTTCTTGTACGGTATGCAGATGATGGGAAATGGTCTTGAGACAGCAGCAGGAAACAAGATGAAAAGCATCTTGGAAAAATTGACATCAAACAGAATCAAAGGGGTTCTTGTCGGGGCTGCGATCACAGCAGTAATCCAGTCGTCTTCGGCGACAACCGTCATGGTCGTAGGGTTTGTAAACTCTGGATTGATGACATTGAATCAGGCTGTATGGGTAATTATGGGTGCCAATATCGGTACGACGATTACCGGACAGCTGATCGCACTTGATATTGATGTGATTGCACCGCTATTTGCGTTTGCTGGTGTTGCGGTCATTATGTTTGCAAAAAATGAAAAAATCAAACATATCAGTGAGATTTTTGCCGGACTTGGTGTATTATTTATTGGTATGGGTATGATGGGAGATGCGATGGCGCCGCTTCAGCAGTCAGAGACGTTCATCGGCTTTATGGCGAACTTTAACAACCCGCTTGTTGGCATTTTGATCGGTGCGGTATTTACTGCGATTATACAGTCGTCTTCTGCATCAGTTGGTATTTTGCAGGCACTTGCAAGCACAGGTGCGATTCCGCTTTCGAGTGCAGTGTTTATCTTGTTTGGACAGAATATCGGAACCTGTATTACAGCAGTGCTGGCATCTATCGGAACAAAGGTAAATGCAAAGAGAACGACGGTAATCCACTTGATGTTCAACATTATTGGTACGGTTTTATTCTCGGTAATCTGTCTGATCACTCCATTTACAGACTGGATTGCAGCGCTGACACCGGATAATCCGGTAGCACAGATTGCCAATGTACATACAACATTCAATATTGTCACTACTTTAGTACTTCTTCCATTTGGAACACTTATGGCGAAAGCTGCCAAGGTGCTTCTGCCGGATAAAGAAGGACAGGAAGAGGATATCAAGCGATTGAAATATATCCGTCCATTTGAAAACAACCATACAGTCGGACATGCTGCAATGGTGATTAGCCAGATTGAAAATGAGGTAGAACGTATGCTTCAGATGGTAAAAAAGAACACAGAAGGTTGTTTTCGTGCTGTAATCAAAAATGATCAAAATATGGTTGCAGATTTGGAGGACAGAGAACAGTATATCGATTATCTGAATAAAGAGATTTCAAAATATATTGTACATCTGATGACAACAGAGATGACGATTCAGGATTCTCAGAAGTTAAACGCCTACTATCGAATCATCGGAGATTTGGAGAGAATTGGAGATCATGCAATCAACTTTGTGGACTATCTGCACAATATGAGTGAGTGGGATATCAAATTTTCACAGTCAGCAATTGAGTCGTTAGAGCAGATGAAAGATCTTTGTACAGAGACATTAGAAGGAATCAGCAAAGAAAATATGAATGGCAGAAAGCATGTGTTAGAGATTGCAGCAAAGAACGAACAGCGTATTGATGATATGCAGGAAAGTCTTTTGAAAGGGCAGATTGAGAGAATGCAGTCTGGAAAATGCAGTGCAGAAGCAGGGGTTATCCTGTCTGAGATGCTCACTGATTTTGAACGAATCGGGGATCATGCACTGAATATTGCAGAAAAATATGAAGAGATGCAAATGTAATAGAGATAGATAAAGAGGACCGAAAATCGGTCCTCTTTGTCTATCTGATTATTTGTTGTTTTCCTTTTCGACTTCAGCCATTTTCATTGCGCGAACTTTGAGCGGAAGACCGAACAGTGTGATGAATCCGTCGGCATCGTGATGGTCGTATAAGTCGCCTGTTGTAAAGCTTGCCAAAGATTCACTGTACAGTGAGTATGGAGAAGTTGTTCCGGCTTTGATGATATTTCCTTTGTAGAGTTTGAATTTTACTTCTCCGGTTACATATTCCTGTGTGGATTCGATGAAAGCTTGAACTGCTTCGCGAAGTGGTGTGAACCATTTTCCTTCGTATACAATCTGAGCAAGTTTGTTACCCATATCTTTTTTCACTTCATATGTAGCACGGTCTAATACCAGTTCCTCTAATTGTTGGTGAGCTTCCATAAGGATTGTTCCACCTGGTGTCTCGTATACACCACGAGATTTCATACCTACCACACGGTTTTCTACGATGTCAACGATACCGATACCATGTTTTCCACCGAGTTCGTTCAATGTTGTAATGATCTCGGAAACTTTCATCTGTGTGCCGTTTACACTGGTAGGAACACCTTTTTCAAATGTCATTGTCACATATTCCCCTTCATCTGGCGCTTTTTCTGGAGTGACACCAAGCACGAGCAAATTGTCATAATCTGGTTCCTGAGCAGGATCTTCTAATTCCAATCCCTCGTGGCTGATATGCCATAAGTTACGGTCACGGCTGTAGCTGTGGCTTGCGTCAAATGGAAGGTCGATACCATGTGCTTTGCAGTATTCGATCTCTTCCTCACGAGACTGCATTGTCCAAATATCTGTCATTCTCCAAGGAGCAATAATCTTTAAATCAGGAGCAAGTGCTTTGATGCCGAGTTCAAAACGAATTTGGTCATTTCCTTTTCCGGTAGCACCGTGGCAGATGGCTGTAGCGCCTTCTTTTCTTGCGATTTCAACCAATTTTTTTGCGATTCCCGGACGAGCCATAGAAGTTCCAAGTAAATATTTGTTTTCGTAGATGGCATTTGCCTGAACGCAAGGAACGATATAGTCATCACAGAATTCGTCAATGATGTTTTCAATATATAATTTAGATGCTCCGGATAATTTTGCACGTTCTTCCAATCCGTCTAATTCTTCGCCCTGCCCACAGTCAATGCAGCAGCAGATGACATCGTAATCAAAATTTTCTTTTAACCAAGGGATGATGGCAGTTGTATCAAGTCCGCCAGAATATGCTAAAACTACTTTTTCTTTCATAATGTAATGCCTCCTAAACTTTTTTTACTGTTCAACTAAGGTTACTATACTCCTATTTTTTGCATAAATCAAGTGTAAATTGCAAAA
The DNA here is from genome assembly GCF_900104635.1 of Coprococcus phoceensis. Classification (NCBI taxonomy): domain Bacteria; kingdom Bacillati; phylum Bacillota; class Clostridia; order Lachnospirales; family Lachnospiraceae; genus Coprococcus; species Coprococcus phoceensis. The sequence goes on from NZ_FNWC01000007.1 coordinate 545,863, forward strand.
AAATAATAAAATATGCAAAAAACATGAATAAATATTCCATTAAAGAGATGCGCTTTCCTGATTTAGCGTAGAAAACTATTGACAAAAGCCAAAAGAGGTGTAGAATAAAAAAATAAAAATATCACACAGAAAAGGTTGGAGAATGAGTTATGGAAGAAAGACAGTATCATGTAACTTATAATTTCATAAAAAGATCTAATCGAAAGCTGCCTATTACACGCAGTGTTGTTTTTGTGCCGTGCAATCCCCTCGGGGTGTTCAGCGAAGCATAAATTCAATATTGTAGTTGTAGAGAAGTAGATGCTGTGTCTGCCAAGGAATATTCAGGGTAGAAGTATTTGTTGTATACTTCTATCCTGTTTTTGCGTTTAAACGGCATAGGGCATAGAAAGAAGCAGAACAAGAGGTGTGTGAAATGGAACAGAGAGAGACAATAAAAAGCAAAAAACGAATCGTGATCAAAGTGGGAACAACGACGATCACACATAAGGAAACGGGAAACATTGATTTGGAAAAGCTTGAGAAATTTGTGAGAATTTTAATCAATTTGAGAAATAAGGGAAAAGAAGTGATTGTTGTATCGTCTGGAGCAGTTGGAATCGGCAGACAGGTGCTTGGAATCTGGGAACGACTAGAAGAAAGTGCAATAAAGCAGGCGTGCGCAGCAGTCGGACAGGGACGAATGATGATGATGTATGAAAAACTGTTTGCAGAGTATGATCAGTTGACGGCACAGGTGTTGCTGACAAAAGAATCCATTATGAGTAAAGAGTGCAGGCAGGATGCGAGAAATACATTTGAGGAGCTGCTGCGTATGAACGTCGTTCCGATTGTAAATGAAAATGATGCGATTTCTGTGGAGGAAGAGGCGTATGGAAATTTTGGAGACAATGATACAATGGCGGCTCATGTTGCCAGACTTGTGGAGGCAGATCTTTTAATCCTGATGTCGGATATCGAGGGACTTTATACAGATGACCCTCGGAAGAATCCAAATGCCAGATTTGTCCATACGGTGCGGTATATTGATGAGAAACTGGAGAGGATGGGAAAAGGAGCTGGAAGCGCTATGGGAACAGGAGGAATGGCGACGAAGATCGAAGCTGCGAAGGTTGCGACGAAGTCCGGGGCAGATATGGTTATTGCCAATGGAGCCAATATTTGTGCAATCAACGATATCATGGCAGGAAAGAAGATTGGAACATTGTTTATGGCAGAGAGGGAAAACGGGAGGAAAATCATATGAAATACATGGAACAAATCGGAATGAGAAGCAAGGCGGCGAGCAGGAGTATCGGCTTACTGGGACAGAACAGAAGAAACGAGGCGCTGAAACAGGCAGCAAAAGAATTGAAGAAACAAGCAGCATTTTTACTGGAAGAGAATCAAAAAGACATTGCGAATGCGAGAGAAAAAGGAATGAAGGAATCTCTTATAGACCGATTGATGCTGACTAGGGAACGCATTGCAGGAATTGCAGATGGGCTGTTACAGATTGCGGATCTGGAAGACCCAATCGGAATAGTGACGGATATGAAAGTGAGACCGAACGGACTTCGCATCGGAAAGAAAAGAGTGCCTCTGGGAGTTGTTGGAATCATCTATGAATCCAGACCAAATGTGACAGCAGATGCATTTGGTTTGTGCCTGAAATCAGGAAATGCTGTGATTTTAAGAGGTGGCAGTGATTGTATTTTTTCCAACAAGGCGATTGTGAGTGTGCTTCGAAAAGCACTTAACGCCACACAGATTGAGGAAGATGCGGTAATCCTGATTGAAAATACGGATCGTGCAGTGGCACAGGAGATAATGCGGATGAACACGTATATTGATGTGCTCATTCCGAGAGGTGGAGCAGGATTGATCCAAACAGTTGTAAAGAACAGTACAGTTCCGGTTATTGAGACAGGCACGGGCAACTGTCATATATATGTAGATGCGTTTGCAGATCTTCAGATGGCAGTGGAAATCATTGATAACGCCAAGACACAGCGCCTTGGTGTATGCAATGCATGTGAGTCGTTGGTGATTCATGAAGATGTGGCGTGTCAGGTCGTTCCGATGATCTGTGACAGGCTGACGCAAAAGGGAGTTGCAATTCGAGGAGATCAAACTTCGATGGCGATAGACGAAAGAATTACAACAGCATCGGACGATGACTGGGGGACGGAATATTTAGATAAGATGATTTCTCTGAAAGTCGTCTCTTCCATAGATGAAGCAATCGCCCATATCAATACGTATAATACTGGGCATTCGGAATCTATTATTACAGAGAATTATCGAAATGCACTGAAATTTCAGGATGAGATAGATGCAGCGGCAGTGTATGTGAATGCTTCGACGAGATTTACCGATGGATTTGAATTCGGTTTTGGGGCCGAGATTGGAATCAGTACACAGAAACTTCATGCGAGAGGTCCGATGGGATTGGACGCCCTTACGACAACCAAATATATTATTTTCGGAGATGGTCAGATTCGATAAAATGAAAAGAAATACTTGCATAATATGCAAAAACGATGTATACTTATGCAAGTATTTCTTTTATGTATCGTAAAACGTTACTTTGGTAACGTGCGAAAGGTTTGTGTTGCATTTTGCGATGCAAGTGTTAAAATTAGAAAAAAGGAAGAAAGGATGTTGGTTGTATGATCAAAGTGGGAATTATTGGTGCCACCGGCTATGCGGGGGGAGAACTTGTCCGTATTTTAATGGGACATAAACATGCAGAAATCAAGTGGTATGGCTCCAGGAGTTATATTGATAAAAAGTATTGTGAAGTGTATCAGAACATGTTTCAGATTGTTGATGCAGTCTGTATGGATGATAACATGAAAGCGCTGGCAGATGAGGTGGATGTCATATTTACGGCGACACCGCAGGGGCTTTGCGCATCACTGATCGATGAGGAAATCTTGTCCAAAGTAAAAGTCATAGATCTGAGCGCAGATTTCCGTATTAAGGACGTGGAGACGTATGAAAAATGGTATGGGATCGAGCATAAAAGTCCTCAGTTTATCGAGGAGGCAGTGTATGGACTTTGTGAGATCAACCGTGAGGATGTAAAACATGCAAGACTTGTGGCAAATCCGGGATGTTATCCGACATGCTCAACACTGTCAGTTTATCCGCTCGCAAAAGAAGGACTGATTGACATGAGCACGGTTATTATTGATGCAAAATCAGGAACTTCTGGAGCCGGAAGAGGGGCGAAAGTGGATAATCTTTACTGTGAAGTGAATGAGAATATCAAAGCGTATGGGGTGGCTGTTCACCGACATACACCAGAGATTGAAGAACAGCTTGGCTATGCCGCAGGCGAGAACGTACTTTTGAATTTTACGCCACATCTTGTTCCGATGAATCGGGGAATTTTGGTGACGGCATATGCAGCCTTAAAGAAAACAGTGACCTATGAGGAAGTAAAGGCGATTTATGATAAGTATTATCAGAAAGAAAAATTTGTGCGTGTATTGGAAAAAGATGTCTGCCCGCAGACAAAATGGGTGGAGGGCAGCAACTATGTAGATGTGAATTTTAAAATCGATGAGCGGACGAACAGAATCATTATGATGGGAGCGATGGACAATCTTGTAAAAGGTGCGGCAGGTCAGGCGGTACAGAACATGAATCTGATGTTTGGACTGCCGGAGACGACAGGACTTGAGCTTGTTCCGATGTTTCCATAAAACAGTCAGGAGAAGGGTAACATGATTAGACAAATGACGATAGAAGATTATGAAGGTGTCTATGCACTGTGGATGAAGATTCACGGGTTTGGAATCCGGAGTATTGACGATTCGAAAGAAGGGGTCGAACGTTTTTTGAAACGGAATCCAACAACAAGTATTGTCGCAGTGGAGGATGAAAAGATTGTCGGAAGCATCCTGTGTGGACACGATGGAAGAAGGGGATGCCTCTATCATGTATGTGTGGACGAAGCGTATCGGATGCACGGAATCGGACGGAGTATGGTAGTGAAAGCGATGGAGGCATTAAAAGAAGAGAAGATTAATAAAGTATCATTGATTGCGTTTATGGAAAACGATATTGGAAATGCATTTTGGAATGAAATCGGATGGACGAAGCGGGAAGATTTAAATTATTACGAATTTACGTTGAATGAAGCAAATATTACTGCGTTTAATAAATAAAAAGGAGATGTGCATGATGAAGATTGTAAAAGGTGGAGTGACGAAAGCAAAAGGATTTGAGGCGGCAGGTGTCGAGGCAAATATCAAGTATCAGGGACGTACAGATATGGCGATCATTTTCAGCAAAGAGCCGTGTGTGGCGGCAGGAACATTTACGACGAATGTGGCAAAAGCGGCGCCGGTTACATGGGATCAGAAAATTGTAAAGGAAGGCAAAGCGGCACAGGCGATCATTGTGAATTCGGGGATTGCTAATGCCTGCACAGGGGCTGAAGGATACGGATACTGCAAAGATACTGCGGATGCGGCAGCGAAAGAGTTGGGGATTTCGGCAGACAGTGTTCTTCTTGGATCGACAGGAGTCATCGGAAAACAGCTTCCAATTGACCGCATCCAGGCAGGAGTAAAAATGCTTGCAGAGGCGAAAAGTGATACTGTTCAGGCCGGGACAGAGGCTGCAAAAGCAATTATGACGACAGATACCTGTGAGAAAGAGATTGCAGTGGAGATTGAGATTGGCGGCAAGACAGTCACGATTGGCGGAATGGCGAAGGGTTCCGGCATGATTCACCCGAATATGTGTACGATGCTGAGCTTTATCACGACAGATGCTGCGATTTCCAAAACAGCGCTTCAAAAAGCATTGAGTGAGGATGTCGACGATACTTATAACATGATTTCTGTGGATGGAGACACATCTACAAACGATACGGTGCTTGTCATAGCAAATGGAATGGCAGAAAACGAAAAGATTGTGGAAGGAACGAAGGAATACGAGGTGTTTGCAGAGGCGCTTCATGAGATTAATGAATATCTGGCAAAGAAGATTGCAGGAGATGGAGAAGGGGCGACTGCATTATTCGAAGTAAATGTTGTCGGAGCCCAGACAAAGGAGCAGGCTGTCTTATTAAGCAAAGCAATTGCATGCTCGAATCTGACAAAGACAGCGATTGCGGGACACGATGCGAACTGGGGTCGTATTATCTGTGCGATGGGATACTCAGGAGCACAATTTGATCCAGAGAAAGTGGATTTGTTTTTTGAGAGTGCGGCAGGAAAGATTCAGATTGCAGAAAATGGAACTGCTGTAGATTACAGTGAGGAGAAGGCAACTGAAATTTTATCACAGCCGATTGTGACAGCAACAGCTGACGTTAAGATGGGTGATGCAAAAGCGACGGCATGGGGATGTGATCTGACACACGGATACATTGAAATTAACGCAGATTACAGAAGCTAATAAAGGGAGGAAAACGAAGATGAGTCCAAATATGCAAAAATTCTTAAGTAAAGCGGAGGTGCTGATCGAGGCGCTTCCATATATACAGAGATTTAACCGGAAAATTATTGTCGTAAAATATGGCGGAAGCGCCATGGTGGATGAAGACCTGAAAAGACGTGTCATAGAGGATGTAACCTTATTAAAACTTGTTGGGTTTAAGCCGATTATTGTGCACGGTGGTGGAAAAGAGATCAGCAAGTGGGTGGAAAAAGCAGGGATGAAGCCACAGTTTATCAACGGTCTGCGTGTGACTGATGCCGATACGATGGAAGTTGCTGAGATGGTTCTTGGAAAAGTGAATAAAAGTCTGGTACAACTTGTGGAGTCTCTTGGGGTTCGAGCAATCGGAATCAGCGGAAAAGACGGTGGATTGTTGAAAGTGGAAAAGAAACTGTCAGACGGCGCAGACATCGGATATGTGGGGGAAGTAACGCAGGTAAACGCTGAGATTTTGTACGATCTTTTGGAAAAAGACTTTTTGCCGATTGTATGTCCGGTTGGTCTGGATGATAATTTTGAGACTTATAACATCAATGCAGATGATGCGGCATGTGCGATCGCGCGTGCGATGGAGGCGGAGAAGCTTGCATTTTTGACAGATATCGAGGGAGTTTACAAAGATCCGAAAGATCCTAAGACGTTGATTTCGGAGCTGACGGTAGAACAGGCAGAAACGCTTATGAAAGAGGGCTACATCGGCGGAGGCATGCTTCCAAAGCTGCAAAACTGTATTGATGCGATTGAGAACGGTGTATCCAGAGTGCATATTTTGGACGGCAGAATCCCGCATTGTCTGTTGTTGGAAATCTTTACAAACAAAGGGATTGGAACTGCGATTTTAAAGGATGAAGAAAGTAGGTTTTACCATGAAAAATAATTATATTGAGACAGCAGAACAATCACTTCTTCATACATATAACCGTTATCAGATTGTTCTGGAAAAAGGAGAAGGCGTCTATCTGTATGACACAGAAGGAAAGAAATATTTAGATTTTGCAGCCGGAATTGCGGTATGTTCCCTTGGATATGGCCATCCTAAATATACAGAAGGTCTGAAACAACAAATGGAGAAGTTGTTACATACGTCCAATCTGTTCTACAGCGTGCCGTCAGCAAAAGCAGCAGAACATCTAAGACAAGTGTCTTGCATGGATCGTGTATTTTTTACAAACAGCGGAACAGAGGCGATTGAAGGGGCGCTGAAAGCTGCCCGAAAGTATGCTTATACGAAACAGAGTGGCCGGTATGAGTTTATTGCGATGAACCATTCCTTTCATGGAAGAAGTATGGGGGCGCTTTCCGTGACAGGTACAGAACAATATAGAAAACCATTTGAACCGTTGGTGGAAGGTGTAAAATTTGCCGATTATAATGATTTGGAAAGTGTGAAAGCACTTCTGTCTGACAAGACCTGTGCGATTATTTTGGAGACAGTGCAGGGGGAAGGCGGGATCTACCCGGCGGAAACCTCTTTTTTGGAAGGGCTTCGAGCGCTTTGCGACGAGCAGGATATTTTGCTTATCTTTGATGAGATTCAGTGCGGTATGGGAAGAACCGGATCTATGTTTGCATGGCAGGGATACGGAGTCAAACCAGATATTATGACGATGGCAAAGGCGATTGGAAACGGTGTGCCGGTAGGGGCATTTGCGATGACGGAGAAGGTCGCAAAGGCTTCGCTGCTCCCGGGAGATCACGGAACGACATACGGAGGAAATCCGCTTGTGTGTGCGGCGGTTGACACGGTGCTTCAGATTTTTGAAGAGGAACATCTGCTGGAGCATGTAAAGGAAGTGAGCGTCTATCTGGAAGAACAGTTAGATCAGCTTGTGAAAGAAAGCAGTGCTGTGAAAGAAAGACGCGGAAAAGGACTTATGCAGGGGCTTGTTTTGGAAAAACCGGTCACAGAAGTGATTCGAAAAGGAATGGAGCATGGGCTTATCACAATCTCTGCAGGAGGTAATGTGCTGCGCCTTGTACCACCGCTAGTGATCACAAAAGAACATGTGGATGAGATGATCGAGAAATTGTCAAAAGCGTTGGAAGAATAAAATTCAGAAGAATAAATAAAAACCCGATTCATTGGACAGACTAAAAGTGAAAAATTTTTAGGAGGGATCTCAATGATTGGGTTTTTTATTGCGTTAGTATCAGGTGCGCTGATGAGTGTACAGGGGGTGTTTAACACACAGGTGACGAAGACGACAGGAATGTGGGTGTCAAATGGATGGGTGCAGCTCAGTGCATTTGCGGTATGTCTTGTGGCATGGTTCATCGCCGGAAGAGACGATGTCATGACGATTGCAAAAGTAGAGCCGAAATATATGTTGCTTGGAGGTGTGATCGGAGCTGGGATTACATGGACGGTTATCAAGAGTATGGAGCAGTTAGGACCTGCAAAGGCGGCTCTTTTGATCGTGATTTCGCAGCTTATCATCGCATATGTCATTGAATTGCTGGGTCTGTTCGGTGTCGATAAACAGCCGGTTGACTGGAGAAAAATCGGTGGTATGGCGCTTGCTTTGATCGGTGTGGCTATCTTTCAATGGGAGCGTTAAAAGATTTCATGGAAATGTAACAAGACTGTAAAAATTTGTTGTAATTTAAAAAGAAATTCGTTACAATAAGAATGTCTAAGCATAGAGGGGTGTCTGTAGTAGTTTATACTATGGAGGGTTTATGCAAAAGATTATAAAAACAAGTATTATATGGATCATTTTTATGTTGGGCTGCTGTGGGTGTCAGAAGAAGGAACAGCCGATACAAGAATTGGAAGAGATTGGATCTGAGAAGTCAGAGACATCCAAAAAAGAAGAGACAAAAGAGAAAAAGAGCATATATGTCTATGTCTGCGGAGCTGTTATGCAGGCAGGTGTATATGAGTTACAACAAGACAGCAGAGTGTATGAGGCGATACAAAAAGCAGGAGGATTTGCAGAGAATGCGGATATATCTGAGATTAATCAAGCCGCGCTTTTGCAGGATGAAGAACAGATTTATGTGCCGGCAGCGGGCGAAGTGGATCATTCATTAAAAGAAGAGGGCGAAGCAGGTGATGCGGGTGGGAAAGTCAATCTGAATACCGCCACAAAAGAAGAATTGATGACACTTGCCGGGATTGGCGAATCCAAAGCGGACAGTATTATAAAATATCGGGAAGAACATGGGAAATTCCAATCCATAGAGGATATTAAGCAGATTGAAGGAATTAAAGACGGTGTCTTTCAGAAAATAAAAGATCTTATTACAGTTTAAATATAGAGGGAGATAAACAATGGGAAAAAGGGTATTAGTTGTAGATGATGAAAAATTAATTGTAAAAGGGATTCGTTTCAGCCTGATGCAGGACGGTATGGAAGTGGACTGTGCCTATGATGGGGAGGAGGCATTGGAACTTGCGAAGAATAACGAATATGATCTGCTCCTTTTAGATGTCATGCTGCCAAAGATGGATGGATTTGCAGTATGCCAGCAGATTCGTGATTTTTCTGATGTGCCGATTGTCATGCTGACTGCAAAAGGAGATGACATGGATAAGATTTTGGGGCTGGAATATGGTGCGGATGATTATATTACAAAACCATTTAACATTTTGGAAGTGAAAGCAAGAATCAAAGCCATTATGAGAAGAACCGGAAGAAAAGAAGAAAAAACGGTAGAAAGTAATGTTTTGGTCAAACATGATATGAAGATCGACTGTGAGAGCAGAAGAGTGTTTATTCAGGAGCGAGAGATCAATCTGACAGCGAAAGAATTTGATCTTTTGGAACTGCTCGCAAAGAATCCGGATAAAGTATACAGCAGAGAAAAGCTGTTGAATCTGGTATGGGGATATGAGTACCCGGGAGACGCAAGAACGGTAGATGTACATATCAGACGTTTGAGAGAAAAAATAGAGAAACATCCAAGTGATCCGAAATATGTATATACGAAGTGGGGAGTTGGTTACTATTTTAGGGGTTAAATGGCAGATTAAAAGTAAACTTATTAAAAGTCTGCGTTCCAGACTTGTTCTGCTCATTATGATTACCAGTATACTTCCGTGTATCGTATTGAAAGAGACGCTTTTGAAGCAGTATGAGGAGAATGCGGTTTCACTAAAAAGTGCTGAAGTACAGAATCAGGGAACGATTCTGTGTAATCAGTTGAGCAGTTCTAATTACTTGGAAGGAACTGCTTCAGAGGCAATCAACTCAGAGATTTTGCAGTTGTCGAATATTTATAATGGGCGAGTGATGGTGATTGACTCAGAATATCGCATTGTGAAGGACACTTTCGGAACAGAAGAAGGAAAGACGATCATCTCCTCTGATGTTGTTCAGTGTTTTGACGGGAAATCGACGAACCATTATGATGCGAAGGAGCGTTATATTGAGGTGACGTCCCCTATTATGGCGGGAAGCGGTAAAGAGATTATCGGAGTTGTTCTCATTAGCATCTCTGCGGATAGTATTTTGGATACATTGGAGATGCTGGAATCAAATGCCAATATTATTTTAGGGATGACAGTATTACTTTTGGTTGTCATAGTATCGTTTCTTTCTAATAAGATGGTCAAACCGTTTGCGAGAATCACTCAGGCGATTGAGGATGTGACAGAAGGGTATGACAATGACTATCTGAAAGAGAATGCCTATACGGAAACGAAACAGATTTCTGATGCGTTTAACAAGATGTTGGGACGTTTGAAGGTATTGGATGACTCTAGACAGGAGTTTGTATCCAATGTGTCGCATGAATTGAAGACGCCGCTTACGTCTATGAAAGTACTTGCAGATTCACTTCTTGCACAGGAGGATGTGCCGGTGGAACTATATCAGGAATTTATGGGAGATATTACAGAGGAGATTGAGCGTGAGAACAAGATTATCAACGATTTACTCTCTCTTGTAAAGATGGATAAGACAGCCTCTGATCTGAATGTAAAACCGGAGAATATTAACGAGTTGGTAGAACGGATATTGAAGCGGGTGCGCCCGATTGCGGCAGTGCGCAATATAGAAGTTGTGTTTGAAAGTTTTCGACCGGTAACAGCAGAAGTCGATGAAGTAAAGCTTTCTCTTGCTATATCGAATTTAGTGGAGAATGCAATCAAGTACAATAAAGAAGATGGGTGGGTACATGTGTCACTCAACGCGGATCACAAATATTTTTATGTGAAGGTTGCAGATTCTGGAATTGGAATACCGGAGGAGTCGATTGAACATATTTTTGAGAGATTTTATCGTGTGGATAAATCGCACTCTAGAGAGATTGGCGGAACAGGGCTTGGATTGGCGATTGCGAGAAATGCGATCGTCATGCACCGTGGAGCTGTGAAGGTATACAGTGAAGAGGGGACAGGAACAACCTTTACCGTGCGTGTTCCACTGAACTATATTGTGTAAATGCAGGCGGAGAAAAGGGGAATGACATGAAAAAAAGAATATATGCAGCGGTGTTGTTTCTGTGCATGATACTTGCAAGTGGCTGTACGTCAGGGAAACATATGGAAGATGCGGGAATGTATATTTACTATCTGAATACCGATGATGATGCGTTGGAAAAGCAAGAGTATGAAAACAACTCGGAGAAAGCGGAGACTGTCGTGAAAGATATGCTTAAGGAGCTTAAAAAAGCGCCGGAGTCGATTGAGATGAAGTCGGTATTCCCAAAAGAAGTCAAGGTGGAATCATTCGAGATCAAAGACAATTGTCTGGAATTGCATTTTAATAAAGCATATGAAAAAATGAAAAAGTCAAGGGAAGTACTTTGCAGGGCGGCAGTTGTGCAGACGCTTGTTCAGGTTGATGGCATTGATTTTGTATCTTTTTATGTTGGTGATGACGTGCTGAAAGATCGAGAAGGTATACCGATTGGATTGATGAGTGCGGATGATTTTGTACAAAATACAGGATCTTCTTTGAACAGTTATCAAGTGACGTCGCTGAATCTTTATTTTTCAAACGAGGATGGAACAAAACTTGTGAGTGAAAAGATTAATGACGTGCATTACAGCAGCAATACCTCTATCGAAAAATTGATTGTGGAACAATTGATGCGGGGGCCGGCATCCAGCAAGGCGCAGGCGACGATCCCGAAGGACACAAAGCTGCTGGGAGTATCTGTAAAAGATGGCATTTGCTATGTGAATCTGGATTCCACATTTTTGACGGAAGGTTATAATCAGAAGCCGGAGGTGGCAATTTACTCGACTGTAAATTCCATTATCGAAAGTGGGAATGCGAGCCGTGTACAGATATTGGTCAACGGTGCAAGTGATGTGACGTATAAGGGAAGTATCCAATTGGATCGTCCCTTGGAATGGAATTCAGAATTAATCGAGGAGAAAAAAGAAGAATGAAAAAAAGACCATTATGTTATGTGTGTCTGGTCTTTTTACTGATAAAAAGCGTGCTCCTGCTTCTGACAGGCGGGCAGTCGGGAGGACTGTCTGCCGATTCTATTTTTCAGGAAGAGAAAGAAAAAGAAGTCATCTTGCAGGGGCAGGTATATCAAAAGACGAGCACATCAAAGATGCAGATCTTGTATCTAAAAAACAATTCTATAAACAGTCAAAATGAATCATTTTATGAATCCAAGATAATAGTATATGATAAGACATTTCAAAATATTGCGATTGGGAAAACGGTCAAATTGCGTGGGAAAGCCAATGTGTTTGAAACGGCACACAATCCGGGGAATTTTGACCAAAGGCAATATTATGCAAAACAAAATATTTATGGCATGGTCTGGGGTGAACAGATTATGGAAGTGAGTGGAAAGACTAATCGACTTATGAATTCTCTTTACGGTCTGAAGCAGGCATGGAAGGAGAAGCTGACAGAGACGATGGGTGAAAAAAATGGCGCTGTTTTAAGTGCGATTTTATTGAGTGAGAAGAAGGAGATGGATGCAGAGATCAAGGAGCTGTATCAGAAAAATGGGATAGGACATGTTTTGGCAATTTCAGGACTTCATATATCTTTTATTGGACTGAGTGTGTATCAGATTTTTCGAAAAGTCGGAAGTCCTTATTTTGTTGCCGGGATCGGATCTGGTATACTGCTTTTTCTGTATGTCTTAATGATCGGTTTATCTGTGTCAGTGATACGTGCTGCGATTATGCTTTTACTTCGCATTGGTGCAGATATGACAGGAAGAGTCTATGATATGGCTACTGGATTATTCTTCGCAGGGGCAGTGACTGTTCTTTGGCAGCCATTATACCTTGCAGACGCCGGATTTTTACTCTCATACGGAGCGATACTTGGGATCTTAACCATTCTTCCTGCAATAGAAAAACTGTTCCCGTGCAAATATCAGATTGTGAAAGGGATGTATGCGAGCATAGGCATTAATCTAATGCTGTTTCCGGTGCTTTTGTACTTTTATTTTGAATTTCCACTATATTCACTTTTATTGAATATAGCAGTGATACCGATGATGTCGTGGGTTCTGGGACTTGGACTTATCGGCAGCTTGTTTTTGCCAATCTGTCAGCCGATAGGTATGGTTTTGGTAAAAGTGTGTGGAATATTTTTGGAACTGTTTGAGTGGATGAGTCGATCCGCAGGACGATTGCCGGGGGCGAGAATGGTGTTTGGACAGCCGGCGTGGTGGCAGATCAGTGCTTACTATCTTTTCGTATTTGGGAGTGTTATTCTTGTGTTGAAATGTAACAAAAAAGAATTGTTTCGGTTTCTTAGAAGGAGTGTGTGGTGTGTGTTTCCAATGATTCTGTTTTGGTTTTCCATCGGTCATGGGACAGGAGGAAAGCTTTTCGTGACGGTAATTGATGTGGGACAGGGAGACGGTATTCTGCTTCGAGGACCGAAAAATGGAACTTACCTGATTGACGGGGGAAGCAGTGATGTCAAAGAAGTAGGGAAATATCGGATAGAACCTTTTTTGAAATCACAGGGGATTGGAACTTTAGACTATGTCCTGATCTCGCATGGAGACAGTGATCATTACAGTGGCGTTGAGGAGATGATCACAAGACAGGATGTCGGGGTAAGAATCAAAAACCTTGTGCTTCCGGCAACTTATCAACAAGATGAGGCGTTAACAAAACTCTCAGCACTTGCAAAAAAAGCTGGAATAAGGGTGTTGGTAATTCGTCCCGGCATGAGACTCCAGGAAGGGGATCTTCAGGTGACCTGCATTCAACCAGAGGAGGAGTTCCCAGGGGAAATCGGAAATGCTTCCTCTATGGTACTTGATATCTGTTATCAGAAGTTTGGTATGCTTTGTACAGGTGATGTTGAGGAAAAAGGGGAGGAAATTTTGCTGGAGCAGGTGGAAAAAAAGGTGTATTCGGTGCTGAAAGTGGCACATCACGGGTCAAAAAATTCGACCAAGGAAGAGCTTTTAAAGATAATCCAGCCAAATATTTCGCTAATCTCGGCTGGGAAAGGAAACCGATACGGGCATCCGCATAAAGAGACACTGGAGAGACTGAACGCTATAGACAGTGCAGTTTATAGTACAATTGAAAATGGGGCGATCACATTGAAAAGTGATGGAAATACGCTTTCGATTGTCGGATTTCATTGACATTTCAGAAGCTTGCATTTAGACTAAGAGAAGATAAAGTAGATGGAGTGTAGTGAATATGAAAAGTCTGAATGAAGATTTGAAAACCGGACAATTGAAACAGATATATCTTTTGTATGGCGAAGAGGCATATTTAAAAAAACAGTATAAAGACAAGCTGCACTATGCGATTGTTCCACCGGATGATACGATGAATTACGCATACTATGAAGGAAAAGGAATTAACGCGAAAGAAGTCATTGATCTTGCTGAGACGCTGCCGTTTTTTGCAGAGCGCAGATTGATTATTTTGGCAAACAGCGGATTTTTTAAGAATGCGTCTCCGGAACTTTCGGATTATATCAAGGAACTTCCGGAGACCACTTCTATGATTTTTGTCGAGAGTGAGATCGATAAGCGAGGGAAGCTTTATAAGGCGGTAAAAGATAAAGGAAGGGTCGTGGAGCTCGGACGGCAGGATGAGTCGACACTTCTTCGGTGGATTGCGGGGAGTGTGAGGCGCGAGAATAAGCAGGTCACGGAGCAGGTAATTCGGTTCTTTTTGACAAAGGTTGGAACTGATATGGAGAATATCCAAAGGGAACTGGAAAAATTATTCTGCTATACATTGGACAAGTCGGAGATTACCGCACAGGATGTGGAAGAGATCTGTACGACACAGATTACAAATCAGATCTTTGATATGGTCAATGCAGTTGCAGAAAAGCAGCAGAGAAAGGCACTTGATTATTATTATGATCTAGTGGCGCTGAAAGAGCCGCCGATGCGAATTTTGTTCTTGTTGACCAGACAGTTTCGACTGCTTTTGGAAGTTAAGGACATGGACAAAAGAGGATATCCACGAAAAGAGATTGCATCAAAAGTGGGATTGCATCCATTTGTAGTGGGAAAATATCAGGAGCAGGCAAGGGCATTTTCAAGCAAGGCACTTCGTGAAATTATTGAAGACAGCGTGGATATGGAAGAGGCTGTCAAGACGGGGCGGCTGAGTGATATGCTTGGGGTAGAGCTGTTTATAATGAAGTATTCCGCAAAATAATGTTTTTATAGTGGAATCCCGTTTGAAATTACGTTATAATAAAAAATTGTGAGAAAGTAATAGTTGGAGGAATAACAGTGGCAGGAATAGATCAGAGTAAAATACGAAATTTTTGTATTATTGCGCATATTGACCATGGAAAGTCAACATTGGCAGACCGGATCATTGAGAAGACCGGATTATTGACAAGCCGTGAGATGCAGTCTCAGGTGCTTGATAACATGGAATTGGAACGCGAGCGTGGAATTACGATCAAAGCGCAGACGGTTCGTATTGTATATAAGGCAAAAGATGGTGAAGAATATATATTTAATTTAATTGATACTCCGGGGCATGTGGATTTCAATTATGAAGTTTCCCGAAGCCTTGCGGCGTGTGACGGGGCGATTCTTGTCGTGGATGCGGCACAGGGAGTAGAGGCGCAGACATTGGCAAATGTATATCTGGCATTGGATCATGATTTGGATGTTGTGCCGGTGATTAATAAGATCGACCTTCCAAGTGCGGATCCGGAACGGGTGATAGAAGAGATTGAGGATGTCATCGGAATCGAGGCGGAAGATGCACCGCGTATTTCTGCAAAAACAGGACTGAATATCGAAGATGTACTAGAGCAGATCGTGGCAAAGATTCCGGCGCCGACAGGAGATCCGAAAGCTCCGCTTCAGGCGTTGATTTTTGATTCTCTGTATGATTCCTATAAGGGAGTGATTGTGTTTTGCCGTATCAAAGAAGGAACGGTGAAAAAAGGGACATCGATTCAGATGATGGCGACAGGAGCGAAGGCAGAAGTCGTGGAAGTTGGATATTTTGGGGCGGGGCAGTTCATTCCTTGCGAGGAATTAAGTGCGGGAATGGTTGGATATATTACCGCCAGTTTGAAAAATGTGAAAGATACTCGTGTTGGTGATACCGTGACAGATGCGAACAGACCTTGCAAAGAACCACTTCCGGGATATAAAAAGGTGCAGCCGATGGTATACTGCGGACTCTATCCGGCAGATGGGGCGAAATATCAGGATTTGAGAGATGCGCTGGAAAAACTGCAGCTCAATGACGCCGCACTTCAGTTTGAGCCGGAGACATCGATTGCACTTGGATTTGGTTTCCGATGTGGTTTTTTAGGATTGTTGCATTTGGAAATTATTCAGGAGCGTTTGGAGAGAGAGTACAATCTGGATCTTGTGACAACCGCTCCGGGCGTTATTTACAAAGTTTATAAGACAAATGGAGAAGTGATTGAACTGACAAATCCGTCGAATCTTCCGGATCCGGCTGAAATCGATTATATGGAAGAGCCGGTTGTGAAAGCTGAGATTATGGTTACGTCTGAATTTATCGGAGCGATCATGGATCTTTGCCAGGAACGTCGAGGGATTTATCAGGGAATGGAGTATATCGAAGAGACAAGAGCAGTGCTTCGCTATATTCTTCCTTTGAATGAGATTATTTATGATTTCTTCGATGCGTTAAAATCGCGTTCTAGAGGATATGCGTCATTTGACTATGAGATGGCAGGATATGAACGGTCAGAACTTGTGAAATTGGATATTCTTATTAATAAAGAAGAAGTCGATGCATTATCTTTTATTGTCCATAGTGGGACTGCATACGAACGTGGACGTAAGATGTGTGAAAAATTAAAAGAAGAGATTCCAAGACAGCTGTTTGAGATTCCGATTCAGGCGGCAATCGGAAGCAAAGTCATCGCGCGGGAGACAGTGAAGGCGATGCGAAAAGACGTGCTGGCAAAATGCTACGGTGGTGATATTTCCCGTAAGAGAAAGCTTTTGGAAAAGCAAAAAGAAGGGAAGAAGAGAATGCGTCAGGTTGGAAACGTAGAGATTCCGCAGAAAGCATTCATGAGCGTGTTGAAACTAGATGATAAATAGTAATTGGGGACGTAGTAAAATTGAATTTTACTACGTCCCCAATTAAATGTGACCCTGTCCCTTTTTGGAGGTGGATAATGAAAAACGAACTGGAATTATATCTTCATATTCCGTTTTGTGTAAGGAAATGTGCCTACTGTGATTTCCTTTCAAGCCCGGAAAATGGGGAAACAATAGAAAATTATGTGGAGGCACTGATAAGAGAGATCAAAGCTTACCAAGCCCTGTCCCTAAATGACATAGTAGTGACTATTTTTTTGGGCGGAGGTACGCCGTCTGTTTTAGAAGGAAATCAAATGGAGCGAATTTTTGAGGCGTTACATGAGGTGTTTGAGATTGCAGAAGATGCAGAGATTACAGTGGAGGCAAATCCTGGAACCGTGACACAAGAGAAGCTGTCTGCCTATCGAAAACTTGGTATCAATCGTATCAGTTTTGGTTTACAGTCGGCAGACAATGGAGAATTGAAGCTACTTGGAAGAATCCATACATATGAGCAATTTTTGGAAAGCTATGAGATGGCAAGAACGGCAGGATTCACGAATATCAACATAGATTTGATTTCGGCAATTCCAAAGCAGACAGTAAGAAGCTGGGAAGAGACACTAAAGCGAATTATACGCCTCAAGCCGGAACATATTTCGGCATATAGTTTGATTATTGAAGAGGGCACGTCATTCGCAAAACTGTATGGAGAAGGCAGCCCACTGGAGCGAGATCTTCCAAGTGAGGAGGAAGAGCGTCTCATGTATGAAAAGACCGAAGAAATATTAGGCGAAAATGGATATCATCGTTATGAGATTTCCAATTATGCAAAAGAGGGAATGGAATGTCGGCATAATTTAGGATACTGGGAACGGAAAAATTATCTAGGACTCGGACTTGGAGCGTCGTCTTTATTAGATAACAGACGTTATAGTAATACTGAGAATCTAAGAGAATATACAGAGTGTGCAGGACAGCCAGAGAAGATCAGAAAAAACACAGAGCATCTGACGGAGGAAGAGCAGATGGAAGAATTTATTTTTTTAGGACTTCGGAAGATGAATGGCATTTCAGAACAGGCTTTTTGGAATTGTTTCCAAAAAACAATTTGGGACTGCTACGGAGAAAATATCAGGAAAGTCATGGAAAAAGGTTTGTTAAAGCAACGGGAAGGCTGTTTAAGTCTGACAAAAAAAGGAATCGATGTGAGTAACTATGTATTTGCAGAAATACTATATCAATAAAAATGCTGATTACATGAGGGAGGAAGCAAAAAATGACATACGAAGAATTATTAGAAAACGCAAGACCAGAGATGGGAAAATATTGTAAGGCATGTCCGGTATGTAACGGGAAGGCGTGTGGGAACCAGATGCCGGGACCGGGAGCAAAAGGTGTGGGAGATACGGCAATTCGCAATTATGAAAAATGGAAGGATATCCGTATTAATATGGATACACTCTGCGCAAATAAGAAGGTAGATACAAGTCTCAATATTTTTGGAAAATCATTCAGATATCCGTTTTTTGCGGGGCCGGTCGGAGCGGTAAATCTACACTATGGAGAAAAATATAATGATGCATCTTACAATGAGGTGCTGGTTTCGGCTTGTGCTAAGGCGGGGATTGCTGCTATGACAGGTGATGGAGTCAATGCAGATGTGATGAAATGTGCGACAGAGGCAATCAAAAAATCAGCAGGCATTGGAATTCCGACTGTAAAACCTTGGAATTTGGAAACGGTTAAAGAAAAAATGAGATTAGTAGAAGATTCCGGGGCATTTGCTGTTGCAATGGACGTGGATGCGGCGGGACTTCCATTTTTGAAAAATATGACTCCGCCGGCAGGAAGAAAATCCGTGGAAGAGTTACATAAAATTGCGGCATCAACCCGCGCCCCGTTTATTGTGAAAGGGATCATGACTGTGAGGGGAGCACTGAAAGCAGAGGCAGCAGGAGCAGATGCGATTGTCGTGTCGAATCATGGAGGGCGTGTGCTGGATCAATGTCCGGCTACCGCAGAAGTTCTGGAAGAGATTGCAAAAGCAGTAAAGGGGAAAATGAAGATTTTTGTGGATGGAGGAATCCGCTCCGGTGTGGATGTGTTTAAAGCATTGGCACTTGGTGCAGACGGTGTGATTATCTGTCGTCCATTTGTAACGGCTGCGTACGGAGGAGGCACAGACGGAGTGCAATTATATATAGAAAGAATCGGTTCAGAGCTTGCGGATACGATGGCAATGTGTGGAGCAAATAGTCTAAAAGAAATTACAAAGGATATGATATGGCGATGAAAAAGACAACATTAATGACGGAGGGAAATATTTGGAAACAGATTCTGTTCTTTTCCATTCCTCTGATTTTGGGAAATCTGCTTCAGCAGCTTTACAATACAGCAGATTCCATTATTGTAGGAAATTTTGTGGGAAGTGAGGCGTTGGCTGCAGTCGGTTCCAGTGGATCGCTGATCAATCTTTTGATATCGTTCTGCATGGGAGCGTCTGCGGGTGCCGGAGTAGTCATTGCCCAGTATTATGGTGCGAACGACAAAAAGAGAGTGCAGGATGCAGTGCATACAACATTGGCGATTGCAGTGGTGACAGGAGCAATCCTGTCTATTGTAGGAATAGTGGCAAGTCCGCTGCTCTTGCAGTGGATGGGAACTCCGAAGGAGGTTATGCCGAATTCGGTTCTGTATCTGCGGATTTTCTTCGGAGGACTTGTGTTCAATGTGATTTACAATATGGCAGCTGGAATTTTAAATGCGGTCGGCAATTCCAAACGTTCCTTGGTTTATTTGGCAATCGCATCTGTTTCTAATATCGTATTGGATCTTGTGTTTGTCATGGGATTGCATATGGGTGTGGCAGGTGTTGCGATTGCAACAGATATCAGTCAGGTGTTGTCAAGCATTTTCATCCTACGTTTTTTGACGCGTGTAGATGAACCATATCGTGCGGAACTGAAAAAGATAAGATGGGATGTCCCGATGGCAAACCGTATCATCAAAATCGGTTTGCCGACTGGAATTCAGAACATGGTCATTTCGTTCTCAAATGTGCTGATTCAGTCTAGCGTGAATGGATTTGGAGCGAAAGCGATGGCTGGATTTGCGGCTTATATAAAAGTAGACGGATTTAATATTCTTCCGGTGATGAGCTTTAGTATGGCTGCAACTACATTTACCGGACAAAATATCGGTGCTGGCAAGATTGACCGTGTAAAGAAAGGAATGTGGGTGACTCTTTGCATGGGGATTGTTTATACAATCGTGACGGGAGTGCTGCTGCTTAGTTTCTCACATCAGATTATTGGCATATTTACAAAAGATGCGGATGTAATTTATTTTGGGACATTGGCGATGTGGTATTTCTGTCCGTTCTATTCACTGCTGAGCATCATGCATGAGATGGCGGGAACCATTCGTGGAACCGGGAAAACAATTCCGCCGATGGCAATCATTTTATTCTCGCTCTGCATTTACAGGGTGTTGTGGGTACAGTTTGTGGTTCCGCACTTTGACAGTATCCGTGGAGTTTACATAGCATATCCAATTTCCTGGGCAATTGGGGCGGCTTTGATGGTGCTGTATGCGTGGAAAGGGAAATGGATTCCGGGAAAAGAAGGATAGATGTGAGTGTGGCGATATCATAGAGGTGAAACAGTTCAGCCATACACAAAGTCTGCAAAAAATGTAAAAAAAATATAAACTAGGTTGACAAACGAAAACCGGAGTGTTATCTTAATAATCGTAAGGTGTTAGCACTCGAAAGAATAGAGTGCTAATAGAAAAAACCGAGAAGGAGGGTGGACATGAAATCGAATCATGAATTAGATGATCGTAAGATGAAGATTTTGCAGACGATCATCAAGACATATTTGGAGACAGGTGATCCGGTTGGTTCCAGAACAATTTCCAAATACACAGATTTGAATTTAAGCTCAGCGACTATTCGCAATGAGATGGCGGATTTGGAAGATTTGGGATACATCATGCAGCCTCACACATCGGCAGGTCGTATTCCATCAGACAAAGGATATCGGTTGTATGTAGATATGCTGATGGAAGAAAAAGAGCAGGAAGTTACAGAGATGAAAGAACAGATGCTTGTGAAAGCAGACAAGATGGATCAGCTTTTAAAGCAGGCGGCAAAAGTTTTGGCAGCCAACACGAATTACGCGACGATGATTTCCGCTCCGACATATAATAGAAACAAATTAAAATTCATTCAATTATCTCAGGTTGATGAGAATCAGATTATTGCAGTCATTGTCATGGAGGGAAACATCATTAAGAATAAGATTGTGACTGTTTCAGAAACACTGAGCAATGAGACCTTACTAAAGCTTAACATGCTTCTGAATACGAACCTCAATGGAATGGCAATCGAGGAGATCAACTTAGGGATGATCGCAAGATTAAAAGAGCAGGCAGGGATTCACAGTGAAGTGATCAGCGATGTTCTTGATGCGGTGGCAAATACCATTCAGCTTGACAACGATTTGGAAATCTATACAAGCGGTGCAACGAATATTTTTAAATATCCGGAACTGAGCGACAATCAAAGCGCACAGGAGATTATCAGTGCCTTCGAGGAAAAGCAACAGCTCGCAGAGCTTGTGACACAGACACTTTCCAGTCAGGAGAACAAAGGAATTCAAGTCTATATCGGCAATGAAACACCGGTACAGACAATGAAGGACTGCAGTGTCGTGACAGCGACCTATGAATTGGGAGAGGGAATGCAGGGAACGATAGGAATTATCGGACCAAAGAGAATGGATTATGAAAATGTAATGACAACGCTGAAGACTCTGATGGTAGAGTTGGATGCAATATTCCATAAAGAACATTAGAAAGGTGGAACGATCCATTGGAAAAAGAATTTAGCAAAGAAGAGATGGTAAAAGAAGCCGTGGAGGAAGCGAAAAAAGCGGCTAAAGAGCAGCAGACAGAGATGGAAGAGACATCAGAAGAGGTAACTGACGAAGAACTTGCGGAAGAGAAAGATTCAGAAGCAGGGGAAGACGGTGCAGAAAAGAAAGACAAAAAGTTATTCAAACGCAAACCGAAAAAAGATAAAAAGGATGAGCAGATTGAAGAACTTACTGATAGACTGACAAGACAGATGGCAGAATTTGATAATTTCCGCAAGCGTACAGAGAAAGAAAAATCAGCGATGTATGAAGTTGGAGCAAAAGATATTATCGAAAAGATATTGCCGGTGATCGACAATTTTGAGAGAGGTCTTAGCGCAGTGACAGAAGAACAAAAGGATGATTCTTTTGTGACAGGTATGGAGATGGTCTACAAACAGATCATGACAACGCTCGACGGAGTCGGGGTAAAAGTAATTGAGGCAGTAGGACAGGAATTCAATCCGGATCTTCACAATGCAGTGATGCATGTGGAGGACGAGGAAGCAGGTGAGAATATCATCGTAGAAGAATTCCAAAAAGGATACACTTATAGAGACAGTGTCGTAAGACACAGTATGGTAAAAGTAGCAAACTAAACCTAGAGCACTTAGCAAGGTGTTTTCGAGCTTAGTGCGAAGGTTGTCCGAAGGAACTTGGCGAGGTATTTCACGAGCCTAGTGAATCGGACTTCCTTATAAAAACCAAGAAAATGGAGGACAAAATCATGGGAAAAATTATTGGTATTGACTTAGGAACAACAAACAGCTGTGTAGCAGTTATGGAAGGTGGACAGCCAACTGTTATCGCCAACACAGAAGGTGCAAGAACAACACCATCGGTAGTAGCATTTACAAAGACAGGAGAACGTCTCGTAGGAGAACCTGCAAAACGTCAGGCAGTTACAAACGCTGACAAGACAATCTCTTCTATTAAAAGAGAGATGGGTACAGATCACAAAGTATCTATCGATGATAAAAAATACTCTCCACAGGAAATTTCAGCAATGATCCTTCAGAAACTGAAAGCAGATGCAGAAGGGTATCTTGGAGAAAAAGTATCAGAAGCAGTTATCACAGTACCGGCTTACTTTAATGATGCTCAGCGTCAGGCAACAAAAGATGCTGGTAAAATTGCAGGTCTTGATGTAAAACGTATCATCAACGAACCAACAGCAGCAGCACTTGCGTATGGTCTTGACAACGAAAAAGAACAGAAGATTATGGTATATGACCTTGGTGGTGGTACATTCGACGTATCTATCATTGAGATTGGTGACGGCGTTATCGAAGTATTATCTACAGCCGGAGACAACAGACTTGGTGGAGATGACTTTGACCAGAAGATCACAGATTACATGTTAGCAGAGTTCAAACGCATGGAAGGTGTGGATCTCTCTACAGATAAGATGGCGCTTCAGAGATTAAAAGAAGCAGCAGAAAAAGCGAAAAAAGAACTTTCATCTGCAACTACAACAAATATCAACCTGCCATTTATCACAGCGACAGCAGAAGGTCCAAAACATTTTGACATGAACCTTACAAGAGCAAAATTTGATGAATTGACACATGACTTGGTGGAGAGAACAGCAGAACCTGTTACAAGAGCATTGTCAGATGCAGGTCTTACAGCTTCTGAATTAGGTCAGGTATTGTTAGTCGGTGGTTCTACACGTATTCCGGCAGTACAGGATAAAGTAAAACAGCTTACAGGAAAAGAGCCAAGCAAATCCTTAAACCCAGATGAATGCGTTGCTTTAGGAGCTTCTGTTCAGGGTGGTAAATTAGCAGGAGATGCAGGTGCAGGCGACATTCTTTTACTTGATGTAACTCCACTTTCATTATCTATTGAGACAATGGGTGGTATTGCTACAAGATTGATTGAGAGAAATACAACAATCCCTACAAAGAAGAGTCAGATTTTCTCTACAGCAGCAGACAATCAGTCAGCAGTAGATATCAATGTCGTACAAGGTGAAAGACAGTTTGCAAGAGATAACAAATCTCTCGGTCAGTTCAGACTTGACGGTATTGCTCCGGCTCCACGTGGAATTCCTCAGATTGAAGTTACATTTGATATCGATGCAAACGGTATTGTAAATGTATCTGCAAAAGATTTGGGAACAGGAAAAGAGCAGCATATTACGATTACAGCAGGATCCAATATGTCAGATTCGGATATCGACAGAGCTGTAAAAGAAGCTGCTGAGTTTGAAGCGCAGGATAAAAAACGTAAAGAAGCAATCGATGCAAGAAACGATGCAGATGCAATGATCTTCCAGACAGAGAAAGCACTTTCAGAAGTTGGAGATAAGATTGATGCAACAGAAAAGGCAGCTGTAGAAGCGGATATTCAGGCACTGAAAGATACTTTGGCAAAATCGAATCCAGAAGAGATGACAGATGCTCAGGTAGAGGAGATTAAAGCTGGTAAAGAAAAACTGATGGCAAGTGCACAGCAGTTATTTACAAAGATGTATGAACAGGCTGGAGCCGCAGCAGGTGCAGCAGGAGCTCAAGGAGGACCAACACCAGAAGCAGGTCCGGCACCGGAAGGATTTAACGGAGACGATGTTGTAGACGGCGATTACAAAGAAGTCTAGAGCACTTAGGCGAAGACTGTTCGAGCGGGCTTAGCGAGATGAATAGGGTTCTGCGGAATTTGAGTAAAATCAGGTTTCGCAGAACTTCCTTATGAAAAAATAGAAAGGTTAAAAAGTTATGGCTGAAACGAAGAGAGATTATTATGAAGTGCTTGGCGTTGACAGAAATGCAGATGATGCAGCATTGAAAAAAGCGTATCGGGCATTGGCCAAAAAATACCATCCGGATATGAACCCGGGAGATAAGGAAGCAGAAAAGAAATTCAAAGAGGCATCAGAAGCGTATGCCGTACTTAGTGATGCCGAAAAACGTCGTCAATATGATCAGTTTGGTCATGCGGCATTTGAAGGCGGGGCAGGCGGAGCTGGTGGCGGCTTCGGCGGTTTCGATTTTAGTGGTGCGGATTTTGGAGACATTTTCGGAGATATTTTCGGAGATTTGTTCGGGGGAGGTCGCCGTGGAGGTCGTGCTGGCAATGGACCGATGCAGGGGGCAAATATCCGAAAAGGTGTAAGGATTACATTTGAAGAAGCTGTATTCGGATGTGAAAAAGAATTGGAAGTGGTCATCAAAGACCCATGTACAACATGTAACGGAACAGGTGCAAAACCTGGAACTTCTCCGGAGACTTGCCAAAAATGTGGTGGAAAAGGTCAGGTTGTATATACTTCTCAGTCCTTCTTTGGAACCGTACAGAATGTACAGACTTGTCCGGATTGTCATGGAACAGGGAAGATTATCAAAGAGAAATGTTCTGATTGTGCGGGAACAGGTTATGTGGCAAGCAAAAAGACGATACAGGTATCCATTCCGGCAGGTATCGATAATGGACAAAGTATCCGAATCCGTGGAAAAGGAGAACCGGGAACAAACGGTGGTCCAAGAGGCGATCTGCTGGTAGAAGTAACGGTATCTAGACATCCTGTTTTTGGACGTCAGGATATGCATATTTTCTCTACTGCGCCGATTTCATTTGCGCAGGCGGCACTCGGTGGAGATGTGCGCATTAAGACGGTGGATGGGGATGTTCTATATAATGTAAAACCAGGAACAAAGACAGACACAAAAGTACGTCTCAAAGGAAAAGGTGTACCATCGCTTCGCAACAAACAGGTTCGAGGAGATCACTATGTGACACTTGTCATCCAGACACCGGAGAAATTGAGTGCAGAAGCGAAAGAAGCGCTTCGTAAATTCGATGCACTGACTGGAAACACATTGAATCAGGATATCGATTCCGAGAAGACGGATAAGAAAAAAGGAAAGAAAAAAGGATTTATGGATAAATTAAAAGAGTCCTTTGAAGATTAGTGAGGAGGTACGTAAGTACCTCCTTATTTTAGTGGGCGGTCAGGACGACGACAGTACGTGCCCCAATCAGATAATCATTGCCGACATGGGACATCTGTTCCTTTTCAAACGTGCATCCGCCAGTGTCTGACAGGGAGGTGTCCACAGCAAGATGCCATTGCAGCGGTTCCGGAAGTTTTGGCAAATGGATGAGAATAGACTCCCAATAGGGATTGACAGCGAGGTAGACAATGTCTTCCAAGTCCTGTTTTTCATCGTGACCGGCGAACATGGTGCATACTATTTTGGAATCCTGAGTGAAATTATCATCCCACGGCGTGGCGCCGTGCTGGCTGATTGGTGGAAATCCGCAGTGGCTTTGTGCGATGCTTTTTCGTATCGCCGGGTGATTGCGGCGAAAATGAATCATATATTTACAAAATTCAAAGATATCTCGATGAGTATCAAGTAATTTCCAATCAAGCCAAGAGGTCAAATTGTCTTGACAATAGGGATTGTTGTTGCCAAACCGGGTGTCACAGAATTCATCGCCGGATAAGAACATCGGAGTCCCACGGCTGCATATCAATACAGCGAAAGCGTTTTTGATCATACGGTAGCGGAGTTTTAAAATCAAAGGATCTTTTGTGTCGCCCTCTGCGCCGCAGTTCCAGCTCCGGTTGTCGTCGCTGCCGTCTGTGTTGTTCCAGCCGTTTGCTTCGTTGTGCTTGTGATTGTATGAGTACAAATCATATAATGAAAAACCATCATGACAGGTGATAAAGTTGATAGAAGCATTTGTTCCACGTTCAAATGGATTGTATAGATCGCTGGATCCGGAAATTCGAAGTGCGGCTTCCGGCGCTTTCCAGTACCCTCCTTTTAGAAAGTCGCGCAGATCGTCCCGGTACTTTCCGTTCCATTCTGACCAACGCTTCCAGGAAGGGAAATTTCCTACCTGATAGAGACCGCCTGCATCCCATGCTTCCGCAATCAATTTCACATCACCGAGAATCGGATCAAAAGCGAGTGTCTGCAAAAGAGGAGGCTTATCCATCGGAGTTCCATCTTCATTGCGACCAAGGATTGAGGCAAGATCAAAACGAAAACCATCCACCCGGTATGTCGTAACCCAGTATCGCAGACATTCCACAATCATCTGTTGGACAACCGGATGATTGCAGTTGACGGTATTTCCACAACCACTGAAATTATAATAGTTTCCATCCGGAGTGAGCATGTAATACACATTATTGTCAATCCCCTTGAAGGAGAAAAACGGTCCATCTTCATTGCCCTCGGCAGTATGATTGAATACGACATCCAGGATGACTTCAATACCGTTTTCTTTGAGTGTCTTTATCAGTTGCTTTAATTCTGTACCGACATGATTGTATTCTCTGTCAGATGCGTAGCTTGTATTTGGCGCAAAAAAGCTGACTGTGTTGTAGCCCCAGTAATCAAGCAGTTCCCTTCCATCAATCACACGGTGATCCCGCATCTCATCAAATTCAAAAATGGGCATCAGCTCGACTGCATTGATTCCAAGTTCTTTCAAATATGGGATTTTCTCCATAATTCCGTGAAATGTGCCGGGATGTGCAACACCGGAAGAAGCATCTTTTGTAAAACCGCGTACATGCATTTCGTAAATGATCAAATCTTCCATGGGGATAATCGAAGGTTTGGTAATCCCCCAGTCAAAATTGTTTTTCACAACCCTGCCCCGGTATCCAAGAAATGCATCCGGTTTTTGTCCCCATTCACTTTGTCCGACAACAGCTTTGGCATACGGATCCAGAAGTGGTTTGTGTTTATCAAATAGAAGACCTTTTTTCTTATCATAAGGACCGTCAAGACGAAAAGCATATTGAAAATCTTCCACATCAAGGTCAAATACAATCATGGAAAAAACATTTCCGATGCGGTAGTTGTCAGGGTATTTTAAAATAGCAAATGGTTCTTTTGCATAAGGCTCATAAAGCAGAAGTTCGCAAGAAGTGGCACCTTGTGAGTGGATGGTAAAACATACGCCGTCAGAAAGTGCGGTTGCTCCATTTATATCAAAGAATCCGGGGCGAATCCGAAACCCCTCTAAAGTATCAAGAGGAACCATGTGGTCTGAGTGTATCATTGATTTTTGCATAAGCCGTCCTCCTTTGTCTGAAATTGAGTTGTCTAACAATATGACTATATTGTAGCATAATTTTAGAGAATAAACAAAATAAAAATAAATAGTACAAGAGTGCTGTTTGTGTTAAAATAGAACGAAAAGAAAGCGTGGCACACTGAAGATGTGTATCACGATTTCAAGGTGCAAATTATAGAAATAAGGAGAATAGAGATGTTACTATTAAATAAGAAAGATATTGAAAAGTCA
This sequence comes from Coprococcus phoceensis, assembly GCF_900104635.1. NCBI lineage: Bacteria > Bacillati > Bacillota > Clostridia > Lachnospirales > Lachnospiraceae > Coprococcus > Coprococcus phoceensis. Next base: position 573,945 of record NZ_FNWC01000007.1, read on the forward strand.
GTTGATTTGGACGGAATGATGGATCAGATCGAGGAGGCATATAAGATCTTTGAATCGGGAGCTTACTATATGCCGCCAAGACCGACAGTGGAGCATGATAATAAGACACTGATTTACATGCCGTGTTATACCAAAGACAGTTTGGGGACAAAAATGCTTACGATTTTTCCGGAAAATGCAAGTCTTGGACTTCCGTCAATTGATGGGCTGGTGTTGATGAATGATCCAAAGACAGGAAAACCGCTGGCAATTTTGGATGGACAGACAGTGACGGCATACCGAACAGGAGCTGTCGGCGGAGTCGGTATCCGGCATTTGTCGAGAAAAGATTGCCACACGGTCGGAATTGTGGGCGCAGGCGTACAGGGATTTCATTTGGCGCTCTATGCATGCAAGGCGAGAGATATCCACACTGTCTATGTGTTCAATCACAGTGGACGGGACTTGACAGATTATCTGGCACGTTTAGAAAAAGCGATTGATAATCCGGGGACAAAAGTGGTACAATGTAATACGGTGGAGGAACTGGTGCAAAGCAGCGAAATTATCTGTACTGCAACACCATCTGAGAAGGCAGTGCTGCCAAATGATAAAGAGCTGTTAAGTGGAAAATGCATTATTGCAATCGGTTCTTATACACCGACAATGCGCGAGATTCCAGATGTTGTATTTGAGCTGGTGGATGACGTTTATGTGGAACTGGAATATTCATGTGAAGAGAGCGGGGACTTAAGTCAGCCGCTGGCAGACGGGATTCTGACAAAAGACAGAGTTCGATATATGCATGAACTGATCGATTCAGACATAGATGAAGATGCACTTACTCAAAAGACAACATATTTCAAGTCAGTCGGTATGGGGCTGTTTGATGTGTGTATAGCACAGAGATTAATGGACGATGCCAATCAAAAAGGAATCGGGCAGCAGATTGAGTTTTAAGTAACAGTTCGGCTGATTTAAGTTTTAGCAGTTGAACGGTTGCAAATGATGAAATAAAGGAGACAGGATTATGAAAGTAGTAGCAACAGAAAAAGCACCAAAAGCATTGGGACCATATTCACAGGGATATGTACATAACGGTATTTTTTATTCAGCAGGGCAGATTCCAATCAATCCTGAGACAGACACTGTGGAGGCAACAGATATTGCAGGACAGACAGAGCAGGTGTGCAAGAACTTTGCAGCTGTGTTGGAAGCAGCTGGAACTTCATTTGACAAAGTTTTAAAGACAACATGTTTCTTGAGCGACATGGGAGACTTTGCAGCATTCAATGAAGTGTATGCAAAATATTTTACATCAAAGCCTGCGAGAAGCTGTGTGGCAGTTAAGACATTACCAAAAAATGTGCTTTGTGAAGTGGAACTAATCGCAGTTGTAGAAGAATAGGAAGGAAATCAAGATGGCAGAACAGGAAAATAACGGAGCATGCTCTTCTGAGAGCTGTTCTGGCTGTGCACACGCAGATTCTTGTGCGAGCAAGAAAGTAGATATGACAGTGCCGGCAAATGAATACACACATGTTAAAAAAGTAATCGGTGTGATCAGTGGAAAAGGCGGAGTTGGAAAATCGATGGTTACAGCCTCGCTTGCAAGACTTATGAGAGAGCAAGGTTATTCGGTGGGGATTTTAGATGCAGATATCACAGGTCCATCTATTCCGAAGATGTACGGAATCCATGAGCACGCGATGGGAACAGAAGTTGGAATGTTTCCGTGTATTGCAAAAGATGAGACAAGAATTATGTCTGTCAATCTTTTGTTGGACAGTGAGGATACACCGGTGATTTGGAGAGGCCCGGTCATTGCAGGTGTTGTAAAACAGTTCTGGAATGAAGTACTCTGGGGAGATTTGGATTACTTATTCGTAGATATGCCACCGGGAACAGGGGATGTGCCATTGACAGTGTTCCAGTCTTTGCCGGTAGATGGAGTGGTCATCGTGACATCGCCGCAGGATCTTGTTCAGATGATTGTGAAAAAGACCTACTATATGGCAAAACAGATGAATATTCCGATTATCGGAGTTGTTGAAAATTACAGTTACTTGGAATGTCCGGATTGCGGAAAGAAAATCTCTGTATTCGGAGAAAGCCATATTGATGAGATTGCAAAAGAACTTGGCATGAGTGTACTTGGGAAAATGCCAATCGATCCGAAGCTTGCTGAGATGGTGGAAGCAGAGAAATTCTATGAAGTGAAAAATGAATATTTGAAAGATGCAGTGGAAAGACTGCAGTAGAAAAGAAGACGTATGAGAGAGAATCTTGTGCGTCTTTTTTGTAAGCGAAGATCTTAAAACTGCAGAAAATTTGAAGTCACTATTGCAAACATCTGTTCTGTGTGATAATATAAGAAACAGAACATACATTCGAGTAAAGAGGAGCAAAAAGATGAAAATCACAGAACAGATGTCTCTTTTAGAAAAACTGAATATTTTATCAGATGCGGCGAAATACGATGTGGCATGTACATCGAGCGGAGTTGACAGGCAGAACGCTGGCAATGGAATAGGGAACTGTGCGAAGGCTGGAATTTGTCATAGTTTTTCAGCAGATGGAAGATGTATTTCATTATTGAAAATTTTGTTTACAAATGAATGTATTTATGATTGCAAATATTGCATTAACCGTTCTTCAAATGATGTGAGAAGAGCATCCTTCACTCCGGATGAAGTATGTACTCTGACAATTGAATTTTACCGCCGGAATTATATAGAAGGATTGTTTTTGAGTTCCGGAATTCTGCATAGTCCGAATTATACGATGCAATTGATTTATGAGACGCTTTATAAGTTAAGGACAGAGTTCCATTTTCAGGGATACATCCATGTAAAGGCAATTCCAGGAGCAGATCAGGAACTGATACAAAGAACAGGATTTTTGGCAGACAGGATGAGCGTGAATTTGGAGCTTCCGACAGCAGAAGGACTTAAAAAGCTTGCTCCACATAAGAATAGAAAAAATATATTAGCGCCGATGCGCCTTGTGCAGAGTAAGATGGCTGAGAATCAGAATGAGGTAGCAGTCTATCGGAATGCGCCGCGGTTTGTTCCGGCAGGACAGAGTACGCAGATGATCATCGGAGCTACTCCGGAGACGGATTTTCAGATTATCAATGTTGCAGAATCTCTTTATAAAAAGTTTGAATTGAAACGCGTGTTTTATTCTGCGTTTATCCATGTGAATGAGGATGAACATCTTCCGGCAAGAACGGGAGACGGTCCTCCATTGTTGCGGGAACATCGCTTGTATCAGGCTGATTGGCTGCTGCGATATTATGGATTTGAGGCGAAAGAATTGCTGTCTGAAAAGAACCCGAATTTCAATGTGTTGGTAGATCCAAAATGCAATTGGGCACTGGAACATCTGGAATGTTTTCCGGTGGAAGTCAATCGAGCTGATTATCATATGCTTTTGCGGGTTCCGGGAATCGGGTATAAATCTGCTGGAAGAATTGTCAAAGCAAGAAGAATGGGAACATTGGATTTTACGGATTTAAAGAAGATGGGGGTCGTGTTAAAGAGAGCGTTATATTTTCTGACCTGTAATGGAAAGATGATGTATCCGACGAAGATAGAACAAGATTATATTTTGCGCAATCTACTTCATGTAGGGGAAAAACTGCCGCTTACAGTAGAACAGATGAACTACAGACAATTGTCGTTATTTGATGATGTAAGCTTTGGGAGCGAACGGGCAAAACAAAACAGAGTGGATAAAGTTTTTAGGTAATGGAGAAGATGATATGAAGCAGATTTTTGTATGCAATGATACGATTACAGGAATTTTTTCGGCAATTTACGATGCGTGGAAGATTGTACTCTCTTCCGGAGAGACTGGGATTGCGCTGAAAGGGATGATGAACCAGGAACTTTTTTGTGAATACACTGAAAGTGTGGAGAGTGAGAAAAAGGCAATTGCAGTGGAGAATATGATAAAAAAGAATCTGGGGATGGAGGTGTACCGGAATATTTATTATGCAATATTGGCAGAGGATGCAAAGAAGGCGAATGCAGTTCTTGGAATGATGCAGGAGGCGAGGCGAATACACGATAAAAGGAAGATTATGGAGCATTTGTCGCATAAGCAGGTTAGAAAAGTGTTCGAGCTAAAGAGAACAGTGGAGAATGAAGCACACTGTTTTCAGGAATTTATCCGTTTTTCTGAGTTGGAGAGTGGAGTGCTTTTTTCGAAAATTGCACCTAAAAATCAAGTGCTTACATGCATCGCAGATCATTTTGCAAATCGTTTGCCGTTAGAAAACTGGATGATCTATGATGAGACCCACCAGATGTTTCTGATACATCGCAAACAGCAGAATTGGTTTCTTGTTTGGAATGAAAAATTGAATAAAGAAAAGATAAACAGGGTATCCTATGCAGAGAACACGTACTCCGAACTTTGGAAGGGCTTCTTTGAAAATATATCAATAGAAGAAAGAGAGAGTTACCAGAGACAGAGACAGCATTTACCGATTCGGTTTCGTGGAAATATGGTTGAATTTGTACAATAATCGACAAAAAATGAGTTCTAATTATACAATTCGACAATTGACGACAAGCGATTGAATTGGTATAATAAAAAAATGTGTTTAGCAATACCATGAAAGGAGTGATCACAGTGGACAAGAAGTTTCAAATAAGACTATCTGCTACCGAAGATGTAAAAGAATTTGTAAGAGCAGCTGGGCAGTGCGACTTTGACATCGATGTATTTTATAACCGTGTGGTAATTGATGCTAAATCTATTCTAGGAGTTCTAAGCTTAGATTTGACTCAGCCTCTGACTGTTCAGTATGGTGGACAGAATGATAATTTTGAAAAGACATTAAGAAAATTTGCAGCATAGATATGTGATGGAAGGAAGCTCTGAATCTTTTTCGGTGTAAGCCGAAGGTTTGGGGCTTTTATTTTACACATGGATAAATAAACATGCTATAATGAGGCGGGAGGAAATACAGATGGAAGAGAAGATAATTCGTATTTCTGTTCGCAATTTGGTGGAGTTTATATTGCGGGAAGGCGATATTGATAATAGAAAAGCGGGGCTGCCGGATAAAGAGGCTATGCAGCTTGGTGGAAGAATTCACCGGAAGATTCAAAGACAGATGGGATCTGACTATCATGCGGAGGTTCCGTTAAAGATTACGGTTCCCTGTGAGGGATTTGCGATTCAAATAGAGGGAAGAGCAGATGGAATTCAGAAGACAGCAGATGGAGTTGTGGTTGATGAGATCAAAGGAGTCTTGCGTGAGCTGGAATATATTGAGAAGCCCGTCAGCGTGCACCTTGCACAGGCAAAATGTTATGGGTATATCTATGGAAAACAGCAGGAACTGGATAGCATTACAGTACAGATGACATATTGTCAGATGGAGACAGAGGAAGTGAAACGTTTTCAGGAGACATTTTCGATTGAGGAATTGGAGAGATGGTTTTTTGATATTGTGATGCAATATGAGAAGTGGGCGCGCTTTCAAATCGAGTGGAGGCAGACAAGGGATGCGACCATAAAGGAGGCAGAATTTCCATATCCTTACAGAGAGGGGCAAAGAGAGCTTGTGACATCTGTCTACCGGACAATTCTGAGGAAGAAAAAATTATTTATTCAGGCGCCTACAGGTGTAGGAAAGACGATGACAACTATATTCCCAGCGGTGAAAGCGGTAGGAGAAGGACTGGGGGATAAGATTTTTTACCTGACGGCGAAGACGATTACAAGAACTGTGGCAGAGCAGGCATTTCAGATTCTAAAAAAGAACGGTCTGCAGTATAAAGTTGCAACATTGACCGCGAAAGAGAAAATCTGTTTTTGTGAAAAGGCGGAATGCAACCCAGATGTATGTCCATATGCAAAGGGACATTTTGACCGGGTGAATGATGCGGTTTATGAAATGATCACTACGATGGAGGAGATGAGCCGGGAGAATATAGAGACTCAAGCGAAAAAGCATAGTGTATGTCCGTTTGAGATGGGATTGGATGTGTCGTTGTGGGTGGATGCCATTATCTGTGACTATAATTATGTATTTGATCCGAATGCACATTTGAAGAGGTTTTTCTCAGAGGGAAAAAAGGGAGAATACTTATTCTTGATTGATGAGGCGCATAACCTTGTGGAGCGTGGCAGGGAGATGTACAGTGCGGTTCTCTATAAAGAAGAGTTTTTACAGATGAAAAAAGCAGTCAGATATGAGAGTGTGAAACTGACACGGCAATTAGAGGGATGCAATCAAATGTTGCTGGAGATGAAAAGAGAGTGCCAGACTTATAAAGAATATAATAGTATTTCCCATTTTGCGTTGAAATTGTTGAATGTAATGAATGGTCTGCAAAAGCTTTTGGAAGAGAAGGAGCAGGTAGATGAGGAAGTTTTAGAGTTCTACTTTCATGTTCGGAACTTTCTTAACATCTATGAAGAAGTGGATGAAAATTATGTGATTTATACAGAATTGGAGGAAGGCGGAGACTTTAAGTTGAAATTATTCTGTGTGAATCCGGCAGTAAAATTGCAAAATTTTTTAAGTCAGGGCAACAGTACTGTGTTCTTTTCGGCAACACTTTTGCCCATCCGGTATTATAAAAAGTTGTTGAGCGTAGAGACGGATGACTATGCGGTGTACGCACATTCGCCGTTTAAGGAGGCGAATCGCCTTTTGGTGTTGGGACAGGATGTCAGTACAAAGTACACAAGGCGCGGATATGAGATGTATGAGCGATTTGCAATTTATATCAAGAATGTCATGCAGGCAAAACCAGGCAATTATCTTGTGTTTTTCCCGTCGTACCGATTTATGGAAGAAGTGCGGGAGACATTTGAGAGATACAGGACAGAAGAGATGTGTTGTATGATGCAGGAACAGAATATGAATGAACAGGACAGAGAAGCATTTTTACAGGAATTCGAAGCAGAAAGAGAAGGAAGTCTGGCAGGATTTTGTGTGATGGGAGGCATTTTTTCAGAGGGAATTGATTTGACAAAGGAGCGTCTGATTGGGGCGATGATTGTCGGAACCGGACTGCCGCAAGTATGCAATGAACGTGAGATTTTAAAACAATATTTTGACAGGCATGGAGAAAACGGGTTCGACTATGCATATTTGTATCCGGGGATGAACAAGGTGCTTCAGGCAGCGGGGCGTGTTATACGAACGGAGGAAGACAAAGGGGTAATTGCACTTTTGGACGATCGCTTTGCAGGAAGAAGATATTTGGAGATTTTTCCAAGAGAGTGGAGAAAACTTACTTATTGTAATGTAAAGACAATCGGAGAGAAAGTAGAGCAGTTTTGGGAAAACGCTTATATCGAACCGGAGTCTGATATAAGCGTCTGAAAAGGTTATTCAATAGGTTGAAAATAGTTTAAAAATTCCAAGGTTGCTTTCGATACCGGGACATGCTCATTGTGAACGACAACGAGTTGTCTTGTAGGAAGAACCTCATCAGTGTGAACCACAAACAGATCGTCGGAATCTTTCGGGACACAGTAATCCGGAATAAAGGCGATTCCCAATCCGATTTTAGCAAGGTCGATCAAAAGATCATTGCTGCTGAGTTCGATCTCAGGGACGAGATCCAGCTGATGTTTTTGGAAAAGACTGTGTAAAAATTCACTTGTCGTACTTTTTCGATCGAGCATCAAAATAGGATAGTTCAGTAAATCGCGTAATGATAAGGCTTTATCCTTCAGTTCTGCAAAAGAACGGTTGGCGATAAAGACATCTTTGAATTCCGCAATCTGTTTAAAAGAATAAAGATTGCTCAAATAGGAATTCGGGTAGTTGATGACAATCAGGTCTACCTGACCTGTCTCCAATAATTCTACACATTTGATTGAAGTTTGGTTTGTTACTTTAATATGTGCGTTTGGAAATTCTTTATGAAACCGTTCTAAATATGGAACTAAAAAATAACGACAAATCGTGTCACTTGCGCCGATGCGAATCTGTCCTCCGGTGGAAGAAGAATCAATCAGCTGTGATTCTCCACGTTTGATCAGATTCATCGCTGGTTCCACATGACGAAGGAGAATCTCGCCTTCCGGTGTTAGCTGTACACGTTTTGTGCTCCGGATGAATAAGGTCTGGTCCAATTTTTTTTCAAGCGCTTTGATTGATTGGCTGACGGCTGATTGAGAGATGAACAGCTGCTTGGACGCCTCCGAGAAGCTCAAGGTTGTCGCAACATAAAAAAATACTTTATATAACTCGTAATTGATATCCATTATTAGTCCTCCTTATAAAAGTGCTGTTCTTATTATAAGGGGTAAAAGGTATAATTACAATAGAGAATAGAAAATTTAGTGGGAAAGGAAGATGAATGTATGAAGATAGTACATTGGTTTTTGGGAATGACAGCAATTCTTTCTGTGATTGTCATCTTACTCATTTCCAGTTTTGAAATCGGAATTTACAGTGATTTTGGGTGGTATGAAAAGGAATATGAAAAATACAATGTCACGGAAGATTTGGAGATGAAGATGGATGATGTCATGGATGTGACAGAAGAGATGATGGCGTATCTGAGAGGAGACAGGGAGGATCTGGTTGTTTGGACAACTGTGAATGGAGAAAAACAGGAATTTTTTAATGATCGGGAGAAGGCGCATATGGTGGATGTACAGAATTTATTTTTGGGAGGTCTGACATTGCGTTTTAGTGCGATTATCGTGCTTGTGATTTCGTTGAGTGGATTGATTTTCACAAAGGGGAACTGGAAACGGATTTTGCCAAAATCATTTTTGACAGGTTTGGGAGCGTTTCTTGTAATTTCAGGAGGTCTTGGAGTATTGTTCGCATCTGATTTTAATAAGTATTTTTTCTTATTTCATGAGATCTTTTTTGACAATGATTTATGGCTGTTGGATCCTGCAACGGATTTGATGATCCGAATGCTTCCGGAAGGATTTTTCTTTGATATGGTCATTCGGATAGGAAGTATTTTTATTGGTATGCTGGCAATACTGCTGATTCTCAGTATGCTTATTTTGCACCGACAGAAAGCGAATAAGAAAAACTTATAAGTGAGTTAAGATATATTAATTATACTAATGATGCGAAATGTGGTAGGATAAGGGTAGTAGCCAAAATGGAATTACAGATGGAGGATAATATGAATAGTGTAAAACGTGTATATGTAGAAAAGAAACAAGAATTCGCAGTACAGGCAAAAGAGTTGAAACAAGAATTAAAAAGCTATTTGGGAATTCAGACGGTGGAAAATGTACGTGTGCTGATTCGCTATGACATTGAAAATATTTCAGATGCAACATTTGAGACGGCGTGCAACGGTATTTTTTCCGAACCGCCGGTAGACATTTTATATAAAGAAGAATTTGAAGTGAAAGAGGGAAGCAGAATTTTCTCGGTAGAATATTTGCCGGGGCAGTTTGATCAGCGTGCAGATTCTGCAGTGCAGTGTGTGCAGTTCATCAAAGAAGACGAGATGCCGGTAATCAAGTCAGCAACGACTTATGTCATTGAAGGTGCGATTACAGATGAAGAATTTGCCGCAATCAAAGCGCACTGCATCAATCCGGTAGATTCCAGAGAGACTGGTATGGAAAAGCCAGAGACATTGATTACACAGTTTGAAGAGCCGGAAGATGTAAAAATCTTTGACGGTTTTAAAGATATGGAAGAGGACAAGTTAAAAGAATTATATGATTCTTTAGGACTTGCCATGACATTCAAAGATTTTCTTCATATTCAGAACTATTTCAAGGGAGAAGAAAAGAGAGATCCTTCTATGACAGAGATTCGTGTGTTGGATACATATTGGTCTGACCACTGCCGTCATACAACATTCTCTACAGAATTAAAAGAAGTAAGTTTTGGGGAAGGCGATTACAAAGAGCCAATCGTCAATGCATACAAACATTATTTGAACACACACAGTGAGATTTTTGCAGGAAGAGAAGATAAGTTCGTATGCCTGATGGATCTTGCTCTTATGGCAATGCGCAAATTAAAACGTGAAGGAAAGTTAGAAGATCAGGAAGAGTCTGATGAGATCAACGCGTGCAGTATCGTTGTTCCGGTAGTGGTTGACGGTGTGGAAGAAGAATGGCTTGTGAACTTTAAAAATGAGACACACAACCATCCGACAGAGATCGAACCGTTTGGTGGAGCAGCTACTTGCCTTGGTGGAGCAATCCGTGACCCATTGTCAGGACGTACTTATGTATATCAGGCAATGCGTGTGACCGGTGCAGCAGATCCGACTGTGTCCGTAAAAGAGACAATGAAAGGAAAATTGCCACAGAAGAAACTGGTGACAGGAGCGGCGCATGGATACAGTTCTTATGGTAATCAGATTGGTCTTGCAACCGGTGCAGTAAAAGAGATTTATCATCCGGATTATGTGGCAAAACGTATGGAGATCGGCGCTGTTTTAGGTGCGGCGCCAAGAAGAGCGGTTATCAGAGAGACATCGGATCCGGGAGATATCATTATCTTATTGGGTGGACGTACAGGACGCGACGGCTGTGGTGGAGCGACAGGTTCTTCTAAAGTGCATACAGAGGAGTCTATCGAGACATGTGGAGCAGAAGTTCAAAAAGGAAATCCACCGACAGAACGTAAAATTCAGCGTCTGTTCAGAAGAGAAGAAGTAAGTAAATTAATTAAAAAGTGTAATGACTTTGGTGCCGGTGGTGTGTCTGTTGCAATTGGTGAGCTGGCAGATGGACTTCAGGTGAATTTAGATAAGGTGCCGAAAAAATATGCAGGTCTTGACGGAACAGAGATTGCGATCTCTGAATCACAGGAGCGTATGGCTGTTGTCGTTGATCCGAGAGATGTAGAGCAATTTTTGGCATATGCAAAAGAAGAGAACTTAGAGGCTGTAGAAGTGGCTGTTGTGACAGAGACTCCAAGATTAGTATTGTCATGGAGAGGAAAAGAGATTGTTAATATTTCCCGCGCATTCCTTGACACAAACGGTGCACATCAGGAGACAACAGTGGCAGTTGACATTCCGAACAGAGAAGACAGTATTCTTGTGAAAGAGGATGTCGATGATGTAAAAGAAAAATGGTTGAATACCTTAAAGGACTTAAATGTATGTTCTCAGAAAGGTCTTGTGGAGATGTTTGACGGTTCTATCGGGGCTGGCTCTGTATTTATGCCGCACGGTGGAAAATATCAGATGACAGAGACACAGGCTATGGTTGCAAAATTACCGGTATTGACCGGAAAATGTGATACAGTGACTATGATGAGTTATGGATTTGACCCGTATCTGTCAAGCTGGAGTCCATACCATGGTGCAGTTTACGCAGTGCTTGAATCTGTGGCGAAAATTGTGGCAAACGGTGGAGATTACAGTAAGATTCGTCTTACGTTCCAGGAATATTTCCGCAGAATGACAGAAGATCCATCAAGATGGAGCCAGCCATTTGCAGCGCTTCTTGGAGCATATGATGTACAGCTTGGATTAGGACTTCCATCTATCGGTGGAAAAGACAGTATGTCAGGAACATTCCAGGATATCGACGTGCCTCCGACACTTGTATCATTTGCAGTGGATGTGGCAGAGCAGAAAGACATCATTACACCGGAATTGAAAAAAGCAGGTAACAAGTTAGTATGGCTCCGTGTGGAAAAGGATCAGTATGATCTTCCGGTATATGCTCAGGTAATGGATCAGTATGGTAAATTCAGAGAAGATATCCAAAACGGAAACATCGTATCCGCTTACGTATTAGACAGACACGGTATTGCAGCAGCTGTCAGCAAGATGGCATTTGGTAACGGTATGGGTGTGAAAATTGAAAGCAATGTGGATAAGAGAGATCTGTTTGCACCTGCATTTGCTGATATCATTGCAGAAGTAGCGGCAGAAAAAGTATCAGAGCTTGCAATTACATATACAGTCATCGGTGAAGTGACAGATAAAGCGGCGTTTGAATATGGTGACGTGACAATCGAATTGAAAGAAGCAGTTGATACATGGAAAGCTCCGCTTGAAAAAGTATTCCCAACTGTTTCGGGACAGACGGAGGCGAAAGCTGTGAAAGAACAACTGTTCAACACAGACAGCATCCATATCTGCAGCCATAAGATTGGACAGCCAACTGTATTTATTCCTGTATTTCCAGGAACAAACTGTGAATATGACAGTGCGAAAGCGTTTGAACGCGCCGGAGCGAAAGTGATCACAAAAGTGTTCAAAAATCTGGATGCAGCAGATATCCGTGATTCTGTCGCTGAGTTTGAAAAAGCAATTGCACAGGCACAGATGATTATGTTCCCAGGTGGATTTAGTGCGGGAGATGAACCAGATGGTTCTGCAAAATTCTTTGCAACTGCATTCCAAAATGCGAAGTTGAAAGAAGCGGTAGAAAAATTATTGAACGAACGTGACGGTCTTGCACTTGGTATCTGTAACGGATTCCAGGCGTTGATTAAGTTAGGATTGGTTCCATACGGAAAAGTATGTGGACAGACAGCAGAATCTCCGACACTTACTTACAATACAATCGGACGTCATATTTCGAAAATGGTATATACAAAAGTTGTGACAAACAAATCACCTTGGCTGCAGGGAGCTGAGCTTGGCGGAGTTTATACAAACCCGGCATCTCACGGAGAAGGACGTTTTGTAGCATCAGAAGAAGTGTTGAATGAATTATTCGTAAACGGACAGGTTGCAACACAGTATTGTGATCTGAATGGAACAATCACAATGGATGAAGAGTGGAATCCAAATGGCTCTTACAGAGCGATCGAAGGTATCACAAGCCCGGATGGACGTGTACTTGGGAAAATGGCTCACTCAGAACGCCGCGGTGATTCTGTTGCAATCAATATTTACGGAGAACAGGATCTGCAGATCTTTGAATCCGGTGTAAAATATTTCAAATAAGAATAGAGTGTTATAGTTTCTATATCAGAAAAGGATACGATGCATATAAAAAAAGGGTGCATCGTATCTTTTTATTTGGTATGATAAGAAGGAAAGAGAGGAAAAGAGATATTTATGAAAGAGAAATTGGAAAAAGCGGGATCTTTTATGATCACACTTCTGTTGCTTTCGGTGGCAACGGTGATTGGCTGGACATTTCGCGTGCTACATTTTCCGGAGACAAACATTGTAATTGTCTACATTTTATCGGTAGTTTTGACAGCGCGGTTTACAAAAGGACATGTTTATGGGATTATGGCATCGCTCATTGCGACATGTGCATTTAATATATTTTTTACGTCGCCATATTTTACCTTGTTTGTGAGTAATCCAACCTATCTGATCACGTTTGCTGTTATGACGATTACATCTGTTGCAACAAGTACTTTGACGGCGAAGGTAAAACAGAAAGTGAGAGAAGCACAGGAAAAAGAGGTGTCCGCAAGGTCGTTGTACCATTTGACGAACCGTTTGACGAACGCGGAAAATCTGAACGAGACGATGGAAATAGCGACAAAAGCAATAGGAAAAGTAGTAGGTGTGGAAGTTTCCTGTATCTGTTTTGACGAGGAATTGGAGGAAAAAGAAGAAAGAAAAAATCCGGCGTTCGAAGAATGGCAGATATGTGGAAAGAAATCCATATTAGGAGTTGTACGGATTCCGAAAGAGAATTCGGAGACATTGAGTGAATCTGAAAAAAAGATACTGCGTTCGATGATTGAGAGTACAGCGTTTGCAATGGACAGATTTCGAAGCGAGGCGGAGCGAATCAAGGTGGGAGAAGAGATTGCGCAAGAACGTTACAGAGGGAACCTGCTAAGAGCAATTTCCCACGATCTTAGAACACCGCTTTCTGGTATTATGGGGACAAGTGAGATATTGATGGGAATGACAGAAAAACAGGATGAGCGGTATATGCTTGCAGAAAATATTTATAAAGATGCGGCGTGGCTGCATGCACTTGTGGAAAATATATTGAATCTGACACGTATGCAGGATGGAAAGCTAGTATTGAAAAAACAGATGGAAGCGGTGGAGGAAGTGATTGAGATGGCGGTAAAGGTCATTGGCAAGAGGGCTCCGGAACGCGATATTTTGATAGATATTCCCGAAGAGATGTTGTTGGTACCGATGGATGCAAGGCTGATCGGGCAAGTGCTGGTCAATCTTTTGGATAATGCGGTGAAGCATACAAAAGTGGAAGAAGAGATTCGGTTGACTGTCTCAGTAGATGAAAAAGAAAAAAAAGCAGTGTTTTCAGTTGCTGACAAGGGCACGGGAATTGCAAAGGAAGATATTCCGAATGTTTTTAAGATGTTTTATACAACGAATCGAAGGGGCGCAGATACAAGCAGAGGTATAGGGCTTGGGCTTGCAATCTGTGAGTCGATCATAACTGCACATGGCGGTGAGATCTGTGTGCAAAGCAGAAAAGATACAAAAGGGGCAGAATTTATATTTACACTGCCGATGGGGGAATAAGAGCATGATAACAAGAAGTGAAACAATTCTCATTGTGGAGGATGATGCACAGATCCGAAATTTTATAAGCTATGTGCTGCAGCAGGAAGGTTTTCCGCATTTGAGTGCAGGAACTGCTAAAAATGCACTATCTTTGCTTGTGACGAATCCGGTGGATCTGGTTCTTTTGGATTTGGGACTTCCGGATTGCGATGGGATGGATGTGATCAAAAAAATCAGAGAATGGTCGGAAATACCGATTATCGTCGTGTCGGCGAGGGATCAGGATCATGAAAAAGCGGCGGCGCTGGATACGGGAGCAGACGATTATCTGACAAAACCGTTTTCTACCACTGAGCTGATGGCGCGTATCCGAGTGGCGCTTAGACATTTGAAAAAGACAGGTACGGAAAGTGGGCAGGCAGTGCGCACGGTCGGAGGTCTGTCAATTGATCTGGAAAAACGACTTGTGTATTTAGATGGAGCAGAGATTCATGTAACTCCGCTGGAATACAATTTACTTACGCTCTTTTTTAAAAATGCGGGAAAAGTTTTGACGTCGCAGTATATCATCAAAGAAATTTATGGAATCAGCTATGGAACAGATACGCAGGCGCTGAGAGCGTTGATGGCGGGGCTTCGGAGAAAAATTGAGAAAAGTCCGGCAAAACCAAGATATATTTTGACCGAGATAGGAGTCGGTTATCGTCTGGTAAATGAATAGAATAGTGCAGAATACAAATACCGTTTTGGCATAAAAAGTCAAAACGGTATTTTTTTCTCACAGGATTCTCACAGCATCACGCGGAACTCTCACACCCATCTCACAAAAAAGAGATTAATATAAGCATGCAAAGAAAAAGAGAGCAATAAGGAGGTCTTTGTCATGATGAAAATAAAGAACAGTGATAAAGAAGAGATGCAGAGGCTTTGCAATTTTGTGAGGGAGAATCTGGAAGCCTTTGGAGCGTTTCCACAAAATAGTCGCTACGTGTTTGATGAAAGCGACTGTAAAGATGTTATGAAACAAGGAGGAGAAAAAGATGATGGATCTTATTATGATTGGAATTTTACTTGGTAGTTTCGGATTGATCAAACTATTCGCTGATTTTTGCGAATCACAGATAGAGCCGAAAAAGAATGAAACGAATAGAGAGAGGTAAGAGACATGTTACAAATTATAGCTACACTGGCAATTTTTCTGATACTTGTCATTCCAATGGGAAAATATATGTACCACATTGCCACATATCAAAAAACATTTGCAGATAAGGTATTTAATCCGATTGATCATTTTATTTATAAAATCTGCGGTATCAAAGACGAGGAGATGGGCTGGAAAAAATATGCGCTCACCTTGGTGATGGTCAATGCAGTGATGGTGTTTGTCGGATATCTGATTTTAAGAATTCAGAATGTATTGTTTTTAAATCCTAACGGGATTGAAGGAATGGACGCAAGCCTTTCATTCAATACAATCATAAGCTTTATGACAAATACGAATTTACAGCACTATGCAGGAGAAAGTGGTCTTTCTTATGCGAGTCAGATGTGTGTCATCATCTTTATGATGTTCACTTCCGCAGCAAGCGGATACGCAGCATGTATGGCATTTTGCAGAGGACTTTCCGGAAGAAAAATGGGAAATTTTTATAAAGACATGGTGAGAATCATAACAAGAATTTTGATTCCGGTATCACTGATCTTGGGATTGGTGTTAGTCAGCCAGGGAGTTCCACAGACACTGATGGGAAATGTGACAGTAAACACCATCGAAGGAAAGTTTCAGGATTTGGCAATGGGACCTGTGGCAGCGCTGGAATCCATCAAACATCTGGGAACAAACGGTGGGGGATTCTTTGGTGCAAACTCAACGACGCCTTTTGAAAATCCGACAATCATTTCGAATATGGTAGAATTGATTTCTATGATGATTCTTCCGGGAGCATGTGTTGTCACATTTGGACATATGCTGCATGACAGAAAAAAAGAGAAAAAAGAGATGCAGGCAGTAATGCCGACAAAAAAACGGATTCTGATGGGAAGACAAGGAGCGGTAATCTTTGGAGCAATGGCAATTCTTTTTGCAGTAGGACTCACACTTTGCTACCATTCGGAGATGGCAGGAAACCCTGTGATCAGTGACATGGGAGTAGATCAGACTGCCGGAAATATGGAAGGAAAAGAAGTTCGGTTTGGAGTGGCACAATCTTCGTTATTCACGACCGTTACGACTTCATTTACGACAGGAACTGTAAACAATATGCATGACTCACTAACACCGCTTGGAGGACTGGTACCGTTGCTGCATATGATGCTCAACTGTGTGTTTGGAGGAAAAGGTGTCGGTCTGATGAATATGGTTGTGTATGTCATCCTTGCAGTGTTCATCTGCGGATTGATGGTAGGGCGTACACCGGAATATTTGAATAAAAAAATTGAAGGAAAAGAAATGAAACTGGTTGCGATTGTCATCTTGATTCATCCGCTTTTGGTTTTAGGATTTTCAGCATTGGCTGTGTCTGTCACAGGAGGCACAGATGGAATTACGAATCCGGGATTCCATGGATTTACGCAGGTGTTGTATGAATATGCTTCTTCGGCGGCAAACAATGGTTCAGGATTCGAAGGTTTGGCTGACAACAGCACATTCTGGAATGTGACGACCGGACTTGCGATGTTCTTCGGACGCTATATTGCGATTATCGCACAGCTTGCGATTGCAGGTTCACTTCTTGCAAAGAAGAAAGTGAATGAGACAATCGGAACATTACGAACAGATAATGTGACATTTATGATTATCCTTGTATTTATCGTCTACATTTTTGCAGCTTTGACATTCTTCCCGGCACTTGCATTGGGACCGATTGCAGAGCATCTGTCAATGTGGATGTGATAAAGCAAAGAAAAGGAGATTAGGGACATGGCTAAAAAGGAAAAGACGAAATTTATTACACCGGATATTATGAAATCTTCTATTATAGGAGCATTTCAAAAATTGGATCCGAGATATATGATAAAAAATCCGGTAATGTTTGTCGTAGAATTAGGATTTTTCATTACATTGGTGCTTACGATTTTTCCGACTTTATTCGGTGAAGGAGGAGAAAATCGAATTTATAATGGTATTGTGACAGTTGTTTTGTTTATCACGGTGTTGTTTGCAAACTTTGCGGAATCTGTGGCAGAGGGACGTGGAAAAGCACAGGCAGCAACTTTGAAGAAGACGAAAAAGGATACAAAGGCAAGAGTGATCCGCCAAAATGGTGAAGAAGAAATGATCTTTGCATCAGAGCTTCGAAAAGGTGATATCGTATTGGTGAAAATGGGGGAAGTCATCCCAAATGATGGTGAAGTCATCGAAGGAATCGCATCAGTAGATGAATCCGCAATCACAGGAGAGTCTGCACCGGTAACCCGTGAATCGGGCGGAGATTTCTCTTCCGTGACAGGAGGAACAACAGTTGTATCTGACTGGTTAAAGATTCGAATTGTGGCAGAACCTGGGGAATCATTTTTGGATAAGATGATCTCTCTTGTAGAGGGGGCGTCCAGACAGAAGACACCAAATGAGATCGCGCTGAATACACTTTTGATCGTGTTGACAGTAATTTTTATGATCGTGGTTATCACGCTGTATCCATTTGCAAATTATTTGGGCGTAGAGATTCCGATATCATGGTCGATTGCGCTGATGGTTTGCCTGATTCCGACGACGATCGGAGGACTTCTCTCTGCGATTGGTATTGCAGGTATGGATCGTGTTACTCGCTTCAATGTTATTGCAATGTCCGGAAAAGCGGTGGAGGCTTGTGGCGACGTCGACACAATGATTTTGGATAAGACAGGAACCATCACATACGGAAACCGTCTGGCAGCAGAGTTTTATCCGGTTGAGGGTGTTGAAAAAGAAGAATTGATTCAGTATAGTGTACTTTCTTCGTTACTTGATGAGACTCCGGAAGGAAAATCTACGGTAGATCTTGGAAGACAGATGGGATGTGACACGGAAGCATTTCATACAGAGGGCATGAATTTTGTGGAATTTACAGCACAGACAAAGATGAGCGGTGTGGATTGCAAAGACGGAACGATTGTAAGAAAAGGCGCTTCAGATGCGATCAAGACATTTGTAAAGGAAAAAGGTGGAAACATTCCGAAAGATTTGGAAGAGATTGTAGCGGAGGTATCTAATCTCGGAGGAACACCGCTGGTTGTATGTGTCAATGAGAAAATTTATGGTGTCATTTATCTGAAAGATACAGTGAAATCAGGCTTGGTAGAGCGTTTTGAGAGGCTTCGCGAGATTGGAATCAAAACAATTATGTGTACCGGAGATAATCCACTCACAGCTGCGACAATCGCAAAGGAAGCAGGAGTAGATGGATTTATCGCAGAATGTCGTCCGGAAGATAAAATCGAGGCGATTAAGAAGGAACAGGCAGAAGGAAAATTGGTTGCGATGACAGGTGATGGAACAAATGACGCGCCGGCGCTTGCGCAGGCGGATGTCGGACTTGCGATGAATTCCGGCACACAGGCTGCAAAAGAAGCGGCCAATATGGTGGATCTGGATTCTGATCCGACAAAAATTTTGGAAGTGGTAGAGATTGGAAAACAGCTATTGATTACAAGAGGTTCTCTTACGACATTCAGTATTGCGAATGATATTGCAAAATACTTTGCAATCATCCCGGCAATGTTTACACTGGTACTTCCACAGATGCAGATTTTAAATATCATGCATTTGGCAACACCGGCAAGTGCAATCCTTTCAGCGTTGATCTTCAATGCCATTATTATTCCAGCGTTGATTCCGATTGCTATGAAAGGTGTTAAATATAAACCGATGAAAGCAGAAAGACTTCTTTTGAAAAATATGAGTATCTATGGACTTGGCGGAATTATTGTACCGTTTGTCGGCATCAAATTGATTGACCTGATCGTTGCTCCGCTGCTTAGTATGATCGGAATGTAAGGAGGAAAATTCTATGAAGAAACTTGGAAAAATGTTAAGGAAATCCATTGTGTTTTGTTTTGTGATGATTGTGATCTGTGCATTTATCTATCCGTTTGCATTGACAGGAATTAGTCAGCTTACAATGAAAAACAAAGCCAACGGGAATCTGATCGATAAAAACGGCGAACCTACTTCAAATGCAGAAGAGGCGGTCGGCTCTGAATTGATTGGACAGGATTTTACAGAAGACTATTTCTTTCATGGAAGAGTATCTGCTGTAAACTATAATACATATACAGAAGAGCAAAAAGAAAATGGAGAGTACAGTGGAGTTACATCAGGAGGCTCTAATTATGGAAATTCGAATCCGGAGCTGGAAAAACGAATGGAGAAGGATTTGGAAACATTTTTAAAAGAGCATCCGGATGTGAAGAAAGAAGATATTCCGGCTGACTTACTTACAGCTTCCGGTTCCGGACTGGATCCACATATCAGCCCGAAAGCAGCGGAAGTTCAAATTGAAACAGTTGCAAAAAATTCTGGATTATCAGAAGAAAAAGTCAAAGAAATCGTAAAAAGTCATACAGAAGAAAAATTCCTTGGAATTTTCGGGGAAGAAAAAGTAAATGTACTGAAATGTAATCTGGATATTGCAGCAGCGATGGGGATCATATAGATGGAAGAGATGCGACCAAATTCAGAACAGCTTCTAAGAAGGCTGAAATATGAAGAAGAACAAAAACAGACGACACGTGGGAAATTAAAGATATTTTTGGGCTATGCAGCCGGCTCCGGAAAGACTTACACTATGCTGGAGGCGGCGCATGAGGCAAAAAAGCATGGAATTGATGTCGTTGCCGGTTATATTGAGCCGCATGACAGACCGGATACCTTGAAGCTGACGGAAGGACTGGAGATGATACCGCCGCTTTGGATTGAATATAAGGGAGTGAAATTCCGGGAATTTGATCTGGAGCAGGCGTTGAAACGAAAGCCGAAACTGATTCTGGTAGATGAGCTTGCGCATACCAATGTTGCCGGATGCAGAAACCATAAGCGATATCAGGATGTAAAAGAATTACTGAGAGCTGGAATTGATGTGTATACAACCATCAATATCCAGCATTTAGAGAGTTTGAACGATCTTGTAGGGACGATCACGCATATCGAGGTGCGGGAGAGAGTCCCTGATCGCATTTTTGACCATGCCGATCAGGTGGAAGTGATCGATATTGAGCCGGAAGATTTGATCAAGCGTATGCAGGAAGGGAAAATTTATCAAAAGCAGCAGGCGCAGAGGGCGCTGGATCATTTTTTCCGAAGAGAAAAACTTGCGGCACTGCGTGAGATTACACTGCGAAGGACAGCGGATCGTGTGAACCGTATTGCGGAAGAAGAACGAAATATTATGGGAGATATGGAATACCATACCGGAGAACATGTGCTCGTATGTATCTCGGCTGCCGAATCCAGCCCAAAGGTAATTCGATCTGCTGCGCGGCTTGCATATGCTTTTCATGCAAAGTTTACAGGAATCTATGTAGAGACTCCGGAAATGCAGGAAGCAGGAGAAAAGACAAAACAGAGCCTTCAAAATCACATGGAACTTGCGCGTTCGCTCGGAGCGAAGATTGTGACGGTATTTGGTTCAGATATCGGTTTTCAGATTGCGGAGTATGCAGTTGTCGGAAATGTGTCAAAAGTGGTTCTTGGCAGAACAAATCACAACCGTTTTATTCAAAAACCAAGACCGGAACTTTTGGAGAAGCTTAACAACCGGGCACCGAATATCGATGTCTATGTAATCCCGGACATCAAGCAGAAAAAGATACGCACAAGGATGAATATCAGATCGGAGAGATGGGAGAAAAAGTGGAAACGAATTTTTTGGGGATTTGCTGCAATTACGGTTGTAATGATTTTGACTACGATGGTTGCCTTTGTCCTACAAAAATGGAATCTTCCGGAATCCAACATTATTATGGTGTACATTCTGGGGGTATTGTTGTCATCTTATATCTCTGACAATAAATTGTTTGCGGTGTATTCTTCCATGTTCAGTGTGCTGGCGTTTAATTTTTTCTTTACGGAGCCGTATTTGTCCTTAAAAGCTTATGACAAGGGGTATCCGACTACATTTCTGATGCTCTTTATTGTGGGGCTGTTTACAGCTGTTCAGACAAGAAAACTGAAATTGCAAAACAGGGAGAGCGTAAAAAAGGCGTACCGTACAGAGATTTTGCTGGAAAACAGTCAGAAGCTTCGACGTTGTAAATCAGAGCTGGAAGTGTGGAACCAAGTGGCAGGACAGGTTGGAAAATTGCTGAATTTATCTTTGATCATTTATCCGGTAAATGAAAAAGGACTCTTAAATGATGCGCTTGTATTTCCGAAAAAAGGCGTGACGAAGGAGCAGCTGGAGTTCCTTTTGGATTCTCAGGAGCGTGCAGTGGCGCAGTGGTCAGCTGCAAATCATCACCGCGCGGGAACATGTACGCATACACTCCCGACTGCAAAGGCGATGTATATCCCGATTCAGAACGAAAAAGAAGTGAAAGGAATTCTTGGAATCTATTTGGAAGAACGCCGAAAATTGCAGGAATTTGAATATGGGCTGTTGATTGCGATGTTAAATGAGACCGGAGTAAAACTTCAAGACACATTTCACTGATAGTATGGTATAATGGGTATAAATTACAATCTGATAGGAGAGGTGTATGGGAGAACAAGGGGCCAAACGTCACAATGACAGTTGGAAAGGAATTGGTGTCACAATAGTTATTTTGGCAATAGCGACAGGGATTGGAGCGATGTTTCGCTACCTGAGGTTTACAGAAGCAAATATATTGATTGTATATGTGCTCGGGGTTATGATCACTGCCGTGATCACGGCAAGCAGAATGTGGAGTGTGCTTTCCTCCCTTTGCAGTGTTCTGCTTTTTAACTTTTTGTATACGGAGCCGAGATTTTCACTCACTGCATATGATTCCGGGTATCCGATTACGTTCGTGATTGCATTTCTTGCGGCGATCATTGCGAGTAATTTAGCGATCCAGCTCAGAAAACAGGCAGAACAGTCGGCGTTGATGGCTTATCGCACAAAAATTCTTCTGGAGACGAATCAGATACTGCAGAAGGCAGAAAACGCAGAAGAAATCATACGAGAGGCGGCAGGACAGATTGTGAAATTGATCGGGAAAAGTGTCGTGTATTATGAATGTACAGACGGAATTCTTTGTGAGCCGTCGGTCTGCCTTGCGCAAGGAGAACAGGAAAAAGAGATCTATATAAGCGCGAAAGAGCGGGAAACTGCCCGGTATGCATTTGAGAGCAAGAAGCGTGCCGGTGCGGGTACAGAAGTAAAAAAAGATGCAGTCTGTATGTATTTGACGATCCGCAATTGTGACAATGTATATGGTGTGATCGGGATCGCTCTGAAAGGGGTACAGTTAAATACATTTGAAAGCAATCTGCTTCTCTCGATTTTGGGAGAATGTGCATTGGCGTTGGAGAAAGAGATCTATAACCGAAAACGAGAAGAGGCGGTTACAAAAGCGAAAAATGAGCAGCTGAGAGCAAATCTGCTGCGATCGATTTCGCATGATCTGCGAACACCGCTTACAAGTATATCGGGGAATGCGGCAATTCTTTTGAATAACGAGGAAGCGTTTGATAAAGAAAAACGCAGACAGCTGTATACGGGAATTTATGACGATTCGATGTGGCTGATCAACCTTGTGGAAAATCTGCTTTCCGTGACGCGCCTGGAAGAAAGTTCTATGCAGCTCAATATGCAGGTGGAGCTTGTGGACGAGGTGATTGAGGAGGCGCTAAAGCATATTAGCAGAAAGCGGGAAGAACATCAGCTAGTGTACGAACCGTCCGAGGAATTGCTTCTTGCGAAGATGGATTCCAGATTGATAGTGCAGGTGCTGATCAATCTTGTGGAAAATGCAATAAAATATACACAGGAAGGTTCCCGCATAGAGGTCTCTGCGGTGCAAAAGGCAGATATGATAGAAATATCGGTTGCAGACAATGGAAAGGGAATCAAAGAGGAAGCAAAAGAAAAAATCTTTGATATGTTTTATACGGCTGAGAATAAGCCGGCGGACAGCAGAAGAGGACTTGGACTTGGGCTGTTTTTGGCAAAATCTATTATCCATGCACATGGCGGAACAATTTGGGTTGCGGATAACGTTCCAAGCGGAACGATATTTTCATTTACATTACAGGCTGAGGAGGTAACGATAAGTGAATAAACCATTGATATTAGTAGTAGAGGACGATACAGCGATCAGGAACCTGATCACGACGACATTAGAGACACAGGACTATCGTTTCCATACAGCGCCAAACGGCGTGCAGGCTCTTTTAGAGTCGGTGTCTCAAAAGCCGGACATTATGCTTTTGGATCTGGGACTTCCGGATATGGATGGAATTGAGATTATTAAAAAAGTTCGTTCCTGGTCAAATCTTCCAATTATTGTAATCAGCGCAAGAAGCGAAGATCGTGATAAGATTGATGCGCTGGATGCAGGGGCGGACGATTATCTGACCAAACCATTTTCTGTGGATGAACTTTTGGCGAGGCTTCGCGTGACGCTAAGAAGGCTGCAGTACATGAGTGTGTCGCAGGAGCAGACAGAATTTGTTAATGGAGATCTGCGGATTGATTATGTGTCCGGATGTGTATATTTGAAAGAAAAAGAACTGCATCTGACTTCGACAGAGTATAAATTATTGAGTCTGCTTGCAAAGAATGTAGGGAAAGTGTTGACGCACACCTACATTACAAGAGAAATATGGGGAAGTGCGTGGGATAATGATGTGGCATCGCTTCGGGTTTTCATGGCAACCCTTCGAAAGAAGATTGAAGAAAACCCGTCGCAGCCGCAATATATTCAGACACATATCGGCATCGGCTACCGCATGCTTCGAGTTGTTAATAAGTAAAAGAGTGGATAACTTTCTTTTCGCCCATGATGATTAAAGTTTCATCGCGGGTGAAAATGTGTTCCGGTTCTGGAAGAGGGGAGATTTTCCCTTCTTTTTTTGTTGCGAGAATGCTGATGTTGTACCGGTTTCGTATAGATTTTTCGATGATGCTTTTGCCAATCCAATTGCCTGGAACTGCCACTTCACAGATCGCAACCTCCGGTGTGAGTTCGATGTAATCAAAAATATTTTTTGAGCCATATTTGATGGCGAGACGCTCTGCCATTTCGCGTTCTGCATAGACGACGTGATCAGCTCCGTTTCTAAGCAGTAATTTGCGGTGTACGTCTCTGCAGGCGCGGGCGAGAATGTACTTCGCTCCAAAATCTTTTAACAGAACAGTGATCTCAAGTGCGCTTTGAAAATTATCTCCGATTGCGACTACACAAAGATCGAAATTATTGACACCAAGAGATTTGATGAAGGTCTCGTTTGTGGCATCAGCAATCTGAATGTCCGGCAGAATGTTGATGGCATTGTCTGCACGCCCTTCGTTTTTTTCGACAGCAAGTACCGAATTGCCTTCCTCTAAAAATTTACGTGTGATGTGACGTCCGAAACGTCCAAGTCCAATTACTAAAATAGATTTCATAATCAATACCTCTTAACCAAGTTGAATTTTTTCCAGTGGCAGAGCCGATGGAAGCTGTTTTCTTGTAAATGAAAAAGCTAAAAGCATGGTAAGGGAACCAACCCTTCCGAATATCATTAAAAATGCAAGCAACGCGTGAGACAGCGGCATCAGTTCCGGTGTGATTCCAGTGGAAAGTCCAACTGTTGCGATTGCCGATACACTTTCAAATAAAGAATCTAAAAAGTCAATGTTCTCAATTCTGGATATGATCATAGCCGCAGAGAACGAGAATGTAATATACAAAAAGAAAATGCAGGTTGCCTTTCTTGTGATGAAGTCTTCCAGGCGTCTGCCGAACACTTCGGTAGATTTTCTGCTGCGAAATGTCGTGATGACAGAAAGAACCAAAACGGCAAAAGTTGTTGTTTTGATTCCGCCGGCGGTAGAGCCAGGGGAACCGCCAATCAGCATCAGACTGATAATCAGAAATCGACCAGTCTGAGTCAGAGCAGACAGGTTAACACTGTTGAATCCGGCAGTTCTTGCACTGACAGACTGAAAAGCTGATGCTGCGACCTGTTCGGAAAGTGTCAGATCCTGATAGGCACCTGTCCCACGTTCACATACAAAAAGCAAAAGCGTGCCGGCTGCGATCAGGAAAAGTGAGACACTCAAAACAAGTTTGGTGTGAAGCTGCATTTTGTGAAAATGTAATTTTGTTGCTAATATGTCCCGCCAAACGAAGAAACCAAGTCCCCCGATGATAATAAGCGCCATAATGATAAGATTCACATACCAGTTTCCAACTTCTCCTGTCAGTGAGGAAAATGGCTGTACACTCCCCATTAAATCAAATCCTGCATTGCAAAATGCGGAGATGCTGTGGAAAATGGAGAACCAGATTCCTTTTGAGAGCCCAAACTTGGGACAAAAGTGAAAGGCAAGTAAAAAAGCCCCTAAAAATTCAATAGAAAACGTACCTATTATGATAAAGCGTGTCATTTTTACAATTCCGCCAATTTGTGGAGCAGAGACCGAGTTCTGCATCAATGATCTGGATACCAAACCAATCTTTCGCTTCGTGAGTGTCATGATCGAAATGCAAAGTGTCATGAATCCGATTCCGCCAATCTGAATCAGACAGAGAATGACACCCTGACCGAAGAAAGACCAATGGGTGTATGTATCAACCTGGATCAGACCGGTCACGCACGTTGCAGACGTGGCTGTGAAAAAACCGGTAAATAAATTGGCTGCATCCGGATTTCTTGTAGAAATAGGAAGAGCCAAAAGTATAGAACCGATACATATGATCGCGCAGTATCCAAATAAAATAATCTTCATAGGCGAAAGGTGAAGAAAATGATGATAAAGTTTTTGTATAGAAGATATAAAAATCACCTCTTTGATTATTTATAAACTATATAGATTATAAGAGATAGTAAATTAAAAACACATTAAGAAAGAAAAATTAATATAAAGATTATATAAAGAAAAAAATGTTTTAATACAATCTTTACGGAAACAGATTTGTTTTTATCAGATTTTAACAAGAGGATTGCTAGAATACAGTGTAGAAGAAGAGGTGAGTGAGAATGAGAAACTTTATATTAATTTTAGCATTGATTCTTTTGTTTGTGATTGGATTTGTCATCATGAGAAGTATAGACAATTTTATTGAAAGTGGCGGATTTAAAACTGAATAAAATGCAAAAATTACGAAAAAATATAAAATAAAAACAAAAGTACGTGACTTATGGACAGAAAGGTGCTATAATGCTTTGTGGAGATAAAGCATTAAAATAATAAAGAATGGGAGAGAAAAGGATGGATAACAAAAAAGATTTTAAACCATTTATTTCCGCTGACAAAATAGTACCAGAGTTCACATTTACATCGCTGTTCATTGGTATTCTTTTGGCGGTAGTCTTTGGTGCGGCGAATGCGTACCTTGGATTGAGAGTTGGAATGACTGTGTCTGCATCAATTCCTGCGGCAGTTCTTTCCATGGGAATTATTCGTGTGATTCTCAGAAGAGATTCTATCTTAGAGAATAACATGGTACAGACAATCGGTTCAGCTGGTGAATCAGTTGCGGCCGGAGCAATTTTTACATTGCCTGCATTATTCTTGTGGGCAGCAGATGGTGTGGAAGGAATTGAAGCACCTGGACTTTTTGAGATTTTCTTGATAGCACTTGTCGGTGGTACATTGGGTGTTTTATTCATGATTCCGCTTCGTAAAGCGTTGATTGTTGAAGAACACGGTGTGCTTCCATATCCGGAAGGAACTGCCTGTGCAGAAGTACTTCTTGCAGGTGAAGAGGGAGGATCAAAAGCATCTGTCGTATTTTCCGGACTTGGGATTGCGGCAGTATACAAATTTGTGGCTGACGGTTTGGGAGTGTTCCCAAGCAGTGTAAACTATGATATTAAGGCATACAAAGGGTCGGCAGTCGGTATGGATGTGCTTCCTGCACTTGTAGGCGTTGGTTACATCTGTGGACCAAGAATTGCAAGCTACATGTTCTCCGGTAGTGTGCTCAGCTGGTTCGTATTGATGCCATTGATCAGCTTGTTTGCAGGGGATGCGATCATCTTCCCTGGAACAAAACCAATCAGTTCGCTTGCGCCAAGTGAGTTATGGGGAACTTACATTAAGTACATAGGTGCCGGTGCAGTTGCAACAGGTGGTATCATCAGTTTGATCAAATCATTGCCATTGATTGTAAAGACGTTCTCTCAGGCAATGAAGAGTATGTCTAATAATAAGGGAAAAGCAGCAAGTGGACTGAGAACAGATCAGGATATGCCGATGCCGGTTATCTTAATCGGTGTTGGAGTCATTGCAATTGCAATTTGGTTGCTTCCTACATTCCCAATCAATTTATTGGGAGCAGTTATCGTCGTAATCTTTGGTTTCTTCTTTGCGACAGTATCATCTAGAATGGTTGGTCTGATCGGAAGCAGTAATAACCCGGTATCCGGTATGGCAATCGCAACACTTTTGATTGCGACAATCTTATTAAAAGCAACAGGTCTCGATGGTGCGACAGGTATGAAAGGTGCAATCGCAATCGGTTCTATTATCTGTATCGTAGCAGCAATTGCGGGTGATACATCTCAGGATTTGAAGACTGGATTTATCGTTGGTGCCACACCAAAGAAACAGCAGTGGGGAGAATTGATCGGTGTTCTTACATCTTCACTTGCAATCGGTGGAGTACTTTACCTGCTCAACGAAGCATGGGGATATGGTTCAACAGAACTTCCGGCAGCGCAGGCTACAATGATGAGAATGATCGTGGAAGGTGTTATGAATGCAGATCTTCCTTGGGGATTGATCGGAGCCGGTGCAGCAATCGCAATTGTAGTTGAGATTTTGAGAATTCCGGTACTTCCGTTTGCAGTAGGTATGTACTTACCACTTTCTTTAAATGCCGGTATCATGGCAGGTGGTCTTGTAAGACTTGTTGTTGAAAAGAAACGCGGTCTTTCAGAAGAAAAGAAAAAAGCTGCTATCGACAGAGGTATTCTCTATACTTCCGGTATGATTGCCGGTGAAGGTCTTGTCGGAATTTTACTTGCGGTATTCGCTGTAGTGGAACTTGATCTGACAAAATTGTTAGGAGGATTCTCACTTGGACAGATTGGCGCGATTCTCATCTTCTTAGTTGTAGTTATCGGTTCACTGTTCAAAGTAACACTGTTTTCAAAAGAAAATAAAAATTAATTAGAAGAGTAAAGTGTTCATGCAGCCTTTTGACAGGCTGCATGAAATTTGTTATGATATAAAAAACTCTATTTTAACGGAAAGGCTGATAGAGCTATGGGACGGAAGAAAGAAAAGAAAGAGAATTATTTGGATTATGTGTTTATGAAGAATCCGGCTTATGCATGGAAGGAAAAAGAAGATGGTTTGGTATACCTGATCATTGAGTGGAAAGGATTCTATCATTGGCTTGCACAGAAAGTATTTCACAGACCAAAGCAGAGCGAGATTGCGATGGATGCACTCGGAAGCTTTGTGTGGAAACAGTTAGACGGAAAAAGAGATATGCATGAGGTTGCCGAGCTGGTGAGGCAGGAGTTTGGGAAAAAAGCGGATCCGGTTTATGAAAGACTGATTAAATTTGTTGAGATTATGAGGGACAATAAGTTTGTGTTGTTGAAAGAGGAAAGAAAAGATGCTTAGTAGATATGTAATCTATATTTTAATGTTTGCGGTTCTTGGGGCAGTTCTCTATGCGTGGGGACTGAAAAAAGCACAGAGCCAGTCACAGGAGCTTGCAAGGATGCTATATGCAAAGTGCTGCAAGATTGTGAAAAAGGAACTGAAAAAGAAAGAATATCTTCGGAAAAATGAGATTGAACAGTTGATCAAGGATGTTCAGGTGGGACAGTTTTACAGTAAAAATAAGATGGGTGTGACGAATCCGAAAGAGTTTATCAATCCGTTTCTTGAATACATGACAAAGAACGAGATTTTGAGAGAGGATATGATAAAAGGAAAAAAAGTATATTATCTAAAAAAATCTTGACTTTCATAGGACAACACGTTATACTGATAAAGTGTAATGAGGCAATGGGGCCGTGCAGATGGATTCTGTGCGGCTAATTTTATTATTTAGGAGGAAAACAATATGTCATATGTAGATGAGGTAATTGAATTAGTTGTGAAAAAAAACCCAGCAGAACCTGAATTTCATCAGGCTGTAAAAGAGGTGTTGGAATCTCTTAGAGTTGTTGTGGAAGCGAATGAAGAGAAATTCAGAAAGGACGCGCTTTTAGAAAGACTTGTTGAACCAGAAAGACAGTTCAAATTCCGAGTGCCTTGGGTAGATGATAACGGACAGGTTCAGGTTAACACAGGATACCGTGTACAGTTCAACAGTGCGATCGGACCATACAAAGGTGGATTACGTCTTCATCCTTCTGTAAACTTAGGTATTATCAAATTCTTAGGTTTTGAACAAATTTTCAAAAACTCATTGACTGGACTTCCAATCGGTGGAGGAAAAGGTGGTTCTGATTTTGATCCAAAAGGAAAATCAGACAGAGAAGTAATGGCATTCTGCCAAAGCTTTATGACAGAATTGTGTAAATATATTGGAGCAGATACAGACGTTCCAGCAGGAGATATCGGAACAGGAGCAAGAGAGATCGGTTACATGTTCGGACAGTACAAACGCATTCGCGGAGTATACGAAGGTGTGCTTACAGGAAAAGGATTAAGTTATGGTGGATCTCTTGCGAGAACAGAAGCAACAGGATATGGTCTGTTATATCTGACAGAAGAGATGCTGAAATTAAATGGAATCGAACTTGCAGGCAAGACAGTTGCAGTGTCAGGTTCTGGTAATGTTGCAATCTACGCAACACAAAAAGCACAGGAGCTTGGAGCAAAAGTTGTGACAGTGAGTGATTCTACAGGATGGGTATACGATCCGGAAGGAATTGATGTTGCGGCATTGAAAGAGATCAAAGAAGTAAAACGTGCGCGTTTGACAGAATATAAAAATTATCGTCCAAACTCTGAATATCATGAAGGACGAGGCGTATGGAATGTGAAAGTGGATATCGCTCTTCCATGTGCAACTCAGAACGAATTACATTTAGAGGATGCAAAAGCGTTAGTTGCCAACGGTGTTATTGCAGTGGCAGAAGGTGCAAACATGCCTACAACAATGGAAGCTACGGAATATCTTCAGGCAAATGGTGTATTGTTCGCACCAGGTAAGGCTGCAAATGCTGGTGGAGTTGCTACATCTGCGCTTGAGATGTCACAGAACAGCGAACGTCTGAGCTGGACATTCGAAGAAGTTGACAGCAAGTTGAAAGGTATTATGGTAAATATTTGCCACAATATGGCAGATGCTGCTGAGAAATACGGAGCAAAAGGAAATTACGTAGTAGGTGCCAATATCGCCGGATTTGAGAAGGTTGTAGAGGCTATGACAGCACAGGGAATTGTGTAAAAATTTGAAAAAATAAAAAAAATTAAAAAAAGTGTTGACATTTTGTCGAAGATGATAGTATAATAGCAGAGCGGGTTAGAGATAACCCGCAAGCATATGGGATCATAGCTCAGCTGGGAGAGCATCTGCCTTACAAGCAGAGGGTCATAGGTTCGAGCCCTATTGGTCCCATGATATTACCATCATATTATCGAATGTGGTAATATAGCATCGACTACTAAGTTCGAAAGAACCTCACTAAGGGCGTCGATGTGCATCGCACGTAAGTGACAAGAGAACTGTCACTAAGTGTTCACAGCAAGGCGGGATAGCTCAGTTGGCTAGAGCACACGGTTCATACCCGTGGTGTCGCTGGTTCAAATCCAGTTCCCGCTACTATATGGGATCATAGCTCAGCTGGGAGAGCATCTGCCTTACAAGCAGAGGGTCATAGGTTCGAGCCCTATTGGTCCCATAACATTTCACTTAGCAGTGAGGTGTATTTCAAACAGAATATGGCGGGATAGCTCAGTTGGCTAGAGCACACGGTTCATACCCGTGGTGTCGCTGGTTCAAATCCAGTTCCCGCTACTAAGAAGAAGGGGTTGATGCTGGTGCGTTAGCCTCTTTTTGCGTAATAAAAAATTCCATAAAAAGGAGAGTGGCATAGATGAGAGTAGGATTAGGATATGATGTGCATAAATTGACAGAGGGAAGAGATTTAATTTTAGGGGGCGTGAATATTCCATACGAGAAAGGACTGCTCGGTCATTCTGATGCGGATGTGCTTGTTCATGCAATTATGGATGCACTTTTGGGAGCAGCGGCACTTGGAGATATCGGAAAGCATTTTCCGGACAGCGATGAGCGATATAGAGGAATTTCCAGTATTCTCCTGCTTCAGCATGTGGGAAAACTTTTGGACGAGCATCTTTATGTGATTGAGAATATTGATGCTACGATTATTGCACAGCGCCCAAAGATGCTGCCGCATATAGAGATGATGAGAAAAAATATTGCCGAGGCGTTGAAAATCGAGGTGGATCAGGTAAATGTAAAGGCGACGACAGAAGAAGGTCTTGGATTTACAGGGAATGGAGATGGAATTTCTTCTCAGGCAATCTGTGCGATTGAAAAGATTACAAATCTTGCCAGCTATAAAGTGGCTGACAGTGAAGAAAAAAATTGCGTCGGTTGCAGAGGGTGTGTAAGAAGCAATGGTAAGGAAGCGTAAAGAATGAATCTGAGAAAATTAGAAAAGACGGAACATGAGAAGACGCGGAGACTTTGGGAGGAGATTTTTACCGAAGATACGGAGGCGTTTTTGGATTATTATTATAGTATTAAAACAGCTGAAAATGAGATTTTTGTCATGGAAGAAGATCAAACGATTCGGTCAATGCTCCAACTGAATCCTTACCGGCTGCGTGTGAACAAAGCCAGCTTTTCTACGAACTACATTATTGCGGTTGCGACAGATGAAAAATACCGGAAACGTGGGCTGATGGGACGGCTTTTAAAACATGTGATGCGAGAAATGTATGACAGAAAAGAACCATTTACGTTTTTGATGCCGGCTGCGGAGGCAATATACTATCCGTATGATTTTCGATTTGTCTACAATCAAGGGCAATGTGAAGTGTCGGGGAGAGAGAAAAAAGAAGAGACGCTAAAGATTGTCCTTGCAGATGAGAAGGACTGTGTAAAACTTGCAGAATTTGCAAATCAATTTCTGGAGGATGAGCAGGTTGTGGCAGTGCGGGATGAGAAGTATTATAGAACGGTTCTCGCAGAGCAGAAAAGTGAACAAGGTGGAATTGTCATGGCAAAGAGAGATGATCACATCGTGGGAATGTACTGTTATGCGAAAGGGGAGCGGTATGAGATTCGTGAACCACTGTTTTTGAGAGAAGAAGATTTTTTGCATGCCGTTTATACATTAACTGGAAATGAACAGGAACGTGTAAAATGCGGTGCATATGGAACAGAAAAAGAAGTGCCGATGATCATGGTGCGGATTTTGCATTTAGAGACCTTCTTAAAATGCTTTTCTTTAAAAGAAGATGTGGATTTTTATGTACAAGTTATAGATTCATTTTTGGAAGAGAACCATCATATCTTTCATATTGTTGGAGATGCACTGAACGGCGTGACTGTTGTGGGAAGATGTGAAACACCGGAGCATTCCTGCGGAGCAATTTCTGTTGGAGAACTCACAAATTTCATGTTTGGCTATCCCTCCAAAGAAGATAGGCATCTCGAAAAAGAATTAAAAGAAAATCTTAAAAAATTTATTCCGTTGTCAAAAGTTTTTTTGAATGAAGTAGTATAAAGGTTGACAAAACAAAAAAATTTTCATAAACTGTATAAATATAGTGAGAAAGACTTAGAACGAAAAGAGTAGTATATTTGGAACTGACAGAGAGAGATTGCCATCGGCTGAAAGCAATTTTGAGGAAAGAATATATGAAGTGCATTCGGGAGTTGGTTTGGCGAACAGACAGTAGTCGAATTCGGGCAGCATACGTTACATGCATCAAGTGAAGGAAGGAGATTCCTTTATTAGAGTGGAACCGCGGATTGAACTTCGTCTCTAGAGTATTAGAGGCGAAGTTTTTTATTGCACAGGAAATTTCGCCTGTGCAATAATTGCGACATAGAAGATCTGTGAATTTGGGAGGAACGTTGATGGGAATGATATCATATATAAAAGAGGAATTAAACGTAATCAAAGAACGAGATCCTGCCATCAAGACAGGGATGGAGGTGCTTCTTTATTCCAGTTTTAAAGCCATATTGAGTTATCGGGTGGCACATAAGCTGTTTTTGAACAAACACTATTTTCTTGCGAGATGGGTTTCGCAGCGTGCTGCCAGAAAGACCGGGATAGAGATTCATCCGGGGGCGACCATCGGAAAAGGGCTCTTTATCGATCACGGAAGCGGTGTGATCATAGGAGAGACGACGGTGATCGGTGACAATGTGACACTGTATCAGGGAGTCACACTTGGAGGAACCGGAAAGGAAAAGGGGAAACGGCATCCGACGTTGGAAGACAATGTTATGGTGAGCGCCGGAGCGAAGATTCTTGGCTCTTTCACGATAGGGGAGAACTCAAAGATAGGTGCAGGCTCAGTTGTTCTGGAAGAAGTCCCGCCAAATTGTACGGTGGTCGGTGTACCGGGAAGAATTGTGAGAATGGGTGATAAAAAAATCCCGAGAACAGATATGGATCAGGTGCATTTACCGGATCCGGTACTGAATGACCTAAGAGAACTTCATCAGGATAATCTGAAATTGAAAAAACAATTAAAAGAATTAGAAAGTCAGCTCAGATGTGTCACTAAGAAGGACGCAGATGATGCACAAGAAGGAGGACATTATGAAATTATATAACACATTATCAAGAAGAAAAGAAGAATTTATTCCGTTGGAAGAAGGAAAAGTTAAGATGTATGTCTGCGGTCCGACGGTATACAATTTTATCCATATCGGAAATGCAAGACCGATGATTGTATTTGATACAGTGAGACGTTATTTTGAGTACAAAGGCTATGATGTGAACTTTGTATCAAACTTTACAGACGTCGATGATAAGATTATCAAAAAAGCGATTGAGGAAGGTGTATCTGCAAATGAGATTTCGCAAAGATACATTGCAGAATGCAAAAAAGATATGGCTGGGATGAACGTGAAGCCTGCCACAAAGCATCCGCTTGCAACAGAAGAAATCTGTGGCATGATCGAGATGATTCAGGAATTGATCGACAAAGGATATGCTTACGAAAAGAATGGTACGGTGTATTTCCGTACAAGAAAGTTTGATGAGTATGGAAAGCTTTCTCATAAGAATCTGGATGATCTGCAGTCAGGAGGACGCTCTCTGTTAGTGTCGGGGGAAGACGAAAAAGAAGATCCGTTGGATTTTGTTCTTTGGAAACCGAAAAAAGAAGGAGAGCCGGCGTGGGAGTCGCCTTGGTGTGACGGACGTCCTGGATGGCATATTGAGTGTTCTGTGATGTCGAAAAAATATCTCGGAGATCAGATTGACATCCATGCGGGAGGGGAGGACCTTGTATTCCCGCACCATGAAAACGAGATTGCACAAAGTGAGGCGGCAAATGGAAAAGAGTTTGCAAGGTATTGGATGCACAATGCATTTTTAAATATTGATAACCGTAAGATGTCAAAATCACTTGGTAACTTCAGAACAGTGAGAGAAATCAGCGAACAGTATGACCTTCAGGTACTTCGTTTCTTTATGCTGAGTGCACATTACAGAAGCCCGTTGAACTTTAGTGCTGATTTAATGGAAGCATCAAAAAATGGTCTCACACGTATCGTGACCGCTGTGGATAATCTGAAACATTTGGAAAATGCAACTTCGGCTGAGGCGATGACAGATGTGGAGAAGGAAACCTTCGAAAAGACGAAAGAATTCGTGGAGGGCTTTGAGACGGCGATGGAAGATGATTTTAATACTGCCGATGCAATTGCTTCTATTTTTGAACTTGTAAAATTTGCAAATACGACTGCGACAGCAGAAAGTTCAAAAGAGTATTTGAAAGGACTTCATGATCTGATTGTGAAGCTGGCAGATGTACTTGGATTGATCGTAGAAAAAGAAGAGGAGCTGCTTGCAGAAGATATTGAAAAGCTGATCGAGGAGCGCCAGGCGGCGAGAAAAGAAAAGAATTTTAAACGTGCAGATGAGATTCGTAACGAGTTGTTGGAAAAAGGAATTATTTTAGAGGATACACGTGAAGGAGTAAAATGGAAAAGAGCGTAGGGTTTGAATTTGATTCCTATATGCAAGAAGTTTTTCAAATGAAAGAGGTGGATGTTCACAGTTATTCACCTCTTACATTGGCATATATAGGAGATAGTATATATGATTTGATTATCAAAAGCCTTGTGATCAATCAAGGCAACCGCCAGGTGAATAAGCTGCACAAGGAGACCAGCATGTATGTTCAGGCGTCCACCCAGTCTCTCATGATGCGCGCGATGCAGGAAGAGCTGACAGAAGAAGAACATGCTGTTTACAAGCGTGGAAGAAACGCAAAATCGGTATCTCCGGCAAAAAATCAATCGATTACCGATTATAGAAGAGCAACCGGATTCGAGGCGTTGCTCGGATATCTGTATTTGAAAAAAGAATGGAAACGAATGTTGGATTTGGTGAAAATCGGTCTGGACAGTTTGAAAGAAAAAGAAGTGTAGGAGGCTTATATGAGCGAAGAGATAAAGGTAGAAAATTTGATGGTTGAGGGACGCAATGCAGTGATTGAGGCATTTCGCTCCGGTAAACCTGTGGATAAGCTGTTTGTGCTTGACGGCTGTCAGGATGGTCCGGTCCGCACAATTATCAGAGAGGCGAAAAAACATGATACTATCATTAATTTTGTGACAAAAGAACGATTGGATCAGATTTCTGAGACAAAGAAACATCAAGGTGTGATTGCATATGCAGCGGCCTATGAGTATTCAGAAGTGGAAGACATGTTGGAACTGGCAAAGAAGAAGGGCGAAGATCCGTTTTTGATTTTGCTTGATAACATTGAAGATCCACATAATCTTGGTGCGATCATCCGTACCGCAAACCTTGCAGGGGCACATGGCGTGATCATTCCAAAGAGACGTGCAGTCGGGCTTACAGCTACTGTTGCAAAGACATCTGCGGGAGCGCTTAATTATACTCCGGTCGCAAAGGTGACAAATCTCGCAAAAACAATGGAAGAGCTGAAAGAAAAAGGGTTATGGTTTGTCTGTGCAGATATGGGCGGCGAATCCATGTACCGACTGAATCTGACAGGTCCAATCGGGATGGTTATTGGAAATGAAGGAGATGGAGTAAGCCGGCTTGTGAAAGAAAAATGTGATTTCATCGCATCTATTCCGATGAAAGGTGACATTGATTCTTTGAATGCATCTGTGGCGGCAGGTGTATTAGCATATGAGATTGTAAGACAGCGTTTGCAGTAGTTTTAGGAGAAAAAGAATGTCTGATTATGGAAAAATGACAGATGAGCAGCTAATCTGCAATCTGCGGGCAGGGGAACAGGAAATTACCGATTATGTCATGGATAAGTATAAATTTCTTGTGAAGAAAAAGGCGAAAGAGATGTATCTTCTCGGCGGGGAAAACGATGACTTGATTCAGGAGGGGATGATCGGACTTTTCAAAGCGGTGCGTGATTATGACAGTGAGCAGGGAACGTCCTTTGCAAGTTTTGCGGATCTTTGCATATCAAGACAGATGTACAGTGCAATCAAAGCGTCTCAGAGGCAGAAACATATGCCGTTGAACTCTTATATTTCCCTGTACGAGCAGGGAGAGGATACACAAGAAGAAAAACAGCAGCCTCTGATCGAGACGATTCAGACAATGAAAGACAATAATCCAGAGGAGTTATTCCTGAATAAAGAATATCTGCAGATGATTGAGCAGGAGTTAAAAAAAAGGTTGAGTGATCTGGAAAATCAGGTACTGCATTTGCATTTGTTGGGAATCGATTATCAGACGATTGCAAAGCTTTTGGATAAAAGCCCAAAATCCATTGATAATGCATTGCAGCGAATTAAAGCGAAAATGGCAGGGATTGTACAGATATAGAAGACACCCGGCGAAATATGTATTACAAAATAGCGCTACACTTTGCGGGTGTGGCGCTATTTTTGCGTTTGTTGTTAGTTACAAGGGTAATCACTGCACAAAGCATAGCGATAAAGGAAAACAAATCAGACCATGTTACCATAAGCACCAACCCCCTTTCTACTGGGTGGCTGGCATAGCACCTCATCAGCTCCCTGGGTAAGTATACTATTACCAATGTACAGTATTTCTTATATTGTAAAAAATCGTGGAATTTTGAATTTGATATGATAAAAAGAAAAGAACCATTGAAAAATCAAAGGTTCTGAGTACAGCTGCTGGCGGGACTTGAACCCGTGACCTCCGCCTTACCAAGGCGACGCGCTACCGACTGCGCCACAGCAGCATATATTTTTACAACAAATTTATATTACTATAGCTTGTTTCATCTGTCAATGTTATTTTTAGTAAAAAATTTTCGAAGTGAAACCATTTTAGGGAATTCGCTGTCTAATAGATGAAGACAATTTTATGGAGCATGGATGTACCTACGTGAAAGTTACAGAGAAATCATAGCAAAATGCAGATTACGTGTTGTTCCAAACTTTATTTTATGGTATCCTATAGAATAAAGTGAATCTTCTGTGAAGTGGTCTTGGATTTTACGGAAGAAGAATAGATAGTGGAGGAATGACATGGAAAACGAAGTAGTTTCAAAAAATTTTATAGAACAGGAAATTGAAAAAGATTTAAGAGAAGGTGTATATGATACGGTATGCACAAGATTCCCGCCGGAGCCGAATGGATATCTTCATATCGGACATGCAAAATCTATTTTGCTGAACTATGGATTGGCACAGAAATATAACGGTACATTCCATATGCGTTTTGATGATACGAATCCAACAAAAGAGAAAGTGGAATTTGTAGAGTCTATTAAAGAAGATATCAAATGGCTTGGAGCAGACTGGAAAGACAATCTGTTTTTTGCATCAGATTATTTTGACCAGATGTATGAATGTGCTGTGAAATTAATCAAAAAAGGAAAAGCATATGTATGTGATCTGACAGCGGAAGAGATTCGCGAGTACAGAGGAACTTTGACAGAACCGGGAAGAAACAGCCCGTACCGTGAACGTACGGTGGAAGAGAATTTAGAGCTGTTCGAGGCGATGAAAAATGGAGAGTTTGAAGATGGGGAGAGAGTGCTCCGTGCAAAAATCGATATGGCATCACCGAACATCAACATGCGTGACCCGATCATTTACCGTGTGGCACATATGACGCATCACAATACAGGTGATAAATGGTGTATTTACCCAATGTACGATTTCGCACATCCGATTGAAGATGCGATTGAGAAAATCACACATTCTATCTGTACATTAGAGTTTGAAGATCACAGACCACTGTATGACTGGGTTGTAAGAGAATGTGAGTTTGAACCGGCACCAAGACAGATTGAGTTTGCAAAATTATATTTGACAAATGTGGTGACAGGAAAGAGATATATCAAAAAATTAGTCGAAGACGGTATTGTAGATGGATGGGATGATCCAAGACTTGTATCAATTGCGGCACTTAGAAGACGTGGATTTACACCGGAATCATTGAAGATGTTCGTAGATCTCTGCGGAGTGTCTAAGAGCAACAGCTCTGTGGACTACGCAATGTTAGAATACTGTATCCGTGAAGATTTGAAGATGAAAAAATCACGTATGATGGCAGTGCTTGATCCGATCAAGCTGATCATCGACAATTATCCGGAAGGACAGGTTGAATATTTGGATGTGGCAAATAATTTGGAAAATGAAGAATTAGGATACCGTAAAGTACCTTTCTGCAGAGAGCTTTACATTGAGAGAGAAGACTTTATGGAAGAGCCACCGAAAAAATATTTCCGTTTGTTCCCAGGAAACGAAGTGCGCCTGATGCATGCGTATTTTGTAAAATGTGAAAGCTTTGTAAAAGATGAAAACGGTAATATCACAGAGATTCACTGTACGTATGATCAAGAGACAAAATGTGGAAGTGGATTTACAGGAAGAAAAGTAAAAGGTACGATTCACTGGGTACCAGCTCCATATGCAGTGAAAGCAGAAGTACGTCTTTATGAAAATATTGTTGACGAAGAAAAAGGTGTTTACAATAAAGAGGACGGTTCTTTGAACTTGAATCCAAATTCATTGACAATCTTGAAAGACTGCTATTTAGAGCCAAGCTTTGACGATGCAAAAGCATATGACAGCTTCCAGTTTGTGAGAAACGGATATTTCTGTATTGATGCGAAAGATTCAAAACCGGATGCGCTTGTATTTAACCGTATCGTATCCTTGAAGAGCTCTTTCAAACTGCCAAAATAAACAGATGAATGAATTGACAATCAATTTGAAGACAAAATCGGATATGCCACTGTATGAGCAGATTTACCGGCATATTAAGACAGAGATTCAAAGCGGGCGGATTGCCTGCAGAGAAAAACTGCCTTCTACACGGGCTCTCTCCAGACATTTGGAGGTGAGCCGAAGTACGGTAGAGCTGGCATATGAACAGCTTTTGTCGGAAGGGTATATTGAGTCGGAGCCGTGTAAAGGCTTTTTTGCCGCACAATTGGAAGGATTGTATCAATTTGCGGAGCTTAACATGGTATCAAAAGCAGGAGAGAAAACCGAGAAGAAAAAATACCGTTATGATTTCAGCCCGCGTGGAATTGATTTGAGCAGCTTCCCGTATAATGTGTGGAGAAAATTATCAAAAGAAATATTGGTGGACGATCGAACGGACTTGTTCCGTCTCGGAAATTCACAGGGAGAAGAGGGGCTTCGAAATGCAATCCGTAACTACCTGTATCAGGCACGTGGAGTGAATTGTCAGCCGGAACAGATTATTGTCGGTGCGGGAAATGATTATCTGCTTATGCTGCTTAGCATGGTGATGGGAGAGCAACGAAAGGTTGCATTTGAGAATCCTACTTACAAGCAGGCGTATCGTTTGTTTCGAAATCTTTCCTGTGAAGTGATGACGATTGATATGGATAAATATGGAATGGAAGTCTCAAAATTGTGTGAATCGAATGCAGACACCGCATATGTTATGCCGTCTCACCAATATCCGCTTGGTATCGTTATGCCGATCAAAAGAAGAATGGAACTGCTCAGATGGGCGGGAGAATCCGAAGAAAGATATATTATAGAAGACGATTATGACAGTGAGTTTCGGTACAAAGGAAGACCGATTCCGGCATTGCAGGGATATGATATGAATGATAAAGTGATTTATCTTGGGACTTTTTCAAAGTCGCTGGCGCCGGCAATCCGAATCAGTTACATGGTACTTCCAAAACGACTTCTTACAGCATATAATGAAAAGTGCAGATTTTTAAGCTCGACGGTCTCAAAAGTCGATCAGTTTATTATCCAACGGTTTATCGAAGAAGGATAT
Source organism: Coprococcus phoceensis (assembly GCF_900104635.1). Lineage (NCBI taxonomy): Bacteria > Bacillati > Bacillota > Clostridia > Lachnospirales > Lachnospiraceae > Coprococcus > Coprococcus phoceensis. Next base: position 614,835 of record NZ_FNWC01000007.1, read on the forward strand.
TATGAGCGTCATCTGAATAAAATGAGAGCACTTTATAAAAACAGACATGATATATTAATGGCTGGGTTAAAACCGTTGCTTACGAGATGCAGCATTTCGGGAGAGCATGCAGGAGTACATTTACTTTTAACGTTTCCATCGGGAGAAAAAGAAAAAGAACTGATCAGACAGGCGGAAGAAAAAGAAATCAGAGTTTATGGATTGTCAGAATATGATATTGATGAACAAAAAAACGCAAAAGCAACGATATTGCTCGGATATGCAAATATGAGTGAAGAAGCGATTCGAGATGCGAGCAACATCCTGTGTGAGATATGGAAATAAAAGGAGTTCCAACTGTGGAACTCCTTTTATTTCTTTTATACTTCTGCGTCCTGTTCAGATGAGGTTTCTTCCTCGGCGGGTGTCTCCTCTGTCTCCTGATTGAGCGAAACATAAGATCTTTGGGTGACTGGTTCTAAGTCACTGTCCAGATCAAAATCCTCATCTTCAAAATCATCTGAAAATTCACTGTTATCGTCAAGTGTATGTTGCTTTTTCTTGAAAAATGCAATTCCAATGCCGATTGCAGCACCAATGCCTGCAAGTGCTAATAAAAATTTACTCCATTTTTTTGACATATGATGACTCCTTTCTGAAAATAATATGATTCATTGAAAAACATTATAATACTTTTGTCGGAAAAATGAAAGGGGAATTCAGCCGATTGTTGTTTCTGTATCAGAATTGTGTTAGACTAACTCTTATATAGTAGAAAAGGAAGTGAGAGTATTGAACAAAGAACCTGTAAAAAAAGCGAAAAAGGGAATATTGAGTATTGTATTTAGCAGAATTTCGTTGCTTGCGGTATTATTGATCATCCAGATTGCTTTGATTGTAGGGACAGTCACATATTTGGAAGACTATGCAACTTACATTTATGTGATTTTTATCGTGTTGGAAGTGATTTCTGTCGTTTATATTATAAACAGTAAAAGCAATCCTGCGTTTAAGACTTCGTGGATATTGTTTATCCTTTTAATTCCGATTGTGGGAACAGTGTTTTATCTGTTTATGAAAATACAGCCTGGAACAAGTTATTTGGACCATCGCCTCAGGACATTGAATGATGCGACATCGCCATTTATGAAACAGGATAAGGAGACGGTGGAGGCGCTTCGTGTATCGAAGCCTGCCAATGCCAATCTTGCACATTATCTGACACATCAGGCGGCATTTCCTGTGCATCGCAATACAGAAGTGACGTATTTTCCCCTTGGTGAAAATAAATTCAAGGAGATGAAAAAGCAGTTAAGACTTGCAGAAAAATATATTTTTCTAGAGTATTTTATAGTGGAAGAAGGTATCATGTGGAATGAGATACTGGATATTCTCATTGATAAGGTCTCGAAAGGTGTGGAGGTCCGTTTCATGTATGACGGAATGTGCAGTATGGTACAACTGCCTTACCATTATCCGAAGACGATGAAAAAATATGGAATTAAATGTAAGATGTTCAGCCCGATCAAACCGGTTCTCTCTTCACATCAGAATAACAGAGATCACAGGAAAATATGTGTGATCGATGGACGTGTTGCGTTTACTGGGGGAATCAATCTGGCGGATGAGTATATTAATCAGAAAGTCCGTTTCGGACACTGGAAGGATACGGCAGTCATGTTAAAGGGAGAGGCAGTTCAGAACTTTACGATGATGTTTCTTCAGATGTGGAATGTCAGCGAGCGGGGAAAGGAAGATTATGCGAAATATCTTACCCCTAAGTCACTTGACATCAGAAGAGAACTTGGTTTTGTGCTTCCGTATGCAGACAGCCCATTTGATCATGAAAATATTGGAGAGCAGGTGTACTTTCATTTGCTGAATCATGCAAAAAAATACGTGCACATTATGACGCCATACCTGATTTTAGATAATGAGATGGTGACAAATCTTACTTATACAGCAAAATGTGGAATTGAAGTTATCATTATTATGCCGCATATTCCGGATAAGTGGTATGCGTTTGCAGTAGCGCAGACCTATTATGAAGAACTGATCAGTGCGGGAGTGCAGATTTATGAATATACACCGGGATTTGTACATGCGAAAGTGTTTGTGTCGGACAATGATACTGCGACGGTCGGGACGATCAATCTTGATTATCGCAGTTTGTATCACCATTTTGAATGTGGTACATTCATTTATAACAATCCAGTCGTGTGGGAGATTGAACGTGATTTCCAAAATACTTTAAAAGCATGTCAGAAGATTACGATGCTTGATGTGAAAGCAAGAAGAATCGGTATGAAGATGGTCGGAAGAGTTTTAAGACTGATTGCACCTTTGATGTAAACAAACAAATATCGAAAAAAATATTGCATAACACGGAGAAAGTATAGTATAATTCTATCGGTGCTTTATAAGCAGTGCTAAAGTATTTTATAAGAAGACACAATAATAAAGTGATTTGTAAATGCGTGACATTACAAAGTAAGATGGGAGAGAAAAACACATGGAAAGAAAAGTTGGAACAATTTCAAGAGGAGTTCGTTGTCCAATCATTAGAGAAAATGATAATTTAGCTGATATTGTAGTAGAAAGCGTATTGGACGCTGCAAAAAGCGAAGGATTTGAACTGAGAGACAGAGATGTTATTTCTGTTACAGAGTCAATTGTAGCAAGAGCACAGGGAAATTACGCTTCTATTGATACCATTGCAGAAGATGTAAAAGCAAAATTAGGCGGAGAGACAATCGGAGTAATCTTCCCAATCTTATCAAGAAATAGATTTGCTATCTGTCTCAGAGGAATCGCTGCCGGAGCAAAAAAAGTTGTTTTGATGTTAAGCTACCCAAGTGATGAAGTGGGAAATGAACTTGTATCACTGGATAAATTAGATGAGGCAGGAATCAACCCATACAGCGATGTCCTTACATTGGAAAAATACAGAGAATTATTTGGCGAGAACAAGCACGAATTTACAGGTGTAGATTATGTAGATTACTATGCAAATATCATCAAAGAAGCAGGGGCAGAAGTAGAAGTTATTTTTGCGAACAATCCAAGAACAATCTTAAACTATACAAAGAATGTGTTGAACTGTGATATTCATACACGCGTTAGAACAAAACGTATTTTACGGGAGAATGGCGCAGAAAGAGTATGCGGATTAGACGATATTTTGAATGCATCGGTAAATGGAAGCGGATACAATACAAAATATGGATTATTGGGATCTAATAAATCGACAGAAGACAAAATTAAATTATTCCCGAATGAGTGTTTTGATTTAGTAGAAGATATTCAGAAACAGATTTTGGATAAGACTGGAAAGCATGTAGAGGTTATGGTATATGGAGATGGTGCGTTCAAAGATCCACAAGGAAAGATCTGGGAACTTGCTGATCCGGTTGTATCACCAGCTTACACAGAAGGTCTGATTGGAACACCGAATGAAGTGAAGTTAAAATATCTTGCAGATAATGATTTCAAAGATTTAAGTGGGGAAGCATTGAAAGAAGCAATTTCAAAGCGTATCAGAGAAAAGAGCGATAATCTTGTTGGAGATATGGCGTCTCAGGGAACAACTCCGAGACAGTTGACAGATCTTATCGGTTCTTTGTGTGACCTTACAAGTGGCTCAGGAGATAAAGGAACACCGGTTGTATTGGTTCAGGGATATTTTGATAATTATACAAACTAATAAAAAAATGGTGCTGCATAATATATGCAGCACCATTTTTAGGTGTACCAGAAATTATAATAACCGAATTCCGTTAGCAAAAGCTGTGTCTACAATCTCTTCCGGCCATGTAGAAGACTGTACTTCTCCGATATGAGCTTTTCTTAGGCAGTACATACAAATACGGGACTGTCCAAGACCTCCGCCGATTGTATATGGAAGTTCATGATTCAAAAGAGCTTTTTGGAAATCAAGTTCCGCCCGTTCCGGACAGCCGGCCAAGCCAAGCTGACGTTCTAATGCTTCCTCATCAACACGGATTCCCATGGAAGAAAGTTCTAATGCAATGTCAAGAACCGGATAATATACAATGATATCGCCGTTCAATTCCCAGTCGTCATAATCCGGTGCACGCCCATCATGCTTCTCGCCGGAAATCAATTCTTTTCCGATCTGAGAGATGAAGACAGCTCCCTTTTCTTTGACAATCTTATATTCTCTTTCCTTAGGAGTGGAAGAAGGATATAGATTTTCCAATTCCTGTGAAGTGATGAAAGTGATCTCTTCCGGAAGAATCGGATCTATGTAGTTATATCTTCTCGAGATATATTCTTCTGTCTCGCGAAGCGCAGCGTATACTTTGCGGACAGTGTACTGCAATGTCTCCATATTGCGTTCTTCTTTAGAAATTACTTTTTCCCAATCCCATTGATCGACATAAATCGAATGTATGTTATCGGTATCCTCGTCTCTTCTGATTGCATTCATATCTGTATATAAACCCTCACCTGAGTGAAAACCGTAGCGCTTTAATGCATAGCGTTTCCATTTTGCAAGGGAATGTACAATTTCCACCGGGGTATCGTTCTGCTCTTTGATTCCAAACGCTACTGGACGTTCCACACCATTTAAGTTGTCGTTCAGTCCAGACTCCGGTTTGACAAAAAGTGGAGCGGATACACGTGTCAGATGCAGTGATTTTGCGAGGGCACGCTCAAAGTGGTCTTTGATTTCTTTGATTGCAACTTCTGTCTCACGAATCGTAAGTGGTGCAGTGTATCCTTCAGGGATGATTAAATGTTCCATATGCAAGTCTCCTTTTTACTAAGATTATCGAACGTGTGGATTTGAATTACACAAACGATAGTAATAGTGTAGTGTCAGTAATGGCAATGTGTCAAGAGAAAATAAGGAATTCGCATAGAAAAACTTAAGAATTGAGTTAGAAAGATTTTATATAACTGACACAAGTTAGTCATGAATTGTTGTTAAAATAAAATTGTTTCAAAAAGGAATATAAATGTAAGAGTATGAATATAATGATAAAGTTGGAAATAGATATAGATGGAGGAATTTAGTATGCAGAAAGAAAAGAAACAGAAATATCAGGAAATGATATCGATTGAGGAATACCTGATGAAGAGACGAAAACAAAAAGAAATCGAAGACAGACAATTCAGACAAGAAGAAAGCCCTGCCTTTTTTGCGGCAGAGCTATATGTGTAACACAGAGTTAGTCATCCTTATTCTTGTGCGACAATCTGTAAAACAGTGAGTATGCATATAAAAGAACCGGAAGCAGGATTGTCGCAGCAATAGAAGCTTTGAATAGCCACATTGTATTTGGTGAATCAAAAATTGCAAAGAAAAGAGTGCTCAGATAAAGCGCTGCTAACAGAATAACGCCTAAGAGCGCAAGAATTCGTTTTGTCTTACTCATAACTATCGTCTCCTCATATATGATAGTTTGATTATAGCGATAGATTTTCAAAAATGCAAATAGAAACTATTGACCAGAAAGTTGTATGGTGATATTCTATAAAAAGAAGCTTTTAAATGATGAAAAACTATACAAAATGGTGAAAATGTAAAGAATCAAGGAGGTTTCGACAATGAAAAAAATTATGAACAATGTGGATGCGGTAGAGAATGAAATGGTTTTGGGAATGGTAAAAGCATATCCGCAATATATAAAAAAATTAGATTGCGGAAATGTAGTAGTAAGAGCCAGAAAAAAAGAAGGAAAAGTTGCTCTGATCAGTGGTGGCGGAAGCGGGCATGAGCCGGCACATGGTGGATTTGTAGGAGAAGGTATGCTGGATGCTGCCGTTGCAGGACCGGTCTTTACTTCTCCGACACCGGATCAGATTTATGAAGGTATCAAAGCGATAGAGACGGACAAAGGTGTCTTTATGGTTGTAAAGAACTACACCGGGGATGTTATGAATTTTGAGATGGCAGCAGAGATGGCGGAGATGGACGGTATTCCAGTCAAATATGTTGTTACGAATGATGATGTTGCGGTTCAGGACAGTTTGTATACAGTTGGGCGCCGTGGTGTGGCAGGAACAATTTTTGTACATAAAATAGCAGGCGCGAAAGCGGAGGAAGGTGCAGAGCTTGAAGCGGTACAGGCAGTTGCACAAAAAGTGGTCGACAATGTGAGAACCATGGGAATGGCAATCAAGCCTTGCACGGTTCCGGCAGCAGGGAAACCGGGATTTGAGCTGAGTGACGATGAGATGGAGGTAGGAATCGGAATTCACGGGGAACCGGGGACGCACAGGGAATCGTTGAAAAAGGCAGATGAGATTGTAGATATGCTGTTGGAAAAGATTCTGGCGGATATCGATTATGCGGATAGCGAAGTGGCTGTTTTGATCAACGGCGCAGGAGGAACTCCTCTTATGGAATTATTTATTGTAAACAACCATGTGTCAGATGTACTCGCTGCGAAAGGAATCAAAGTATATAAGACGTTTGTCGGAAATTATATGACATCGATTGAAATGGACGGATTTTCAATTTCTCTGTTGAGATTGGATGACGAGATGAAGAAACTGCTGGATGCAAAGGCAGATACACCCGCATTTAAGGCATAATGTAGAAAGAAGGAACGACTTATGGTAAATCAACAAAAGGTAATTGAAATTTTAAGAAACATCGGAGAGACGATTGAGAAAGAAAAACTGTTTTTGACGGAACTTGATAATGTAATCGGTGATGGGGATCATGGAATTAACCTTTCACGCGGTTTTCAGGAGGTGGAAAAAAAGTTAGATACGCTTGCTGATAAAGACATTGGAACGATTTTAAAGACGGTTGGAATGACACTTGTATCTACGGTGGGAGGCGCATCAGGACCACTTTATGGGACTGCATTTATGAAGGCAGGGCAATTGATGGCAGGAAAAGATGCGGTGGACATCAATGATTTTGTGGAAATTCTAAGGGTTTCCATAGAGGGAATTAAAATGCGCGGCAAATCCACAACCGGTGAAAAGACGATGCTGGATGCAATGGTTCCGGCGCTTGCTGCAATGGAAGGTGCTCTTAAGGCGGCAAAAGATCCGAAAGAAATATTGTTGGAAGGAGTGGAGGCAGCAGAGGATGGTGTCGCATATACGAAGACTATCATTGCCACAAAGGGAAGAGCAAGCTATTTGGGAGAACGCAGTATTGGGCATCAGGATCCGGGAGCTACTTCGTTTACATTAATGCTAAGCGTGATTGCCAAAAGTTTGTAAGGAGGGTAAGTATGGTAGGAATTGTAATTGTATCTCATAGTCGGGAGTTGGCGGACAGCATTGTGGAGTTTACAAAGATGATGGCTCCGGAAGCGCTTATCCGTGCGGCGGGAGGTATGGATGACGGAACACTCGGGACGAGTTATGAAAAAATATATCAGGCAATCGAGGACGTTTATTCCGAAGACGGAGTGCTTGTGATGATGGACATGGGCAGTGCTGTTATGACAACAGAGATGGTTCTGGAGGAGATGTCTGACAAGAAAATTGAGATGATAGACTGCCCGATTGTAGAAGGAGCAGTGGCGGCCACGGTTGCAGCATCCGCAGGAGCTGATTTTGAAGAAGTGAAACAAAATGCATTGGAAGCAAAAACAGCTGCTAAATTTTGAAGTGTAAAACAAAGCATACTGAGAAAAAACAGTTTCGGTATGCTTGTTTTATGAAGAAAAATGAGATATAATAAAGCGATAAGAATGAAAATACAAAGGAGTTATAAACATGGCATTATTAGAAGAATGGAGAGCAGTTGCATATTCAAAGGAGATGGATCGTGCAGCATTACAAAAATTTTGGGGAACCTATTTTCAAATTGAAAAAAATATCTATGAGAAATTATTGACAAATCCGGATGAGGAAGTAAAAGGAACAGTCAAAGAACTTGCAGAAAAGTATGAAATTGACGTGTTTACAATGACAGGATTTTTGGATGGAATCAATGAAAGCTTAAAAGAAGAGAATCCAATTGAGACAATGGAAGAAGATACAGTTGTAAACCTGATCTTTGACAAAGAAAAGTTATATAAGAATATGGTGGATGCAAAAGCTGACTGGCTGTATGAATTACCACAGTGGAATAACATCTTTACACCAGAACGCAAGAGAGAATTGTATAAAGAACAGAAAAATTCGGGAACAGTCCGCAAAGAAAAGAAAGTTGGAAGAAATGATCCTTGTCCATGTGGAAGCGGGAAAAAGTATAAAAAATGCTGCGGTAAATAGTCCATGGCATCAGGATTCATTGCACTTGGAATTTTAAGTATCCTGTATTATGGATTTGTTGTATGGTATACGAAGCGATGGAATGGAACGTTTACATGGTTCTGGGCGGTGTTTGGATTGGCGAATATCGGAATCGGAATACTGACCAGGGGAATTCCGGTTTGGCTTGAGTATATTTTAACCGGTATTTTTATTGTTCTGTGGATGATTTTTTTCTGTGTGGAAGTGTTGATTCTTTGTGCGATGATATCAGTTGCTCCGAAAAATATGAAATACATTATTATTTTAGGGGCACAGATTCGCGGGAAAAGAGTGACTGAGGCATTGAAAAGAAGACTTGACCGTGGAATTCGTTATCTCAATGAGAATCCAGAGACGATTGTAATCGTATCGGGAGGCAGAGGGAAAGGTGAGGATATCACGGAGGCAGAAGCGATGGCAGAATATTTGGAAAATTGTGGGATTGATGCAAACAGAATCTGCCTGGAAGAAAAATCGACGTCAACATATGAGAATCTGAAAAAAAGTCTTGCTTTTATAGATGATGAGCGACGGGATAAAATAGGAATTGTTACAAATAACTTTCATATTTACCGAGCTGTGAAATTGGCAAAATCAATCGGATACAGAAAAGTTTACGCGATTACAGCAAGCAGTAATCTTGCTGTATTTCCAAATTATATGGTGAGAGAATTCTTTGCAGTGCTCGCTCTGTTTCTGAGACTGCGAAAGCACAAGACAGAAGAATAGATGTATAAAATAAAAACAGGTGTGAAATACTATCTCTGATAGAATTAGAAAAAATATAAGGAGGTATGATCATGCCAGAGTTGAAATGTACAGTACAGACATGTACGCACAATAAGCAATTTTATTGTGACCTTGATGCTATCGAGGTTCAGGGGGATTCTGCAAGAAAGTCAGATGAGACATGTTGTGGAAGCTTCGTGAAGCGAAAAGGAGATTCTTACAGCAATGTAACAGGAGAGGCGTCTCCGACAAGCAATGTCGACTGCAAAGCAGTTGAATGCATGTATAACAATGCGTGCAGATGCCATGCGGGTAAGATCAGCGTGGAGGGCAGCAACGCATGCAAATGCGGCGAGACCGAATGTGCAAGTTTTGAATGCAGTAAATAGTGAATAAGGTTGGGCGCAGTAAAGGTTTGAAACTTTTGCTGCGCCCTTAACTGTGTTCTTGTTGACGTTTTTAAGAAGGTAGCGTTATAATGAAACATAGATGTAAATTGAGCGAGGAAAGGATTCGAATACATATTATGGAAAATTCAAAGGAAACGAAAACTTATCATGATAAAAGACCTCAGTTTCGAAATAAAGGTCCTTCAAAATTAAGACAGCAGTTTGGAAAAGGAATGACAGCATTTCTTGTTGTTGCAGCAAGCATTGTTTTTTATTTTGCATTTTTGCGTTTTAATGGAATTTCTAATATTTTTGAAAAGATATTTCAGATATTAAAACCAATTATATATGGTCTTGTGATTGCATATCTTCTGAATCCGATTGTGAAATTGGTGGAAAGACATCTTACTCCTTTTTTGGAGAAAAAACTAAAGAAAAAAGAGACGGCACATAAAATTGGGCGGGGGAGCGGAATTTTCGCAGCTTTGATTTTTTCGGTGTTTGTGATTGTGGCACTGTGCAACATGCTGATTCCGGAATTATATAAAAGTATCCGAGATTTGATTGTGACACTTCCAGAGCAGATGAATAGCTGGGCACAAGATATGAATGCATTTTTAATCAGTAACTCAACTTTGGATACGATGCTGAAGAATATCATTACAGAGGGAACAGATACGGTGGAAAACTGGCTGAAGACGGATTTACTCCAACAGGCGAACACTTTAATGTCGAATCTGACGGTAGGAGTAATCAATGTTGTGAGTGAGATTATGAATGTGTTGATCGGGTTTATTGTCTCTGTCTATGTACTGTTTAGTAAGGAACTGTTTTCCGGTCAGTGCAAAAAGATTGTATATGCACTGATGAAACCGGATCACGCAAACATGACACTTCATATTACGAAAAAGAGCAATGAGATTTTTGGCGGGTTTATCATTGGAAAAATCATTGATTCTGCGATTATCGGAGTATTGTGTTTTATAGCACTTAGCATTATGAAGATGCCATACACCCTTATTGTCAGCGTGATTGTCGGAGTGACGAACGTAATTCCGTTTTTCGGACCTTATATCGGAGCAATACCGAGTACGATTCTGATTATGATTGCAGAACCGATACAGGGGCTGTATTTTGCTATTTTTATATTGATTTTGCAGCAGATTGACGGGAATATCATTGGACCGAAGATTTTGGGAGACTCTACCGGTCTGTCCGCTTTCTGGGTTGTCTTTTCCATACTGCTTGGAGGAGGACTTTTCGGGTTTGTCGGAATGATCATGGGAGTGCCGACTTTCGCTGTCCTATATTATATTGCGCAAATGTTTATCAACCAAAAGTTGGAGCGCAAAAAACTTCCAACATCATCTGAAAGGTATGGCAGTGAAAGCTATGTGAATGATGAAGGAGAATTTATTGAATGTGAAGAAAAAGGAGAATAATTTATGCCGATTCGTGTACAAAATGATTTGCCGGTAAAAGAAATACTGGAACAAGAAAATATATTTGTGATGGATGAACATCGTGCGATGCATCAGGACATCCGTCCGATCAAGATTGGTCTGTTGAATCTGATGCCCTTGAAGGAGGATACAGAACTTCAGATTTTAAGATCACTGTCAAATACACCATTGCAGGTAGATGTGGTTTTTGTGAATGTGTCCAGCCATAAATCGAAAAATACATCGACCAGCCATCTCAACAAGTTTTATGTGTCGTTTGAAGAAATCAAAGACCAGAGATTTGATGGCTTTATCATCACAGGCGCTCCGGTAGAACAGATGCCGTTTGAGGAGGTTGACTACTGGGAAGAACTGAAAGAGATTATGGAATGGACAAAGACACATGTGACTTCTACAATGCACTTGTGCTGGGGAGCGCAGGCGGGACTTTACTATCATTATGGAATTGAAAAAGTACAGTTGGATGAAAAGGTATTTGGCGTGTTTGAACATCGTGTAAAAAATCGGAAAACACCATTGGTGAGGGGATTTGATGATGTGTTTTATGCACCGCATTCTCGTCATACAACGGTTCCGACAGAAGCAATTGAGAGTGAAGAACAGCTGATCATTCTTGCGGAATCAGAAGAAGCCGGAGTATTTCTGACGATGTCATTGGATGGAAAACAGATCTTTGTGATGGGTCATCCGGAATATGACCGTGTGACATTGAATAACGAATACATGCGAGATAAGAATAAGGGATTGGAGATTGCACTTCCTAAAAATTATTATCCAGATGACAATTTTGAGAACAGACCGCTTTTGACATGGCGCTCACATGCAAATAACTTATATACAAACTGGGTGAATTATTATGTATATCAGGTGACGCCGTATGACTTGTACGGAACACCGTTTTAATGCGGGATCTACGGGATTTGTTGAAAAGTCAAAGTATCGTAAAATGATGTTAAATATCGGGCAGTATTGCAAAATTGGGAGTACAAAGGGAGTATAAAAAAGCCCTTATGGGAGTACAAAAAGTATGATATAAACTGTCTTTTGGAACAATATTATGAGGGCGTATTGTGTAAGTGCAATATGCCCTTAAATTTATGAGAAAAGTAATGCTAAAGACTAGGAAATGTGATAGAATGGCAGGAATAAACAGATTTGAAATTATGGAGGTGTAGTAATGCACAAAACTATATTGATTGAAGAAATTACCATTGAGAATGTAACAGAAAAAATAAATGAAAAAGTACAAGAAATGGGAAAAGACGGTTATCAGATTAAAACCATGTCCTTTTGGGGAACAGATAAAGTTGTGTTGATTTTCAAAAAAGGGCTAAAAGGAAGTTTGCTATAACTTCCAGCTTGTAGAACTGAAAAGCATAAAATTATAGAGAAAAGTACCTGTCAAAGAATCTTTGCGTAACTATATATGTAATGTAAGATGTTGATTGCTTTACTTTAGATATTATTTTGGGGATAATAATATTCAAAGGAGGACGAAAATATGAACAAGGTAACAACACAGGAAAGGGCGAGATATTATGAATATAGGAAATCAAATATTGAATATTCGTAAAGAAAAACAATTAACACAAGAGGAGTTTGGCAGATTATTTCATGTTACTCGACAAACTGTTTCAAATTGGGAAAACGGAAAAAGTTATCCTGATCTGCAAATTCTTGTAAGCATGAGTAATCAATTTGATATTTCTCTTGATACATTATTAAAGGAGGATTCGAAGATGGTACAATCTATGGATAAAGAAAGAGCAATGGGCATAATAAAACATGAAAAATCAATTGTAGATTTTTTTACAGGTGCTGGAACAGGAATTGCTGTATCTTGTTTATTTTCCCCAGATTCATCGATAAGAACTACAGTCATTATTGTTGCAATTATAATGATAGGTATAGGTTGGTATAAAAAATCAAAGAATGATAAAAAGGTATTTCAATATATTAAAGAACATGATTAAATGAATTTTGGTAATAACAAATTTCAGTTGTAGCAGACAGTTTTTTGATTGACTGTCTGCTTTTCTCTTTTTAATCATAATTGATAGTGGTGCTATAAAATGGTTCATATCCGTTGTGAAAAGACCATTTAGAGTGATATAGATTGATTGCAAGGATAGTGGGAGTTCCATTGATTTGGTTATGTTCTGCTTCGATTTCCGCTACCACTTCATCGGTATTCCAGTATTGATATACGATAACTTGTAATTCGGTATCACGATTAGCGCCAGAGCATGGGAGTACAAAGAACTTCAAAATAGGCTGTCAATAGATGACGGCCTATTTTTTTATCCAAAAATATGGAAGAGAGAATCTGATATTTTTGTCTATTATTCCGATTTGACGAAAGACCATCAGAGTGATAGTATTAGTATTACACGGAAATACTGTATATAGTGATTTGAAATTGGATTAACACTAAATATAGATGATAATATAAAATGGAAAGGAAGAGACGGATGATCAGAGTAATCAAAAAAGATGGGACAAAAGAAGAGTTTAACGTACAGAAAGTGGTTGTTGCGGTCAATAAGTCAGCATATCGTGCGTTGATCAAGTTTACAGATGAGGAGCTGCAATTTATCTGCCAGTTTGTAGAAGAAGAAGTAGAAAAGATGGACACAGAAGAGATCCGTATCGCACAGATGCACAATGTTGTGGAGGGAGCTCTTGAAAAGGTCAACCCGACTGTTGCAAAAAGTTATAGAGATTACCGCAATTATAAGCAGGATTTTGTTCAGATGTTAGATGAGGTTTACAAAAAAAGCCAGTCTATCATGTATATCGGAGATAAAGAGAACAGTAATACAGACAGTGCGCTTGTGTCTACAAAAAGAAGTTTGATTTTTAACGAACTGAATAAAGAGCTTTATAAGAAATTTTTCCTGACAGTGGAAGAAATTCAGGCAATCCGTGAAGGTTATATTTATATTCATGATATGTCTGCGAGAAGAGATACAATGAACTGTTGCCTGTTTGATGTGCAGAATGTTTTGAGCGGCGGATTTGAGATGGGTAATCTTTGGTATAATGAGCCGAAGACATTGGATACAGCATTTGATGTAATTGGAGATATCGTGTTAAGTGCTGCGAGTCAGCAGTACGGCGGATTTACAGTGCCAAGCGTAGATGATATTTTAGAGCCATATGCAGAAAAATCTTATAAAAGACATTTGGAAAAATATATATCTTTAGGACTTCCGCAAGAAAAAGCTGAGGAAGTAGCGTGGAAAGATCTGGAAAAAGAGATGGAGCAGGGATTCCAGGGATGGGAATATAAATTTAATTCCGTGTCATCCAGCCGTGGGGATTATCCGTTTATCACTGTGACAGCAGGGACAAATACTTCAAAATATGGAAAACTTGCCACGATCAAGATGCTTCAGGTGCGTCAGGAAGGACAGGGCAAGGAAGGACATAAGAAGCCGGTTCTTTTCCCGAAACTTGTATTTTTATATGATGAGAATCTTCATGGACCGGGGAAACCGTTGGAAGATGTGTTTGAAGCGGGAATCGAATGCTCCAGAAAAACAATGTATCCGGATTGGCTGAGTCTGACAGGAAAAGGGTATGTTGCAAGTATGTACAAGCAATACGGAAAGATTATCAGCCCGATGGGATGCCGTGCATTCCTTTCACCATGGTATGAAAGAGGAGGCATGACTCCGGCGGATGAAAAAGATACACCAGTATTTGTGGGACGATTTAATATTGGTGCGGTAAGTCTGCATCTGCCTATGATTTATGCAAAAGCAAAACAGGAAAGCAGAGATTTCTATGAGGTGCTGGATTATTATTTGGAACTGATTCGTCAGCTTCATATCCGCACATATGATTATCTTGGAGAGATGAAGGCATCAACGAACCCGCTTGCATATTGTGAAGGCGGTTTCTATGGCGGACATTTGGGGCTGTATGACAAAATCAAGCCGTTGTTAAAATCAGCAACTGCATCTTTCGGAATCACAGCATTCAACGAATTGCAACAGCTGCACAATAAAAAATCATTGGTAGAAGATGGGGCATTTGCACTTGAGGTGCTGGAATATATTAATAAGAAAGTCAATCAGTTCAAAGAGGAAGATGGTCACTTATATGCAATTTATGGAACACCGGCAGAAAATCTGTGTGGAGTGCAGGTTCAGCAGTTCCGTAAAAAATACGGCATTATCGAGAATGTATCTGACAGAGAATATGTAAGTAACAGTTTTCACTGTCATGTAACGGAAGATATTACGCCGATTGAAAAACAGGATTTAGAAGGACGTTTTTGGGATTTGAGTAACGGTGGTAAGATCCAGTATGTCAAATATCCGATTAACTATAATAAGGAAGCAATCAAATCGCTTGTAAGAAGAGCGATGGATATGGGCTTCTATGAGGGGGTTAATCTGTCGCTTGCATATTGTGATGACTGCGGACATGAAGAGTTGTCGATGGATGTATGTCCGGAATGCGGAAGTACTAACTTGACAAAGATTGAGCGTATGAATGGATATTTATCTTACTCCCGCGTCAAGGGAGATACACGTCTGAACGACGCAAAAATGGCGGAAATAGCGGAAAGGAAGAGCATGTAATATGCGTTATCATAATATTACAAAAGATGATATGTTAAACGGAGATGGTCTTCGTGTTGTACTATGGGTATCTGGTTGTGTGCATTGCTGTAAGGAATGCCATAATCCTATCACCTGGGATCCGAATGGAGGATTGGAATTTGATGAGTCGGCAAAACAGGAGATTTTTGATGAATTAGAGAAAAGTTATGTCAGCGGTATCACTTTTAGTGGAGGTGATCCGCTTCATATCAACAACGTGTATGAAGTGACAGCGCTTGCAAAAGAAATCAAAGAAAAATATCCGACAAAGACAATTTGGTTATATACCGGATCTACGTGGGAACAGATTCAGACGATGAAACTGATGAAATATGTAGATGTGCTTGTGGATGGAGAGTTTGAAGTAGATAAAAAGGATGCTACGCTACATTGGAAGGGAAGTTCCAATCAGAAGGTGATTGATGTACAAAAGACATTAGAAAAAGGAGAAATTGTATTACATGAAGAGGATTGCTAAGTTTCACAAAGTAAGTTTTGAACAATTTAAAGAAGGATGGATAGATACATTTGGTGAGGCGGGAGAAAGCGAGATCCAAAAGATTTATGATGCTGTCAAACTGCCGAAAAGAGCAACTTCGGGTTCGGCGGGATATGATTTCTATACCCCGATATCGTTGACAATTCAACCGGGAGAGACAGTGAAGATTCCGACCGGAATCCGTGTGGAGATGGAAGAAAACTGGGTTTTAAAATGTTATCCGAGAAGTGGACTTGGTTTTAAATTTCGTCTGCAGCTTAATAATACGGTTGGTATTATCGACAGTGATTACTTTTATTCGGACAATGAAGGGCATATTTTTGCAAAACTGACAAATGATACGAATGAAGGAAAGATTGTAGAACTTTCTGAGGGAACCGGATTTATGCAGGGAATCTTCGTAGAATATGGGATTACAATAGATGATGATGTGACCGAAGTAAGAAACGGTGGATTTGGAAGCACAACAAAATAAGAGGAATGCAGTATAAAACCTCCACATTTGGGAATTCTAACCAAGAGATGACAAATGTGGAGGTTTTTGTATGGTAGATAAAAAAGTGACAAAACAGGTGAAAGCATCGCTTCAGGAAAATGTGACGTATTTAAACAGCATACTTCCGGTCAGTGAAAGTTTTGACCTGATTCAGCGTGATATGATTATCGGAGAAAAGCAGAGTACATTTTACTTCATTGATGGATTTACGAAAGATGAGACAATGCTTAAAATCATGACATCTTTTTTTGCGTTGAAAAAAGACGATATGCCAAGTAATGCAACCGGGTTTTCAAAGATGGCGCTTCCGTATGTGGAAGTGGACATTATTGCTGATTTTGATATGATCATCCGAAATATATTGTCCGGAGTCACCTGTCTGTTTATTGACGGATATGAGGCTTGCATTGCGATTGACTGTCGCACATATCCGGCAAGAGGAGTAGAAGAGCCAGATAAGGATAAATCACTCCGTGGATCAAGAGATGGGTTCGTGGAGACGATCGTGTTTAATACGGCGTTGATGAGGAGGAGAATACGAGATCCTCATCTTGTGATGAAGATGATAGAGATTGGAAATAGTTCGCGAACCGATGTAGCAGTCTGCTATATGTCGGACAGAGTGGACCAGGAACTGTTAGACAATTTATTGAAAAGGCTTGATACAATCAATGTGGATGCGCTGCGGATGAATCAGCAAAGTCTTGCGGAAGAATTGTTCAAACGAAAATGGTTCAACCCGTTCCCGAAATTTAAGTTTACAGAGAGACCAGATACGGCGTCCGTGTGTTTGCTAGAAGGGAAAGTCGTACTTTTAGTTGACAATTCACCGTCTGCGATGATTCTTCCGACTTCGATTTTAGACATTATTGAGGAGGCAAACGACTATTATTTTCCAACTCTTACGAATGTATATTTGAAGGTATCGAGGGCGATTATTACCTTTGCAACAGTTTTTCTGACACCGGCATTTTTGTTGTTTATGCAAAATCTCAATTGGCTTCCGGAGGCATTTCAGTTTGTGTCATTGAAAGATACGGTCAATATTCCGCTTATTTTCCAATTGCTGATATTGGAGCTTGCAATCGATGGTCTTCGACTTGCGGCGATGAACACGCCAAGTATGTTAAGTACGCCGCTCAGTGTAATTGCCGGTATCGTTATGGGGGAATTTTCGGTCAAATCAGGATGGTTCAACTCAGAGGTTATGCTCTATATGGCGTTTGTCGCTGTGGCGAATTATACACAGCCGAATTTTGAGCTTGGATATGCGTTGAAATTTATGCGTCTGTTGCTTTTGGTTCTTACAGCGTGCTTTAACTGGATTGGATTTTTGGCGGGAACAATCATTATTATCTGCTCTATTGCATTTAACAAAACATTATCAGGAAGAAGTTATTTGAATATTAAATTGAATTAAAAGTACGCTTCGGCGTACTTTTTGCGAAAATCTCTTATTTACACCATGAAAAACTTTTTGCGAAAGAAAAGAAAAAGTGATAGAATAGAGAAATAAATATTGGCAAACAGGAGGGAAAAAGATGAATGAGTTTGTAATTGTATCAGACAGTACTGTGGATTTACCAAAAGAATATTTACAGTCCAAACAAGTTCCGATCATCTCACTGTCTTACATTATGGACGGAGTTACATATGAAGAGATGGATGGGCTGTCGCATAAAGAATTTTTTGAAAAGCTGAGGGCGGGTTCGCTTCCCACAACGTCTCAGATTAATCCGGAACAGGCGCGCGAAGCGCTGGAGCCGTTTGCAAAAGAAGGAAAAGATATTCTTTATATCGGCTTTTCTTCCGGATTGAGTGGAAGTTATAACAGTGTACGGATGGCGGCAGAGGACTTGAAAGAAGAATATCCGGACATCAACATTATTGCTATAGACAGTCTATGTGCATGCATGGGAGAAGGATTACTTCTATATAAAGCGTTAGAATTGAAGGAACACGGGATGTCAATGGAAGAGATTGCAAAATGGGTGGAAGCGAATAAGCTTCATATCTGTCACAATGTAACTGTGGATGACCTTAATCATCTTCACAGAGGAGGACGTATCTCTAAGACGACTGCGGTTGTTGGCTCTATGATTAAGATTAAGCCGATCATCCATATGAGCGATGAGGGAAAGCTGGTTGTCATTGGCAAAGAGCGAGGAAGAAAGAAGTCATTGGTTTCGATTGTAGACCGTATGGAAAAGCAGATGCAGGGATATGATAACGATATCGTGATGATTACGCATGGTGATTGTATAGAGGACGCTGAATTTGTGAAGAAACAGGTAGAAGAACGCTTTGGGATTCACAACGTGATGATTAACGGAATCGGTTCGGTTATTGGAAGCCACACCGGTGCCGGTGTTGTGGCCGTATTCTTTATGGGGGATAAGCGTTGAGTGCAGTATGGGAAATCTGTAAAGATGTGCTGATTGATGGGGCGAGGATGATCCCGTTTTTGCTTTTTGCATTTTTACTGATTGAATTAGTAGAAAAGTATACAGGAGAGAAACGAGACCGGATTCTGATGAAGGGAAACAAAGCAGGACCGATCATCGGAGCGCTGTTTGGGTGTATACCGCAATGTGGATTTTCCGTGGTGGCGGCAAATCTGTATGCAGAGCGGCTTGTCTCGGTTGGAACGCTTCTTGCTGTGTTTATGTCAACATCAGATGAGGCAATCATTGTTATGTTGGGATATCCGAAGAGTGGAGGTAAGATTCTTACAATTTTAGGTCTCAAAGTTGTCATTGCAATTGTTGTTGGATATCTCGTAGATTTATTTTGCAAAAGAAAGCGCTTTTCTGTAAAACAAGAAAGCGTATGGGAAGAGCGGGGATGTTCCTGCTGTGGCGGACATGACGGAATCTTGAAAGCGGTCGTATCTCATTCTTTGAAAACACTTTTGTACATTATGTTGTTTTCGATGGTATTGAATGTGGTTATCGAGGGAATTGGAATTGAAAGAATTCAAGAGATCTTGATGAATGACTCGCCGTTTCAGATTATTCTAAGCGCATCGGTAGGCCTGATTCCGAATTGTGCCTCATCGATACTGATTACAGAGCTATATATGAAAGGAGTTCTTGCGCTTCCGGCTGTGATGGCAGGACTGTTGGCAAGCGGCGGAATGGGACTGATTGTATTGTGGAAAAATAATCGGGACAAAAAAGAAAATTTAAAAATAACAGCAATGTTGTATATTGGTTCGATTGTGATCGGTGTGATCTTACAGATTTTATTTATCGGCATGAAATATTAAAAGGAGAAATTCAAATGAATTTCTCCTTTTTAATGGAATATTAAATTGTCCACCATCCCATTGCATTTCCTACGGAACTTACAAGGATTGCAATTAAGCAAATCGGTGCGATCCATTTGATCATAACTACGAATAACTTCTCGCCTTTGAATGTTCCGTCTGAGCTTTTTACTTCGTCGATAACAACTTTTGGCTTGATGACAAATCCGACAAAAATACAAGTGAAGAATGCAAGGATTGGCATCAATATGCTGTTGCTGAGGAAATCGAATGCATCCAGGATTGACAAGTTAAGGAATGTGATGTCGCTCCAGATTCCAAATCCTAAAGAAGATGGGATACCCATTATCAATGCAATTACCGTAACGATAATACAAGTAAATTTACGGCTCCAGTGGAATTTATCTCTTAAAATAGAAACAATTGTCTCCATCAGTGAGATGGAAGAGGTCAGTGCAGCAAAAAATACCAGAATAAAGAAAAGAGTTCCGATTGCACCACCCATTGGCATGCTGTTAAATACTTTTGGAAGCATTACAAACATAAGTCCAGGTCCTTGTCCCAATTGCTCTGCTGTTCCGCCTGAGAAAGCGAATACTGCAGGGATGATCATAAGTCCTGCCATAAATGCAATACCGGTATCAAAAACCTCGATTTGGCGAACAGAACTTTCCAAATTATTATCTTTTTTCATATAAGAACCATATGTAATCATAATTCCCATCGCAAGAGACATTGAGTAGAATAATTGTCCCATTGCTGCTATGACAGTCATTCCGGAGAAGTTTTCCATACTTGGTTTTACGTAATAAATCAGACCATCAATTGCTCCGTCCACTGTAAGTCCGTATCCTGCGATAATGACAGTTAAGACAACTAATACAGGCATCATAAATTTACTCACTGTCTCGATTCCTTTTTCTACACCGAGAAGAACGATGATCGAAGTGAATGCAATAAAGAGACAGAACCATCCAATTGGTTCCCCTGTAGTGCCGATGAAATTATTAAAATAAGCATCATCGGCAGCTGCCTGTACATTACCTGTTACAAATGTAACAAAATACTTGATTACCCATCCGCCGATTACACTATAATAAGGAAAGATGATAATCGGTATGATTGCGGCGAGTACTCCTAGAAAACCAAAGCGTTTATCTAATTTTTTGAAAGCGCCAATTGCGCTGAGCCCTGTCTTTCTTCCGATTGCGATTTCAGCAATCATTAATGAAAAACCGAATGTGACTGCAAGAATCAGATATACAAGAAGAAATGTTCCTCCTCCATATTTTGCTGCGAGATACGGGAATCTCCAAAGGTTACCAAGCCCTACAGCAGACCCGGCAGCAGCAAGTACAAATCCAATCTTGCTGGAAAAATTACTTCTTTGTGACATAAAAAATCCTCCTCAAAATTCATTTAGACTAAGTTAAGTAGCCTTATTATTGCATAAAAGTGAAAAGAATGCAAGAAAAAAAGAGCGCAATCTGTTTTTTAATGCGAACAATTTTGAGAATGGTGTAAGAATAATAAGAAGAAAGGTTACGTCTATAATTTAACGCACGGAGACTAAATTTAGTTAGTCTCTGGGGCGTTTTTTTTATTACCTAAAAACCTTAAAAATCATTGAAAAATCAACGGATTTAGAAAGGGGGATGAAGAGCAAGGATGGGACAAAGCTATAGTCGATTATCGTTTCAAGAGCGATTAATCATTGAAAAATTGTACAAAAAAAATATGACTATGGCGGACATGAACAAAATTGCAGACATGATTGGAAGGAATAGGACTACGATCTATCGTGAGATACTTCATAACACGGAGGATGGAAAAACCTACAATGCGAAGGATGCACAGCGGCGAGCAAAAAAGAATTTCAAAAGTAAAAATATTTCAGGGCAACTTGCAAGAGGTGCAAGCACTCGCCAAAAGGTTTATGAACTTTGGAAGCAAGAGCCAAATCTTGATAGGCAAGAGATGGCAGAAAGATTAGGCTGCAGTCAATCTACCGTGTTTAGATGTATAAGAGAATTTAAGTCTAATTCTTAACTAAAAGAAAAAATTTACAATTACATATTTTTAAGAAAAAATTTTTCTTACGCCGTTGCAGGTACGGCGATGAAAAAACTGTAGTGGATTAAAAATCCATGTAAATTTTTCTTTTTTGGGGAAGAGGCAGAAAACTTAAAAAGGAAAAATTTATGAGAAAGCTTTTACGAAATGTTGAATAATTTTCACGTTGATTAAAGATTTATTGTAAACAACAAGGAAGTAAGCTATAATAAAGGCAGATTTGAGGATGTTTGGAAGGAGGAAAGATATGAGGAAAAAAAACATTGCAAGAGCAGGAGCAGCCTTTGTTTTGTTACTAGCATTGACAGGCGTTACGATTTTTGGTCAGGATACAGAAACAACATCCAGGGCGGAAACCCCAAGGAAAGTAGCAAATGTAACTAAGATGAAAAATATTAAAAAAAGTAATTTGGAAAATCCGGAGAAAAAGTCTGAAGAAAAACAATCAGATGGAGCTTCTTCCAAAGTAGAAAAGGAAAAACAGTCGGAAAATAAGAAGCAGGAGACGGAAAACGCATCTGCGACTGCGACAGAAAATAAATCAGAATCAAATAGTTCCAAAAGCGATTCAAATTCTGAGAATAAGAATCAGAACACTTCGGAAAAACCTAGTAGTGGAAATTCCAGTTCTGCAAAACCATCACATAATCATAATTGGATTGCACAGAAAACTACAGTGCAGCATCCGGAAACAGGACATAACGAGCAAGTTCTTGTAAAAGAGGCTTGGACGGAATATAAACCAATCTATGAAACGGTTGCAATTGAAGTATGTGATAATTGTGGGGCGGATTGTACATCAGATCCAGTTGGACATAATAAAGAACATATGCTTAATGGAACTGGAAAATATGGATGGCATACAGAATATGTACAAAAGCAAACTGGAACAGAAACTATAATACATCCGGCAGAATATACAACCAAATGGGTGGTAGACAGTCCGGCTTGGAGTGAAGAAGTAGTAACTGGTTACAAATGTGAGTGTGGAGCAAAAAAATAATTAACGTGAAAGTAGAGTATCAACAGAAGATGCTCTATTTTTTTATTACCATTTTTGAGTGAGATGGGAGGAAAGACAGTGAAAAAATTAAAACAAATCTTAGCGTTCGTGCTTATCTGCGTTTTGTTTTCTTCAACAGTTCAAGCACAAGGAATCAGAGAAAATGAAGAAAACAAATATGAGAAAATCATAGAAATGTATCTTAATGGCGAAGATATGGCAGAAGAAGCAGTGGTATATCGAAAAGAAACAGCGAAAAGGCTTGGACTGGAAGCTTATTTGGACGAAAAGTCATATCTGACACCAGAGTATCGATTTGAAAATGGGATTGGTCAAGACGGAGATATTACCGATCCGGATTTAAATATCTTGGTAGAAATGGCAACCCGAAAAGATATGGAAAAAATCTTGGAAAAGAGTCAGTTTAATCAAGCAAAGCCATATGAAGAAGATGATCGCACTTTGGTAGAGCGTGGATTTACGCCAGGACAAACCGTAGGTGTTACGCAACGAAAAAGAGTAAGCGGTGCAGGAAATGGATATTTTGAAATTTCTGGTGCTAACAGTTACGGATATTGTGCTCAGAATAAGAAATCATTTTGGGGCAATGATCAAACCAAATATGGGCCGGTTCAGGAATGGAATGATCCAATTGTGAGAAAAATTCTATATTACTCACCGGGAGGTCCTGGTTATACAGGTGGAAACTTAGGATATGACATGGATAATGCCACGTTTGCAGTTGGATATCAAAATGATAGCTGTAACAATAAAGGAAGAGCAAGAAGTTATATTGCCTCTCTAAGTGGTAAGACCGATCCGATTGCTTGGGGCTATCGTGCTTATATTGCAGATATTACTCCTGACAATTATCAGGATGTAGCATTTTTAGGATATATACCACCAGCACCGAAACAAGGAAACGTAACTTTAAAAAAAGTATCTGCGAACCCAAGCTTAACGAATGGGAATAGCTGTTACTCGTTAGCAGGAGCTCAGTTTGGTGTGTATAGTAGCTCATCACTTTCAGGAGCATCAAGAGTAGGGACACTTACAACAGATGCGAATGGTAATTCCAATACACTAAAACTTAATGCAGGAACTTATTATGTGAAAGAAATAGTAGCTCCGAAAGGCTATGCATTGAATCCGGAGACAAAATCGGTGTATATTCCGGCAGGTGGAACAGCATCCGTTTCTTTTGCAGATTTACCGCAGATGGATCCGGTTGGTATTTTACTTGGAAAAGTGGATGCAGAAACCAATCAAAATAAACCACAGGGAAGTGCAACGCTACAGGGAGCACAATTTACTGTGAAATACTATGCAGGATTATGGGAAGCAAATAAAGACCCAGCTACGTTAGGAAAGACTCCGTCTCGTACATGGGTATTTCAAACGGATAAAGATGGATATACTTCTTATTCAAAAAATTATTTAGTAACAGGAAGTGAATTATATTTATCTTCTACAGGTCATCCGGCAATACCAATAGGGACGATTACCATTCAAGAAACAAAAGCACCGGAAGGTTATTTATTGAATCCGGAAGTGTTTGTAAGGCAGATTACACCGTCAGGAGCAACAGAAAATGTAAACACTTATAATAAACCGACCATTCCGGAAAACATTTTCAAACTCGATTTGAAAAAAGAACAGGAAGGAACTGACATTCCAATTCCGGGAGCGAAATTTGAACATACGAAACCGGATGGTACAAAGGAAACATTAACTACAGATGAAAATGGAGCGTTGACTTTTAAAGCCCTGCAGCATGGACACCATGCGATTACGGAGCTTGAAGTCATGGATGGATATGTAGTGAATGAGAACATTATTGAGTTTGATGTGGCAGAGGATAACAAAGTTACATTGACTTCTACAACTGATCCAACACTTGGAAATATCAAATTTGAAGTGACAGCTCAGGGAAATATTTCTTTAACAGTTGAAGATTTACTTGCTCCATTCAGTTTGAAAATTCACAAGCTGAACAATAAGGACAAGCTTCTCGCAGGAGCTGAGTTCACATTATTCTCGGATCAGGATTGTACACAAGAAGTTAC